>JBAVTH010000391.1:0-3195 GCA_049696035.1 Ilumatobacteraceae bacterium
AGCTGGTGCGCGGAACTGACATGCACGCTTTCGGCGACCAGATGCAGCAGGGTCGGAGCATCAATCACGTAACGAGCCACGTCACTACGATACGACTCGGCGACTCGGACGCAATTGCACCGCGGCCTCACGTCGGGCGCGCCGCGCCGGCCCGGACCACGAGGGACGGCGGTGTCCCCAACCGCCGGCTCCGTGGGGCGCGGCATCCAGCTACACATCAACGTCTGCGACGCGCGCGGCAAGATCGATGGCGACGGCGACGTCGCCGATCGACACCCGATCCGCGCCCGCATCGATCGCCCGACGTACCTCGTCGCTCGAGGCGGCGTCGTTGGCGTGGACCTGCATACCAAGCGCGTGCAGCCGATCGGCGATGGCCGGGGTGAGGTGCTGTGCGTACACGTGAGCGATAGCAGCGCCCGACGTCGCAGCGGTCCCGACGACGTGGTGCTCATACACCTCGCCGGACATCCACGGCTGCCTGGGTGCGGAGAACAAACCGGTGACCGCCCGACGTTCCTTGCGGCGCAGCATCCCCACCAGCAGCGGGTTCGACCCGGTGAACTCGACACGATCCAACACCCCGGCACTTCGCACCGTCTCGAGCACTGCGTCGACGAATGCCTCGCCGTAGCCCTTCAACTCCAACTCGAACATGCTCCCATCCAGTTCGAGGACCTCGACCAACGTCGGAACGCAGGTGCCGGCGAACGCCGGATCGAACCACGAGCCGGCGTCCAGGCCCCTGATCTCATCGAAGGTCGACCGGAACACTGGCCCGTGACCGTTCGTGGTCCGGTCCAATGTCAGGTCATGGATCACCACGAGCTGACCGTCGCTGGTCGGTTGCACGTCGAACTCGATCACGTGCGCCCCCAGGTCGATTGCCCGGTCGAAGGCTGGCATCGTGTTCTCCGGGCATTCCGTGGAGGCCCCCCGGTGCGCGACCACCAACACGCCGTCCGATGATCGCAGTCCAATGCGCTGCGCGTCGTCGACGAGGCGCTTGCTGAGCACCGCGTCATGGTCCGGGAACGACTTATCGGCCTCCAGCTGCCAACCCATCCGCGCGTAGAAACGCCGTGCTTCTCCGGTGTGCAGCCACACACGCTCGTAGCCGAGCTCGCGGCATCGATCCTCCGCTGCGCGCAGCAGCGCACGCCCGACGCCGAGGTTGCGTGCCTCGCTGCGAACCACAATCCCCGACACCCACGGCCCGACGCCACTGAAGCGTCGATCAGCGTCGTCCCAACACACCGACACCGCCCCAACCGGCACGCCGCCCACGAACCCGACCAGGGTGAACGGCACGCCGACCGATCCTGCACGAGAAGCGACCCGGTTCGACCAGTCCTCAAGCGTCTCCCCAACCGTGTCGCCGCCCCACTCGCGCCAGTGCCACGACGCGATCTGACCCGCCACCCCCGGACACTCTGACAACGACCTGATCGTCAACGGCGGAACATCCATCGGGGCCAAGTCTGACAGCCCGACACCACCCACCGAGCCGTTCCTGCCGCCGGCGAACTCGTCCGACATCCCATACCGCCGGTTCCGCAGGCCGTCGTCATGCGCTCTCCGAGGATGGCCGCTAGGTAGCGCCAAGCGGCAGGTCTGCGCTGCTAGTGCTTACGGCCGATTAGGTTCTGCGACATGTTGCGCGGGCGGGCATCGGTGGTCGTACTTGCTATGGCGTGCGCCATTGGCGCGTGCGATTCCAGCTCCTCCGACCCCACAACCACGACAATGCCACTCACATCGGTGGACTCGACGAGTCCGCGTGGGCGTGACCAGATCGACTCCGAGATCTTGGTCGTCGCCTTGGACGGAGCAGCAGTGGATCAGCCCGCTCCGTACTTCGGTGCCCAGGACGCGTCGGGCGCAGCGAGCGAGCCACGAGCGGGCTTCGAGCCAGAAGCCAGCTACCAGGACTTCTGCTGGGCAGTGAGCGTCATCAACACGCGGCCCCAGCCACGTGACGATTTCGAGGAGGTCGTTGTCGCCAGCCAGTACTTCAGCGCGATCGAGCCGTACGTAGCGCCCGAACTGAGCGACGAATTGGCCGTACTGATCGAGTTCACGGCGTCCGTCGTGGAGAGCGGGTCTTTCACCGAGGCGAATGAGGGTGGTGACGACTCCGACGTGGCAGTCGCACTCGAAACGATCAACGAGTTCGTTGATCGCGAGTGCCTCGGGCGCTGAGTTGAGCCGAACGAGCGCCCAACGCCCGAAGTGTGCGCATGACGCAAGCCGCCGACGCGCACAGAACATCCGATCCGAGCGCGCCACCTACCGCCGGATCCGAGCCGTTGTCATGCGCTCTTCGCCGAGCGTTCTGGATAGCGCACTCCGGCACGGTGCGGTATCGAACTGATACCATGACCGCGTGGCCATGACACTCCGCCTCACCGACACCGAGCAGGCAGCGCTCCGCGAGCGTGCCGACGCGGAGGGCATCTCGATGCAGGAAGCCGCCCGACGAGCTGTCCGCGAGTTCGTCAGCCGCGGCCAACACAGCGACCGGGTCGGTGCTGCGGCAGCGCTGGTCATGAAAACGCACGCCGACGCCCTGCGACGCCTTGGCGAATGAGCGAGCCGATCGAGTTTCTCGACCTCGACGACCTCATCGATCTCGCCCGAAGCCTGCTCGGCGACCCGCCACCGATTCGCGACATCGGCCTGCTCGGCTCCGCCGCTGCCCGCCCACAGACCACTGCGTTTGGCGAGGATGCGTACCCTGACGTACTCACCAAAGCGGCGGCACTCTTGCAGTCGATCGTCAACGATCACGCACTCGTGGACGGCAACAAGAGGCTCGGCTGGCTGGCCACCGCAGTGTTCCTGGAGCTCAACGGCGTCAAGGCGTCACGTGCGTCCAACGACGACGTCTACGAACTCGTCGTGTGGATCGCCGCATCCAACCCCGACCTTGGCGAGATTGCGAGAGGCCTGCAGCGTGTCGTGCAGCCGAAGCGTCGGCGCATGTAGCAAGGCCCCCTCGCGGTCGCCCCAATCAACAGCTCTGGGCAGCGAGACGACGAGAGATACGGTGAGCGGCGTGGCAGATCGCTTTCGTGGATCGGCGATGGGTTGCCTGCGCAGCGAGGAAGCGGACTCGGTTCGATCGAAGTCCGAGCACTGCGGACCGCTCTTCGTCGACAGATCGAGATCGGGCGCGACGACATCGCTCGCGTC
>JBAVTH010000392.1:0-6331 GCA_049696035.1 Ilumatobacteraceae bacterium
ATCTGGTGCTCGTCGCTCCACTCGAACATGACTGTGCCTCGCTCCCGGCCCACACCCACTGTGGCCCGCAGCCGATGGTAGGGAAGTGTGGCAACTGCTGCCCAACCCGACGTGGGGCGCGCTGCTACCGCGGCCGGTTCGCGGTGGTGCACGAGGTGGGTCGCATCACCTGGCTGGCGCGAGCCTGCGTCTGGGCGGCGCGCCCCGTGGATGAGTGGTTCGCTCGCGGCCGTCGTGCCAGCTGAAGTGGGCCTCACCGGAGTCGAGCAACTTGAGATGGATGTCGTGCTCGTGGACGTGGTGATGGTGCCGCGAGCACAGCAGGAGGAGGTTGTCGTAGTCGGTGTGGCCACCACGTCGCCAGTGGATGATGTGATGGGCGTCGGTGTAGCGGACGGGGCGGTGGCAGCCGGGGTAGCGGCAGCCGCCGTCGCGGGCGACGATCTGACGGAACAGGGTGCGGGGCACGGTGCGTTGGCTGCGGCCGAATGCCGTTGGCGTCGCGGAGGATGGCGTGGATCTTGCAGTCGCACAGGTAGGTGTCGGTGCACGCGGGTGTGAGCGGGCGTTGTGTGTCGTCGTCGACGCCTTCTGGCACCTTGGAGGTGATGGTGGACAGGTCTGCCGACAGCGAAACCGTCGGCAGGTTGCGCGGCGTGCCGTCGTTCTCGTGGTTCTTGTTGAAGAAGGCGGCGATGTCGAACAGGGCGTCTCCCTGGCGTTCGGCCAGGCTGCGGTCGTCGCCTTCGCCGTCGTGCGTGACCGCGTTGTGGATTGCCTTCTCGAACTCTGTGGCTGCAGCGTCGTGGAGGCTGAGGTTGCCGTGCAGCCGATCATCGAGGGTGCGGCCGAAGGTGAGCTCGCACGGGCGTTCCAGTGGTGGCGCATCGTCGTCGATGAGTGCTTCGGCGCAGTTGCGCCAGTGTTCGACAGCCTTGACGGTGTCGTGGATGTCGAGCGTGGTGAGCGTGTCGACGAGCGCCTGCTGTTGCTCGGCCAGCAGTGCAGCGAACTTCGGGCGGCCCAGGCGGCGGGCGACTGCCAGCTGGCCGCCGGACAACTGGCCGGTGACGGCGGCTTCGGCGAATGCGGTGTTGGTGTCGAGGAAACGGCCCAGTGCCAACAGTTCACCGGCGCCCTGGGAGGTCATGCGCGCGTGGTCGCGGAGCCATTCCTTGATCGTGATGGAGCCATCGCTTCCGAACGTGCCGGACCTCTCTACGTGGCGCAGCGCGAGCGCAAGGAGGGCGCCTCGCCGTTCCCATTCGGCGACGGCAGCGAGCGCCTCAGCGTGGCTGAGGAGGATCTGGTCGACGTGTTCGTCCAAGATACTCATGCATACTATCGTACAGATGTTCGTCCTCACTGTCAATCGATTCTCCGGAAGTACCGTGGGTGACCCGGCCCCCCGCCGAGCATGACGGTTCACCTCGTTCGCACGCGCCGCGGTCACCTCGTTGCGTCGGGCAGGATGGGAGTTGATGAGCGAGCACCATGTCTCGGAGCAGAACTCGCCGCCGGTGGTGGCCGATGGTGGTGCGGCAGTCGACCTCCTCTGGATCCCACTGGGCGCGGGTGCCCACGTCGTGCGTGTCAGCGGCAAGCTGTTCGAGGCGGCGTCGGCCTCGTTCCGCCGGCGAGAGCGGTGCGACCTCTACCACTCCGCGCTCGAGGTGCATGCCCCGGAGGGCCGATACGTGATCGAGCAGACACCGGTCCCCGACGCCGACGGCGACCTCCGCGGAGTCGTCGCCGCCGGTGCGGTCGGATCGAGGGCCGCGTGTCGGTTCCGGGTCTTCCGCTACGAGATCCGCCGTTGGCTGGGTGGAGTGATCCCTGATGCCCACGAGGCCGTCGGCGGCCCGGTGCGACTGACCGACGATCCCTCGGTCGTGCGGCGAGTCCTCGCGGCGGTTCCCGACGTGCCGACCCCGGTGTGGGGCCGTGACGAGCTGCGCGCCGGCGAGATGTGGAACTCGAACAGCGTCATCGCGTGGGTGCTCTCCCGTGGCGGGATCGACCTGACAGGCATCCGCCCCCCTGCTGGCGGTCGGGCGCCGGGCTGGAACGCAGGTGTGGTGGTCGCCGCTCGCCAGAGCGCGGGCAAGAACGGCTGACAGCTACCGACGGGCCTGCTCCACCGCCAGGTCGTGCGACAGCAGCACGCGGTGGGGCCGGAGCGCTCGCAACCGAGCAAGGCTGGCGGCGGCCTCGGCGTGCCACTCGACGCCGTGAAGGTTCGCCGCCTCGACCTCGCCATGCCATGCCGCCCGTCGGAAGATGCACTGTGCCGCGATCAGCACCGCTCCATCGGCAGAGTCGATCACGACCGCCTGGTGACCCGGCGTGTGGCCGGGTGTCAGCAGCACCCGCACGCCTTCGCACAGCTCGGCATCGCCGTCGAGCACCCGCGCGCGGTGCACTGGAATCGTGGCCCAGTCGTCGACGGTGTAGTGGGGTTGACGAGCGGCTTCCAGCTCTGCCTGTTGCACGGCGATCGCGCACGACAGCACCGCGTTCTGACCGCAGTGATCGAAGTGGAGGTGGCTGTTGACGATCAGCACCACGTCGCGCTCGTCGACGCCGCAGCGGTGCAGTTCGTCGAGGAGGGGCGTGGACCGATGTGGGTAGAGCGCGTCGATGAAGCCGTTGCCGAGGCCGATGCCGGTGTCGACGACGATGGCGCCATCAGGGTGATGGATGAGGAACCCGTGGACCGGGAACGGAACGAACGTGTCGTGTTCGGGATGGAACTCGGGGACGCCCTCGACCTGCGCAAGCTGCAGCACGTCGATGCGTGGCATGGCGACGAGAGGAGACACGACGACATCCTGCCACCGGCTCGAGCGGTACCTCGGCGGCGCCACCGTCCAGTCGGATCAGCCATTGACAGAACACCAAATGGTTTCCTATTGTTCGCCCGTGGATCTGGTGTTCAAAGCACTTGCGGACCCGACTCGGCGAGCGCTGCTCGACGTGCTCTTCCGGCACGATGGGCAGCCGCTCCGTTCGCTGCAGGACCGCTTCCCGATGAGCCGGGTCGCGGTGGCGAAGCATCTCCGACTGCTGGAGGCAGCCGGACTGGTCGTCAGCAAGCGACGGGGTCGCGAGAAGCTGCACTTCCTGAACGCGGTGCCCATCCGCCTCGTCCACGACCGCTGGATCGACAAGTACACCGAGGTGTGGGCCGCGGGCCTTGCCGATCTCCGACACGAACTGGAGCAACAGATGGAACGCGTCTTCGAGATCTACATCCGTACGACCCCCGAGCGGCTGTGGGCCGCGATCACCGACCC
Organism: Ilumatobacteraceae bacterium; assembly: GCA_049696035.1. GTDB lineage: Bacteria > Actinomycetota > Acidimicrobiia > Acidimicrobiales > Ilumatobacteraceae > UBA668. Next base: position 3,297 of record JBAVTH010000392.1, read on the forward strand.
CGAGACAAGAGCCCGCTTCCAGTTCGGCAACCACATCGAGTCCGACTGGGCGGCGGGTTCCCACTACGTGATCACCAACCCTCGCGCGCCGGGGCCGCTGGTGGAAGGCGAGAACCTCGAGGTCGATCCGCCGCGCCGGCTCGTGCAGACGTTCCGTGCCCTGTGGGGCGACGATGTTGCCGAAGAAGGAACCTCGCGGGTGACCTGGGAGATCCAGCCGGTCGCTGACTCGTGCCGTCTCATCGTCACCCACGACCAACTCGCAGAGGGCGCCAACGAGCAGCTCTACGGCGGCTGGCCGATGATCCTCTCCGGCCTCAAGACATGGATCGAAACCGGCCAGGAGCTCACCACCCCGGGCTCGCTCAGGTACGGCGGGCACGAGGTGCCGCAGGGCTGAACGGCCTGCCGATCGGTCGGGCGAGCCTGCCCGACCGACGACCTTTCGTCACTCGCCCCGGGTGCTGCCGGCGGCCTCGTACGCGGCGCGCACTTCGGGACGGAGGCGGCCCTTGTCGGCAACGGGGAGACCGGCGGCGATGGCCCAGGCGCGGATCTCGGCGACGGTGGGCTCGGCACGGCCGACCGGCCCGGCGGCGGGCAGTCGGCGTTCGAGTTCGGCGGCGTGCTCGTGCTCGCCAGCGTGTGCAAGTGCGGCGCCCAGGAAGCGGTACGCCCACTCCTGCGCGAGCGGTCGCGTTTCGCAGAACACGATGGGGATGGTCGGGAAGCGCACCTGGGCCTCGGCGAGACCGTCGGCCACGACCGATGGCCGCACCCTGTCGAGCTTGAACACCGACGACCAGCGATCCTCCACTACCAACGCGGCTCGCGGCACCGTCGCCAGATCGGCCAGCAGGTAGCGCAGCTTGCCGCTGATCAGCGTGCCCACCAGATCGGCCAGGCTCTTGCGTTCCACGACGGCGAGCACCCGCTCCTCGACGGCCACCGCGTAGTCGCCGGTCGTCAGTGCCCGGCGTCGGGTGACGGCCTGCTGCTGGGAGAACCTCCACGGGTACTGCTCGTGGGTGTCGACCAGCACTTCGAGTGTCAGCCCGGCCGCGCGCGCAGTGGGCAACGCCACCGCCGGCCGAGCCTGCTTGCTGGTGCGGGCGCTCTGCCAGAAGATCACTTCCCGGCCGCGGGCGTTGGCGAACACGAACTGCGAGCGGTTCTCGCGGCCACGATCCAGCACGAGGTCGATGGCGGCGCCGCGCCGTACGCACGAGCGCACCGGCACACGCTCGATGATGTCGAGCTCGGCCGGCCATTCGTCGGCTCGATGGCAGTAGACCTTCGCTGTGCGAGGCCACGTGTCGCGCACCTTGAGGGCGATGCCGCTGGGGCCGAGCGGCAGCCGCACCAGGTACGGCAGCGATGAGTCGGGGTCGGGGTTGCGGGCGATCACGAACTCCACGCCGCAATTGTGACCGGCGCGGCCGCGCAATGGTGGTTCTGGCGCCGGCTACTCGGCGGTGGCGAGGGCGGCCTTGGCCGCGGCCCGCTGCTCCTTCTTCGCGTTGCCTTGCAGCACGCGCGCGATGAAGGCGAAGAGCAGAATGGCGATGCCTCCGGAGGCGATGGCGAAGAACACGATGTTGGTGCTGTCGGTGCCCGCCTTGAAGCCGTGGATGGTGACCATCACGAACAGCACGTACGAGAGCAGGTGGATGGCGTGCCAGAGCTTGCGCGGCAGCCACTTCATGATCCACGACGTGAGCTGGATGACGACCATCAGGTAGAAGGCGAACACGCCCCATGCGATGGCTGCCGTGTTCGAGTACTTCAAGTCGGTGAACGGGATGAACAGCTCGCTCCAGCCGTAGTGCTCCCAGTTGTCGCCCACCAGCGTCGCCATGTGCGCCCCGGTGGTGACGATGGACAGCACGCCCAGGTAGCGGTGCAGGTCGAGCAACCACGCCGGCCGGTCGGCCGGCTTGAGCATGCGCGTGATGAGCAGGATGCCCCACAGGCAGGTGATGCCCAGCACGACCCAGGCCACCATGCCGCTGGCGCGCGACATGTACCACATGGAATGTTCGTTCATGATCTGAAGTCTCTCATCGTCGAGGTCTCGAACACCTGACCATCGCGGTCGACCGCCAGGCCGGCGAGGTGCACGCTGTCGAGCATCGCCACCGCCTCGTCGCCCGGCAACATCATCGCCGCGGTCGCGAACGCCTCGGCGGTGGCCGCATCGGCCGCGAGCACCGTCGCCGTGACGATCCCCGAGGCCGACGGCGTCGCCCGCGTCGGGTCGATCAGGTGGTGGGCGGCGGTGCCGTCGGCCCGCGTCCACTTGCGGATGGTGGTGCCCGAGGTGGCCATGCCGCCGCTCTGCAGCCGCAGCGTGGCGACATGGCTCGGCGGGTTGCGCGGGTCCTCGATGCCCAGGTACCAGGATGTGTCGTCACAGGGAGAGCCCAGCACGACCAGATCGCCGCCGATGTTCACCAGTGCCCCGGTGGCGCCGGCTTCGATCAGCTCCTCGGCGACGATGTCGGCGGCGAAGCCCTTGCCGATGCCACCGAGATCGATGGCGGTGGTGGCGGGGACGGTGAGCGTGGAGGCGTCGTAGTCGACGTGCACCATCGCGCTCATCCCGATGCGCGAGCCCGGCACGCTGGGCGCCAACGACTGGTTCACGGCGCTGTGCGTGTAGCCGGCGCTCAGCAGCGCCGGCAAGGTGGTGATGTCGAAGCGTCCAGCGGTCTGTCGCCACGCGTCGAGCGCACGAGCGACGACCGCGAGCGTGTCACCGTGCACGACCACCGGCCGGCCGGCTGCGCGATTGGCCATGGTGATGTCGCTGTCCTCCCGGAAGCGGCTCCACCACGACTCCAACTCGCGCAACCGGGCTTCGGCTCGGTCGAGCATCTCTCGGGTGCCGCCGTGCACGATCACGTACGAGCGGCTGCCCATCACACGGAACTCGTGTTGCAGGGCCCCGTGTTCGGTGGTGTCCACAACCGACCCGCCGGCCGGGCTCATCCGCCGCTCGGCGCCGACGTGGCAGGAGGGGCAGGGGGCTGGGT
>JBAVTH010000393.1:0-2185 GCA_049696035.1 Ilumatobacteraceae bacterium
GGTCTACAGCGCCTCCGAGCTTTCGATGAGGCCGCTGGTGCCTGACGCGCCGCAGAGTTGTAGCGCATGCTCTCTCACCGAGGTGCCGGTCGGTCGTGAATGTCGTGCCGCGCAGCCGGTGTTCTGGGGCAGTGCGCGAGGGTGCGATTCCCTGCGTTGCTACTGAAAGCGGTAGCGGAGGTGGACGACGCCGTTGCTGAATCGGTGCTCGTCGAGGAGCTCGAGATCGGAGCGCGTGTCGGTCGGCAGTGCGGGGTTGCGCCCACCGAGGACGATCGGCCAGACGAACAGGGCCAGCTCGTCGACCAGCCCGGCGACCAGTGCCTGTGCTGCGAGGGTCGGGCCACCGACCAACAGATCTCTACTGGCGGCGGCCTTCAGGTGGAGTACGGCGTTGGGGTCGAAGTGGCGTTCGAGTCGAGTGTTCGCAGTGTGCGGCGCGGCCAGGGTCGAGGAGTAGACGACCTTGTCCGCCGCCTGCCATGCGCTGGCGTAGTCGGCCGTGAGGTCTGACTGCGCGGCCAGGGTGGAGTCGGTCTCCCACACGGCCAGGGTCTCGTACATGCGCCGCCCGTAGAGATACGTCCCTGCGGACCGCATGAGCTCGGTGATGAACGCGAAGACGTCGTCATCCGGCGGAGCCCAGTCGAAGGCGCCGCGTTCGTCCTCGGTGCAGCCGTCGAGGGACATGTTCGACGCGTAGATCAGCTTCGCCATGGGTCTCCTCCTTCATCTCTGTCGACAGTTACCACGTTCGCCCTCCAAACCTTAAGGCGGGCGGCACCCCAGACGCTGCCCACCGATGGCCGGCCCGTGTGTCAACGGCTGTGGCGGCGGCGTTCCGCGCGCACGGGTCGCGATCGGACGTGCGACACCACGGCGACGCTGTCGGAGTGGAGTTCCGCCGAATACGGGCGATTCACACATCGCGGCTTGGTTGGTCGTGCCAACTGGGCGCCGTTGATGTGTCAGAGTCCACGGCGTGTCGGTGAGCGTGTGGAGCAATCGGGACTTTCGTGTGGTCCTCGTCGGCGGGTTCGTCAACAACGCAGGCGACTGGCTGCTGGCGGTTGCGTTGCCGGCGTACGTCTACGTCGAGACCGGGTCCGGTCGATCTACTGCGGCGATCGTCGTCATCGAGTTGCTGGTGGCGATCGCCTGGGGACCGTACGGCGGCAGCCTCGTCGACAGGTGGGATCTGCGTCGCACGGTGATCGTCACCAACGTGTTGCAGGCGATCTGCCTGGCGCCGTTGCTTGCGGTCTCGGCCGACCGGATCTGGCCGGCGTTCATCGTTGCGGTGCTGCAGGGATTGCTGCGCGAGGTGAACGACCCAGCATCGTTCGCGCTCGTACCGCGCATCGTGCCGCCGGAGCAGCTGACGGCAGCGAACGCCGCGAACGGAGCCGCCGGCTCCCTGGCCCGCCTCGTCGGCTCACCGATCGGCGGTCTTGCAGTCGCGGCCGGCGGGTTGCCGCTCGTGGTCATCGTCGACGGCGTGACGTTCCTTGCTGTTGCGGGTGCGACGTGGCTTGTGCGCACGCCGACGCCAAGCCTGAACAACGACGATGCAGGGACCGACAACGAGAACGTCAGTGTTCGCAGCGGGTGGAACCAGATCGCCCAACACCCTCGTCTCGTCGGGTACCTCACGGTGCAGACCCTGGCGAGTTGGACGTTCGCGATGTTTCCGGTGTTGTTCATCGCATTCGTCATCGACGTGCTCCGCGGCAACGAAGCCACCGTGGGGTTGATCCGAGGGATGGCCGCCTTCGGAGGTCTTGCAGCCTCGTACCTGGTTGGTCGCCGCGCCAAGAACGTCGATCCGGCGCTCTTGATGATGTGGGGCTACAGCGGACTCGGGCTCGTGGCGTTCGTGTTCGTCAACATCACCGCCCTCACAACATCACTGTGGCTGTTCTTCGTTCTCTTTGCGCTCAGCGGTCTCCCGAACATGACATCACAGGTCGGCGCTATGGGAGCGGCCCAACGCCTGTGCCCTCCAGAGCTCCTCGGACGGTTCCAGGGGCTCGCGTCGGCCACGGGCGCAGCCGGCGCCATCGGAGGATCCGTCCTTGTCGGTGCGCTCATCGACCACGTCGGTGTCAAAGTGCTCCTCAACACCCAAGCGGCGCTCTACGTGTTGTGCGGTCTGGCGACCCTCGCCCTCGTCATCCGACGTGCC
>JBAVTH010000394.1:0-4222 GCA_049696035.1 Ilumatobacteraceae bacterium
TCCTGCCAGCTGTCGGGTCCGAACACGGCGTCCACCTTCTCGACGTCGTCCTCGCACAGCCGCCGGTCGTCGAACGCCTGCGACGTGTCCATCACCACGATGTTGGAGGCGCCGACATCGGCGACCGCGTTGCGCACCGTCTGGTTGATGGTGGGCAGGGCCACGCTGTTCGCCCAGTCGGCGTCCTCGTCCCAGAAACCGCAGCCCTCGTCGAAGCGGTTGATGCCGGTCTCGAAGAAGTCGAACTCGTCGCTGTTGGGAATCGGCGACGGGTAGGTGTTGACGACCAAGGTCCAGTCGCTGTCGGCGTAGCCGGCAGCGGCCATCACCTCGCGGATGTCGTAGATGGAGCCGGCGATCTCGTGGCGGCGGGCAGCGATGCTGTCGGGGTTGAACACCTGGGACGCGATCGCGGAGTCCTTGCAGTGCGTCTCGATCAGGTACGGGATCGGCACCTTCACCCCGAACCCGATGTTGATCCAGCGCGTGCCCCACTGACGGGCGTACATGAAGTCCATCACGCACTCCTTGACCACGTCGCCGAAGCGGAAGTTGTTGCCGCCGATGCTGAGCACGACCATCGAGATCGGTCGCTGTGCCCCAGAGCCTTCCTGAGGTGTGACGAACTCGCTGAGCGACGTCACCTGGCCGGTCCTGCCCTGGGCGCAGGTGAAGGCGTAGTCGGGAGTGACCGGGTGGACGTCGCCCTTGTACGTGTTCCAGTACGTCGGGTCGGCAGCGTTGGCGTCGGTGAGGATCGCCTCGCCGTCGGGGCACTGGTCGACTCCGGGCTTGTCCGCGGTCGTGTAGGTCTGGCCGCCGGAGCAGGCCAGGTTCAAGCTGTCCACCGGCGTGCCATCCTCGGCCTGGCCGATGTGGATCATCGCCGACTCCGAGCGGTGACAACCGGCGATCAGCTCGTACTCGGCGAAACCACCGTCGTTGTAGGCGTCGGCGCCGAGTGCGTCGGTGTCGTCGGCAGAGAGCAGCGTTTCGGGGTTGCCGGCCCAGCGGCCGGCTTCACCGGAGATGTACGAGTCGCCGATCGACACGATCAGCGGCGGACCCACGAAGCCTTCGTCGGTCTCGTCGCCGGCCGTGTCGTCGCCGGTGGTGTTGTCGCCGGTCGTTCCGTCCGTGTTGTCGCCATCGCCGGTGGTGTCGGTGGTCGTTCCGCCGGTGGTCTCGGTGGTGGTGCCGTCGTTCCCGTCGTTGCCGTCGTCGGGCTCCACCCTCACGACCACGCTCGCCTCCCGCACGGCGACGTGGTAGGGCTCCACCGTCCCGTCGGGCGCCTGGCGGTTGATCGCCACCCACACGTCCGTGGTGTTCGGTGGCAGCTGCTCGTAGGTGAGCACGACCGTGCCGCGGGTGGTGTAGCCGACCGGGTCGTCGGGCAGTGCAAGGTTCGGCAGCTCCACCGACACCGGGTCGTCGGCAGGGGGGAGGAACGTGTTGCCGGCGGCACCGTAGGTGAGCCAGAAGCGAGCAGGGAAGCCCGGGCCGCCGCTGCGGGCGTTGGTGGCGAGCAACTCGAAGTCGAACTCGATCGTGCCGCCGCCCGGCATCCGTCCGAACACCCAACGGGCGCTCTGCAGGCCGGCGTCATCTCGCAGCCACGCCCACCCTTCGATGGAGTCGCCGTCGGTGGTGAAGTCGTCGGCGTACTGCACCGTGGGCGGCCCGGGTGCCACCGGTGCCACTGCCGAGGTGGTGGTGCCGGCACCATCGGACGGTGCGGTGGTGGCGGTCGCGGCGGTCGCCGCGGTCGCCGGGGCGGAGTCGGTCGGGCCGCTCACACGCTCCGAGGTGCACCCGGCCGCGAGCAGTGCGCAGACCGCGAACAAGCGCGACGTGTGGATGAAACGGTGAACTGGCATGGCCGTCCTCCCGCTTGGCGTGTGTACTTGCCCATTGTCCGGCCGCGCACCGATCACGGGCAAGGGCCGTCCGTCACCGGGGGCCGGCGACTTGCGGCGTTGTGGTCGTTCAGCACTGGCCGTCGTGGGCCTGTGGAGGGACCATCGAGGTGAGGCGAGAGTCCGTCGACGGTGGTCGAAACACACCTGCGAAACGGGCGGTCACCCTCGATCACTCGCGCCGCAACGATCCTGAACGGCTTCGGTGGAAGGGCGTGGTGGCCATGAAGGCGAGCACGAGCGTCAAGGTGCCGCACCGGTCGCGGTTGGCGTCGGTGTTGTCGGTGGTCGCACTGTCGGTGGCGACGGGTGGTGTGTTGACGTCGTCGGCCTCGACGGGAGGGGTGAGCTCGGTGTTGGTGCCGATCACGCCGTGCCGCCTGATGGACACGCGCACGGGCGCCGCAGTAGGGCCGCGTTCATCGCCGATCGCTGCCGGTGAGACGTATGCACCGTTGGTGTGGGGCAGCAACGGCAACTGCACGATCCCGACCTCGGCCACCGGCGTGTCGATGAACGTCACGTTCGTGAACCCGTCGGCATCCGGGTACCTGACGGTGTACCCGCCCGACGCGGCGTTGCCGATCACCTCGAACCTCAACTGGACGGCAGGGCAGGCGCCGGCGCCCAATGCGGTGACGGTGCGGCTGTCGGCCGACGGACGCGTCGGGTTCTACAACTTCGCCGGCACCGTGGACCTGATCGCCGACGTCGTCGGCTACTACGAGCCGTCGACGGCGGGCCTCGCCGGGCCGCCAGGCCCGACGGGCGCGACCGGCGCGACGGGTGCGACCGGTCCGACTGGTCCGGCGGGACCGACCGGCGCAACTGGCACGAACGGGCGGACGGTGCTCTCCGGATACGGCAAGCCGGAACCGTCGGTGGGTGTGAACGGTGACTTCTACATCGACCTCGAGAAGTGGGCGATCTTCGGGCCGAAGGATCACGGAGCGTGGCCGGAGCCGACCGAGTTGGTCGGCCCGCAGGGCCCGGTCGGCCCAGCCGGGCCGACCGGTGATCCCGGTCCGCTGCCGGCGCACGTGATCTGGGTGGCGAGCTCCGGTGGCGACTTCACGACCGTCACCGCAGCACTCAGCTCCATCACCGACAACTCGTCGACGAACCGCTACGTGATCAAGGTCGCGCCCGGCACCTACATCGAGCCCTCGAGCGTGACGCTCAAGAACTACGTCGACCTCGAAGGCTCGGGCCAGGACGTCACCACCCTCACCTGCCTCGTGTGCGGGTATGCCTCCCCGTTGTCCGACGGGCCGAATGCGACACTTCGTGCGCTCGGGCCGCTCACCAGCGAGGTGCGCCACATCGCGATCTCCAACCCTGGCTACAGCGCCTACTCGTACGCCATCTACACGTCGAACGTCGTGGCTGGTTCCGTGTCGTTCCTCGACGTCGCCGCCTACGCCACCGGAGCTTCGAACACGGCGACCGGCTTGTTCAACTGGGGCTCGGCGCCTGCGCTGCAGCACGTGGTGGTCGTGGCCGCCGGCCCTGCCTACGCGACGGGCATCTGGAACAGCGGTCCGTCGAACGGCTCGTCGCCGACCATGAACGACGTCACCGTCACCGCAACCGCGGGAGTCGGGTTCATCGGTGAGGGTGTGGACAACGTTCTGCCCTCGTCGGTCATGATGAACAACATGACGGTCACCGCCTCGACCACCGGTGTCGTGACGCTCGCGTCGGCGTCGGTGACCGTCCGCAACTCGGTGATCAGCGGCGCCACCGCCAGCATGCGCAACAGCACAGGCGGAACCGCGAAGGTGGCCAACTGCATCCTGAGCGGGCCGCTCTCGGGTGCCGGCACGTTCACGGGTTCGTACGGCAACGTCACACCGGCGTTCGTGCCGGTCCCCAATCCGTAGCACGTATGGAAGATCCCCATCGCGGGGCCAACCCGCGACCGTCGAAAGGTGGGCAGTCATGGCAGTCGCAGTGAGGGACAAGATCGTGGAGCGGACTGCTCGGTTCCTCGAGCCCGGTGAACAGGTGCAGGCGGTGTTCCCGGCGCAGACCTTCAACGGGTACTGGGCCCTGCTCAGTCCGCTGATCGTGCTGTTCAAGAGCAGCTACCGGGCCGTCGTGGTGACGGATCGTCGGATCGCCGTGTTCGACACCGGCCGGTTCTCGAGCGCCAACGCCAAGTCGCTGTTGCGATCACTGCCACGGTCGACGCAGATCGGCCCGGTGTCGGGGCTGTGGGCGAAGGTCGAGTCATTGGGCGAGCGGCTGTTCGTGCACAAGCGCTTCCACAAGGACGTCACCCAGGCCGATGCGTTCCGGCC
>JBAVTH010000395.1:0-1920 GCA_049696035.1 Ilumatobacteraceae bacterium
TGGACCTTGGTCGTCAACACCTACCCGTCGCCGATTCCCAACAGCGACGAGTTCGACTTCTTCGAGACCGGCATCAACCGCTTCGACGAGGGCTGCGGGTTCTGGGACGAGGATGCCGACTGGGCGAACAGCGTGGCCCTGCCCACCATCAACCGGACGGTGCGCAACGCAGTCGCCGATGTCGGCGCCTCCAACATCGTGGTGATGGACACGTCGCAGGCGTTCGACGACCGGCGGCTGTGCGAGGACGACGTCGAGAAGGTGGACGCCGTGTTCGGACCCGACAGCTGGCAGGACAGCGACGCAGCCGACAACTCCGAGTGGGTGCTGGAGATCCACGGCATCCTCAGCGACGGCGGCATCGTCAACGTCGGACCGTTCAACGCCAAGGAATCCTTCCACCCCAACTACTGGGGCCAGATGGCACTGCGCAACTGCCTGCGGCAGGTCTACAACAACGGCGACCCGGTGGGCGGCCAGTGCGTGCGCGACGGCGACGGGCTGAACCAGTTCGGCGAACCGAACATGAACCTGGTCACGACGTAGGCGATGCTTCCACCACGCGTGGAGCCACGTCGGTGGAGTGGAGTATCGTCGCGCCTCGTGCGTCGGAGGACGCGCCCAGGTTCGCGGACAGGACCGAGTCCACCTCCACCAGTGTCGCAACGTCGGTGATCATCCCTTCCTTCTGCCAGCATGCGAACCGCTGAGCCGAGAGGAACGCCCATGTCCCAGCTTCCGGCACGCCCCGACCTCGACCAACTGCGTCGCATCGCCAAGGACCGCGTCAGAGCGGCCCGCGCCGGCGATCCCGCGGCGCTGCAGTGGATCGGCGCACTCGATACCCCACCGACGCTCGCCGCAGCTCAGCTGCGGTTGGCGCGCGACCACGGCTTCACGAGTTGGGCGGCACTGCTGCTCGAGGTCGCCCGGCGACGCGTCCTCGACCTGCGCCAACCCGAGGCATTGGCCTCGTTCCTCGACGGTCACCCCGAGGCGGCGACGGTCGAGCTGACGAACTGGCGCGACCACCCACGCGGGGCGACACCACTGGCGTACGTTGCGATGGCACGCTTCGACACCACCTCGGGAGCGTGGCGCGACGTCACCGGTACTGCCGCGATGGCTCATGTGCTCGTCGCCGCCGGTGCACCAGTCGATGGCGCCCCCGACGACAGGGAGACACCGTTGATCACCGCCGCGAGCTACGGCGATGCGGAAGTGGCATCGGTGCTCATCGCCGCGGGTGCCGACATCGACGCCACCGCCGCGGCCGATGCCGGTGGGGTGCCGGGCGGCTCCGCGTTGCTCCATGCAGCCGTGTTCGGCATGTCCGACGTGGTCGATGTGCTCGTCGCCGCCGGTGCCCGGGTTCGTTCCTTGGAGGAGGCCGCCGCGGCCGGAAACCTCGCCGGCTGGTCGATCGCCGACGCCGATGTCCAGACCAGGTTGCGGGCGCTCATCATGGCTGCACACCACGAACGCCTTCACGTCATCGACGCGCTCGCCGAGGCGGGCACCCCGATCGATGACGAGGACCACGTCTTCCGGCGTCATCCACTACGCCTCGCGGCCGCCTCCGGTCGCGCCGCCGGCGTGCGGCACCTCCTCGCCCGCGGCGCAGATCCGACGCGCCGAGACGACGACGGTCGAACAGCGCTCGATCACTGCCGCCACGGTCGCCTCGGCGCCACCGACACCACCGGCTACGACGAGATCGAACGCATGCTCACCCCGTGATGGCCGCCGATGCCACGCGACCGGACGCGGTGCCGCCGCCCGAGCCCCCGCGCCGTTCTTGTCAAGCCCTGACCGAGGGTTTCTCCGCCCGGGCATGACGAGCATCGATGCAGCGGGGGCCGACACCCGGCCGCTCGGCGCTGCCCGGCTCGCGCCTCTGGAGAGCGGGCGACTCTGGAG
>JBAVTH010000396.1:0-15306 GCA_049696035.1 Ilumatobacteraceae bacterium
ACTGGATCCTGTTCCGAGACCAGTTCGTCGAGCACGGCTTCGATCGTCGGCGCGGCGAAGGTGGCTGGCCCGTCGTCGAGCGTGGCGAGCTCCTCGGGCAGCGTCGCGTCGTCGGCTCGAGGAGCCCAGCTCTCGTCGATCGTGACGTCGGAGGCCGGTTGTTCCTCGATCTCGAGAACGACCGTCTCGTCGACCGCCTCCTCGACCGTCTCCTCGACCGTCTCCTCGACCGTCTCCTCGACCGTCTCGTCGACCGCAACGGGTGCCTCGAGAACGACGTTGTCCTCGACCGCAACCGGTGCTTCGAGAACGACCGGCTCCGCGAGGAGGGCCGGTGCCTCGACTGCTGCGGGAGCCGGGTCGGTGCGCGTCTCGGCGGGGGTCTCGCCGGGCGGGGTCTCGACGAGCGCGGCAGGCGCTGGGCTCGTTGCGGCGCAGTTCCAGTGGTGGATGCCACTGGAGTGATGGCGCAGGGGGAAGACCTCGGGCATGCCGACGGCCTTGTTGGCGATCGATTCGAGCAGGGCCTCGGTCGACAGATCGATGGTCAGCTCCACTGCATCACGATCGATCGACGGATCACGCTGGAACAGGCGGGCGAGTGACGACGCATCGCCCACGTGGACGGATCCTCGCTCCAGCTGCGTGCCGGTGATCGCGCCGCAGTTCACGAGGCGAGTGCCGACCGGCGCGTCACCCTCACGTTCAGCGAAGTAGATGCGCCCGTCGACCGCGAAGAGTCGGACTCGCGGGTCGATCCCGACCGCGGTCTCACCCGTGAATCGTTCCGTTCCGATGAGCGCGACGAAGCCCCAGATCGGGTCGCTTCCGCTGTATGAGTTGAGTTGGCTGCGAATCATTGAGCAGATCCTCCCGTTCCGAATCCTTCGGCCCTGGGTTTCGGCCGATACGCCGACGACCTTGAGGAATTGTCAAAGGAACTCTCAAGTCCGCCGCGGTGCGGACCGATGACTCGCTGCCGAGGTTCCAGAAGACGGAGCCGGCCGGGGCAGGGAGGCCCTGCCACAGAACGGAAGGGGCGAGTCGATGCTTCGACGACTCAAGATCGGCGGTCGAGTGAACATGCTCATCGCAGTACCACTGCTGGCGTTGATCGCATTTGCCGGTCTCGGCTACATCGCCCTGCAGCGCGCCAGCGTTCGCGGCGACGAGTACAAGGCGTTGAAGCAGGCTCAGGAGCTCCGTGCCGACACGGTCCCACCGCCGGCCAGCCTGCTGGAAGCGTGGGCGATCGTGAACCACATCGGCGTGATGGGCGCCACCATCGACGGCTACACCGCCGATGGCGTGGCCAAGATCGATGCCGAACTGGCCAAGCTGGACCATGCCCAGCAGCGCTTCGAGCAGTCGACGGCGTACTGGGCCCAGCAAGGTCTCGAGCAGCGCGTCGACATCCGGCTCATCCAAATCGGTGCCGAACAGGGCCGGAAGTTCTTCGAGCAGGTCAACAGCGAGCTCAAGCCGGCCGTTGCCTCTCACGCGCCGCAGAACGTGATCAAGGTCATCCGCTCCTTGGAGTGGCGCTACAACCTGCAGCAGACCGGGGTGCAGCGTGCCCTCGCCTGGGCCGAGCCGGAAGTGATCGCCCGGGAGAAGAGCACCGACGACTACGTGGGCAACGTCATCCTCTTCGCCGGCGCCGCGACCGCGGGCCTGCTCGTGCTCACCCTCTTGCTGTCGGCGCTCGTCCGGCGCTCGATCGTCGGCCCCATCCGTCGCCTTGCGGCACAGGCCAAGGCCGTTGCCACCAAGGATCTCCCCGACGTGGTGCAGACCGTGCAGGACCTTCCTGCCGACACGCCGATCCCGCACCTCGCCAGCTTCGAGGTGGGTACCCGCGACGAGCTCGCCGACCTCGGAGCCAGCTTCAACTCCGTGCAGGACGCAGCAGTCGACCTTGCCGCCGAGCAAGCGATCGCCCGCCGCATCGTCTCGGAGAACCTGGTCAACATCGCTCGCCGCAACCAGAACCTCCTCGGCCGTACGCTCGGCTTCATCTCCACCCTGGAGCAGGGCGAGCGCGATCCCGAGGCGCTGGACAACCTGTTCCGTCTCGACCACCTCACCACCCGCATGCGACGGAACGCCCAGTCGCTGCTGGTGCTGGCCGGCGCCGAGCCCACCCGCCTGTGGGCGCCGGTCGTGGCGATCGGTGATGTCGTTCGCGCGGCTCTCTCCGAAGTGGAGAACTACGGCCAGGTGGAGCTCGCCGACCTTGGCGACATCGGTGTCCAGGGCCAGGTCGCCAGTGAGGTCGCTCACCTGCTCGCCGAGCTGCTGGAGAACGCCACCAGCTTCTCCCCGCCGACGAGCGCGGTCACCGTGGTCGGTCGCGCCGTGCCCGACGGTCATCAGCTGGCGATCTTCGACTACGGCCTGGGCATGACGCCCGACGAGCTGGCCGACGCCAACCGCCGCCTGAACCAGGTGTCGTCGTTCGACCGTGAGAGCAACAAGATGCTCGGCTTCCAGGTGGTCGCCCGCCTCGCGGCGCGCCACGACATCAAGGTGATGCTCACGACCACACCCGGCGGCAACGGCGTGACCGCGATCGTCCGCCTCCCCAAGTCGATCCTCGAAGTCGTGGGAGCGCCCGGGAACACCGCCGTGCCCGTGGTCGACGTGCCCGCCATGGCGCAGCGCCTCAGCGAGCCGCTGCCGCTCACCGTGTCCGTCGCCGCCGGGCCGGTCACGGAGCAGAAGCCGACGCAGATGACCGACGAGGCGCTGTGGGAGGCGATGAAGGCTCCCTCCACCGCCCCTTCCGAGCCGATGGCAGCGCCGGCGCCCGCACCGTCACCCGCACCGTTCGTGGCGCCGGCTCCAGCTCCGGTGCCTGTCGTTGCCCCGGCGACGGTGCCGCTGGCCACCGCACCGAACGGTGTGCCGACGTTGACCACGCAATCCGGCCTCACCAAGCGTGTCCGCGGTGCGCAGATGCCCGACCTCGGCACGAACCAGATCGAAGACGTCGCTCCCCGTCCGGCCGACGAGGTGCGCACCACATTGGCCAGCCTGCAGCGTGGCGTCGACCTTGGTCGCCAGCGTCAAGGCGACAGCTGATCGACACGACCGGAGCGAAGGGAACCCGAATGGCACTCTCCGAGAAGGCGAACAACGTCAACTGGTTGATGACCAGCTTCGTGCGCAGCACACCGGGTGTCGACCAGGCGGTTGCCGTGTCGTCCGATGGCCTGTTGATCGCGCTGAGCTCTCATCTCGAGCGCGCGTCGGCCGACAAGATGGCGGCGATCATCACCGGCATCCGGGCCCTGGCCCATGGTGCCGCCAACGAGCTGGCCAAGGGTCAGGTCATGCAGGTGCTGGTGGAGATGCAGCACGCGTACCTCTTCGTCGCTGCGATCTCCGGCGGTTCCACGCTCGGCGTGGTCACGGCTCGCGACTGCGACCTCGGCCTCGTCGGTTTCGAGATCACGCTCCTGGTGGATCGAGTGGGTGCCCAGCTCACGCCCACGCTCATCACCGAGTTGAAGAACTCGTTGGTCGCGGTGTGACATGGGGCCGATCGGCGCGGACGAACCGCACGCACATCTGGTGCGACCTTTCCTTGCGAGCGAACGCCCGCTGAGGCGCGTGGCGGACGACCACTCGGCCGCAGCGCACGGAGTGCGCGCGTACACGATGACCGGCGGTCGTTCCCACGCAGGAGGGCTCGAGTTCGAGACGATGCTGCAGGCGACGGGCGCCGGACGCGAGGCGCTGACCGCGATGAAGTTCGAGCGTGCCGTCATCCTGCGACTGTGCCAGACCGATCCGCTGTCGGTGGCCGAGCTGTCGGCGCGCATGCACGTGCCGATCGGTGTGGTGCGCGTGGTCGCCGCAGATCTGGTGTCCGAAGGGATGTTGGAGTCATTCCAGCCGAGCGCGAACGTCGCTGACGACGTGCTCCTGATCACAAGGTTGATTGCCGGTGTCCGCAGTCTCTGACATTCCCTCCCGACCCGTCTCGATGGGGCCGATCCCAGTGAAGATCGTCGTTGCAGGCGGCTTCGGCGCCGGCAAGACGACCTTCGTCGGAGCGATCTCCGACATCAAGCCGCTCACCACCGAGGCGGCGATGACCAGCTTCGGCGACGGCATCGACGATCGCGGTGAGGTGAGCACCAAGACCACGACCACCGTGGCGATGGATTTCGGGCGTGTGGCTGTCGACGACGCCATCGTCCTCTACCTGTTCGGGACGCCCGGCCAGGATCGGTTCGGCTTCATGTGGAACGATCTCATCCAAGGAGCGCTCGGTGCCGTGGTGCTGGTCGACAGTCGGCGGATCGAGGACTCGTTCCCCGCGCTCGACTACTTCGAGAGTCGCAGCGTGCCGTTCGTCGTCGCCATCAACCGCTTTGGCGGACAGATGTTCCACACCGTCGACGAGGTCCGCGAGGCGTTGTCGATCGCCAGCCACGTGCCGGTGCTGAGCACCGACGCTCGTGGTCGGGTCGCCGTCAAGGAAACCGTGCTGGCCCTGCTCGACGTCGTGCTGCAACGGGCGTTGGCCAAGGCCCGTTCGAACTGACGGCTGCGGGGAGCCGGGCTCTCCGCAGCGCGGGTCACCACAGCTGCAGCTGCTCCCAGGTGATCGCGACATCGCTGACCGTCTGCCAGGTGAGACGGCCGCGACCTCCGGGCCGGCGCACCTCCACCCTCTCGGGGCGCAGGCTGCGGGCTCCGCCGTTGGCGTCGAAGATGGTGATGCTGCCATCGATCGCGACGCCCGACATCTTGCCCGCGAACCAACGCCCGGTGTCGCCCTTGCGAAAGCGCACCGGTTCGCCCGCGCGGAGGCCGAGACGCTGCAAGGTGGCGGTGTCGATCATCCGACGCGCTCGCAGTGCGCCGCCGCGCCCATCGAGTCGCCGCCGGCCGCGACGGCGTGCCTCCGGGTGATTTCCATGGGTGGCATGGTAGGCGGTGACGGCAGCCACACACTGGAAGGCCGAAGGACCGACGCGTCCGCGATTGTTCGGCACGCGTGCCGCTACCATGCCCACAGAAGTGCTGCGCGCGAAGTACGTTCGCAACACGCCAGTCCGTGAAGGAGAAGCACCGTGACCCAGACAGGGACAGAGACCACCGATGCCGTCATCCACGAGGCATTGAGCGTGATCGACAAGGCGCTCTCGCAGATGATGAGCCGAGAGCTGGTCTCCTCCGGTGAAATCACCGACGTGCTGCTCGACGTGCGCTCACTGCTCACGATGCCGCAGCACGCGGTCGCGGTCGCGCAAGGCTGAAGCAACCCGGCCGCACCGCCCTATGCGGCGATGAGGTCCTTGAAGGCACGTACCAGACAGTCGTGCAGCAACTGCGGTTCCGTCACTGCGGCGGTGTCGATGTTGACGCCCATGTCGAGGCTGTGGTTGTAGCTCAGCAGCGTCAGGTTGAACGCGACCCCACCCAGCGGGCCGACGGCGTAGTTCTCCAGGAGCTGCGCGCCGGCGACGTACATCGGCACCGGAGCGCCGCGCACGTTGCTGGTGGCGAAGTCGACGGTGTGCGCCTGTTGGCGTGCGAGCCGGGTGATCAGGCTGGTGGGGAGCGTCGCTGCCACCGCCGCCAGCGTCTCCAACGACGCCGTCGCCGACTGGTCCTTCGCTGCGCCGGTGGCGGCCTGGATGGCGGTGAATCGTTCGCCGATCGGCATCTCGCCAGTGGGTACCAGCATGCGGGCGAGTGAGAACGCATTGGCGCCGGACGACTCGGTGCGGGTGCTGATCGCCATGCTGGATCGCAGCATCTCGACCGGCGCGCCGAGATCGCGGTGGTAGCGGCCGGCGGCCTCTGCGGCCGCCGTGAGGAACGCGGTGTTCAGCGTGCCGCCCAGCCGTTTGGCCGCTGCTCGCGTGTCGCCGAAGGGCGCCCGCAACGTCTCCATCCGGCGATGCAACGACCGCTTCGTCCACAGCGGCGAGCGCGCGCCCTCGGTGTCGCCCAACTGCTGCATCACTCCGCGCACCGTGTCGGCAGCCGCCGATCCGGCCTCGGGAATGCCCGTCGGGTCGGACAGCAGCTCCTTGATCTGCTTCAGCAGGCCCAACGGCATCCGCAAGCTGCCGGTGACGAGATCTCGCCACAGGTCGGGGCTCGGCGCATCCGCGGCGGCGGCCTCGGCGGCAGCCGCGATCAGATCGGCGTCGAGTGGCGGCGGCTCGGGAACGTCGCGCTCGAAGTCGAGGAACTGCAGGCTGAGCTGTACCCCACCTTCCCCGTCGACGATCGTGTGATGCATCTTCTGGATCAGTGCGCTCTTGCCGCCGCGCAGGCCATCGACCACGACGAACTGCCACAGCGGGCGGGTGCGGTCGAACGCATCGCAGGCGATCAGGCTGGCAAGGTCGAGCAGTTGGCGCATGGTGCCCGGCTTGGGCAGTGCAAGATGGCGCACGTGGTAGTGCAGGTCGAAGTTGGGGTCGTCGACCCACATCGGCGCGCTCAGGTTGGCGGGCACCGGTTGCACTCGCTGGCGAAGGCGAGGCACCGCGTACGTGGCGCGCTCCATGCGCCGCAGGAACTCGTCGAACTTCGGTGGCCTGTCGAGCACGGTGATGTTGGCGAAGTTGCTGCTGAGGTGCGGATCCTTCTCCAACCGCCACATCAGCCCTTCGGCGTCGCTCATCTTGCGGTCGAAATGCAGGTCACCCATGCGGTGGAGACTACGGCATGACGCCTGGGTGAGGTCAGCCGACGGCGCGCAGGACGGCCAGCGCCGCCTGGCCGAGCGCGAGGCCCACGACCGCGCCACCCACCACATCGCTGGCGTGGTGGATGCGCACGTAGGCGCGGCTGGTACCCACCACGCCGGCGAGACCGAACCAGACCGGTGCCGTGACGGCGCCGCCCCATGCGGTGAGCACGCTGGCAGCGAAGAAGGCGGCACTGGCGTGGCCACTGGGGAAGCTGCTGGTGGAGGGCTTGCGGACCGGGTACCGCGGGTCGCCGGCTTCCGTTGGCCGCGTGCGGCGGAACAACCGCTTGATGCCTTGGTTGACGATGAGGCTCTCGGCGCCGATGAGTGCCGAGAAGACGAACGCCTGGTCGGCGTGGTGGTTGCTGGTGAGGCCCCGCGCGGCACCGACCAGATGCCAGATGAGGCTGAAGTCGCCCAGTTCGCTCGCGCTGGTGAAGACGACATCGGCGAGCTTGTTGCCTCGGAGCCGCTCCAGCTGGGCATCCGCCCAGGCATCGAACGACTCGACTGCGGTGTGCTCGTGCAGCTTCATGCGGCGGCCGGGGAGAGGAACTTCACGGGCGCCTCGGTGGCGGCGAGCGCAGGATCGCCGCCGAAGGCGGGGCACCACGGCTGGAACGCGCAGGAGTTGCACAGCGCGCCCTGCCGGGGCTGGAAGTTGCCCGTGAGACAGGCCCGCTCGACCGCCTTCCACACCGCCGTCGTGCGGGTGGTGATGAACCGCACCGACTGGGCGGAGGGAATCGCGGTGATGGTCTCACCCGTGCGCAGGTACATCAGCCGGATGGCCGACGGGCGCTGACCGAGCACCTCTTCGCACAGGAACGAGTAGAAGTGCACCCCGGCCAGGCTCTTCTGCTGGTACTGGAGGCCGGGCGCGCGCCCGGTCTTGTAGTCGGTGACCACCAGGCCACCCTGCTCGTCGAGCTCGAGCCGGTCGATGATGCCGCGCAGGCCGAGCGTGCCGACCTGGGCCTCCAGGCGGATCTCGAGACCGATCTCGCGGATGGCGGCGGGGTTCTCCATCTCGAAGTAGGCCTGCACCAATGACCAGGCATCGTCGAAGAACGCCTGCTGCTGTTCGTCGGTCAGGGCGAGCAGGGTGAACTCGGGGTCGAGCCGGTACTCGGCCACTGCCTGCTCGTACGCGGGTTGGGCGGTGGCGATGGTGCGCTCGGCCGCAGGGCGCATGAACAGCAGCTCCAGCACGCGGTGCACCATGCTGCCCTTGGTGGCGTGGATGCTGGGTGGCTCGGGAAGCTTCTCGATGCTGGCGAAGCGGAATGCCATGGGACACGAGGTGAACGCCTCGACTCGGCTGGGCGACAGGCTCGTGGGCACCGGATACATGCCGCCATCGTAGAGAAGGGGTGCGCGAAAGTAGGACGATGGCCCTGGATGCGCGTCACGGTGGTTCCGACGGTGAAGCAGCCGATGCTGCCGGCAGCCGGTCGGGGTTGTTGCCACCCGATGGGGTGGCCTGGCCGCCGGAGCCCGCGCCCACCGTGCCGGTGCCGAGGGCGCCGGATGCGTTGCCGACGACCTCGCGCCGCCCACTCGATGCCGACACGGCCGACTGGCGCACCATGCCCGCCGACGTACCGGCCGGTTACCAGGGAAGCCCGTCGGCGCCGCCGGCACCCGCGCCCCGCGTGGAGGGCTGGTCGGTCATCGCATTCGTGCTCGCGATCGTCGGGGTGATCCCCCTGCTGTGGGCTGTGCCGCTGGCGCCGGTGCTGGCTCTTGCGTTCGGTGTCACCGGCCGCAAGGCGTGCTCGCTCGACCCCACCCGCAAGGGCAAGGTGTTCGCGACCGTGGCGGTCGTGGTCGGCGGTGCGACGCTGCTGGCGGTCGCGGGGGCGGTGGCCTCGGGGCGACTGACCCTTCTCGACTTCTAGGCGGCGACCGCGGCCGCGACGATGGCCGCGATCTCGGCCGGGTGGGTCATCGGGCCGAAGTGGTCGAGGTCGTCGCGTTGGAGGTAGCTGGCGTTGGGCAGCCGATCGGCCACCTGCCGGGCGATCATCGACGGCTGCATCGGCTCGACCACTCCGGAGATCACCACGACCCGGGTGTGGATGTCGGGCAGTCGATCCCAGGTGTCGTGAGCGGCTCCGGTGGCGAACGTGCCGGCCTCCGTGTCGGGAGTGCACTTCAGGTGCACGCTGCCGTCGGCGGCCTCCTCGAAACCGAACCGCACGTAGGCGTCGAGCGCCGCGGCCGTGAACGCGTCGAGCGGTGGTTTCGACGAGTAGTTGGCCATGGCCGCCTCGTACGAGGGGAACGTGGGCCGGCGCCGCCGGGCACCGGCGACCATCGGGTTGTCGGGGTGGTCGGTGGGCACGTCGCGGATGCCGCCGGGCGGGAACACGATCGGCTCGAACGCGATGATGCAGCGAAACAGCGCCGGGTTGCGGTGCGCCGCCATCAGCAAGCAGGCACCGCCCATCGAGTGCCCGAACGCATCGATCGGCCGGCCGTTGCGTTCGGCGAGCCATGTTGCCATTGCCGTCGCATCGTCGCCATAGCCCTGCCAGTCGATGTCGCCGGGAGGGCGGGGTGTGTCGCCGTGACCCCGGTAGTCGAACGCGACGCAATGTGCAGTGCGTTCCAGCTCTGCGGCGAAGGGGATGTAGCACCGGCCGTGGAAGCCGGTGGCGTGTGAGACGAGCAGCGCCGAGCCAATGCCGCCGAGGTCGTGCACTGCGATCTGGACGCCGTCGGTGGACGGCACGCGCATGGTCAGTTCTTCTGCCTGTTCTTGGCGCGACGGCGCCAGGCGATGGAGACGATGCGGTCGAGCAGCACACCGAGCAGCACCGACATCAGGATGGACCAACGGATGGTGGTCTTCTTCTCGAAGACCCAGAAGTCGATGAACACCGGCTCGCTGTTCTGCAGGAAGAAGATCACCGCCAGGCCGGCGACGACCGCCAGCGCGATGAAGGCGATGCTGGGACCGCTGGTGCCGCTGGCCGTCGGGTGGGGTGCGCCGCGGGGCAGGTCGTTGTCGTTGCTGGTGGTCATGGGTGGTGCTCCCTCATGGTTTCGGCTCTCTCGGAAGGCCGAGCAGCCGCTCTCCGATGATATTCCGCTGGACCTGGCTGGTGCCGCCAGCGATGCGACCACCGGGTGCCGACAGCATGCCCAACGCGTCGGGCCCGAGCAGCATCGCGTCGGCGCCACCGAGGTCGCCGCGCAACATGGCCGACTCGAACATCATCTCGGTGATGCCCAGCTTCATCAGGCTGGCAGCGGTGCTGGCCTGCGGCCCTTGGCGTTGCGCCATCGCCTTGTAGGCCTGGCCGGTGGCGAGCAGGCCGGCGAGGCGTTGCCGCTCGACGGGGTGCAGCTCCCTGCCCTCGGCCATTCGGGCCATGCCCTCCAGCCGGCGCTCCAGACCGATGACGGCGGTGCCGATGTGGCCACGCTCGTTGGTGAGCACCGACATGCCCACGCCCCAGCCGCCGTGCAGCGGGCCGATCAAGTGGTCGGCAGGGAGGTGCACGTCGGTGAAGAACACCTCGTCGAACTCGGCCTCGCCGGTCATCTGCTGGAGCGGGCGGATCTCCACACCGGGGAGGTCCATCGGGAACAGGAAGAACGAGATGCCCTCGTGCTTCTTCGCGTCGGGGTCGGTGCGGGCCATCAGGATGCCCCAGTTGCTGTACCGCCCGCCGCTGCACCACACCTTCTGGCCGTTGACCACGAAGTCGTCGCCGTCGCGTTCGGCCCGTGTGCTGAGCCCTCCGAGGTCGCTGCCGGCCCCCGGCTCGCTGAACAACTGGCACCAGAGGTGCTCGCCGCCGAGCGTGGCCGCGAGGTGGGTCGACTTCTGCCCCTCGGTGCCGTACCGCAGCAGCGCTCCGCCCGTCAGCACGAGGCCGACCATGTTGAACACCGGTGGCACGCCGGCGATCGCGCACTCCAGCAGCCAGGCGGCGTTGTGCTCGGCCGTGAGCCCGCGACCGCCGTACTGGGTGGGCCAGTGAATGCCGGCATATCCGGCCGCGTGAACGCGCCGCTGCCAGTCGAGCCCCTGCTGCACGAGCGCCGGCGGGCAGATCGCGCCGTAGTCGCGCGGCGCCTCGGCCCTGTTGGCGGCCAACCACCCGCGAGCCTCGGCATGGAACTCCTCGACGTCGATCATCACCGCCGGACCGTAGCCGCCTCGCGGACGAACTACTTGAAGAAGGGGAGGAACATCGCCGTTTCCTCAGGGAGGTTGTTCGGTACGCCGAAGCCGTCCCGATCGGTGATCGCAGCCCAGTTGTCGCGCACGTCCTCCAGGCCGAGGTCTTCCTTGAAGTAGCCCTGCGTCTCGGCGATGAACACATGGGCGACGCGGCCACCACCCACGCTGAACAGCTGGCCGCTGACCGGGCAGTCCTCGTGGGCGAGGTAGGCGACCAGCGGCGACACGAGGCCGGGGGCCAGCTTGTCGCCGAAGGCGCCGCCCATCAGGTTCTCGGTCATGCGGGTGAGGGCGAGGGGTGCGATGGCGTTGGCCTTGATGTTGTACTTCGCGCCCTCGGCGGCGAGCACGCGGGTGAAGCCGACGAGGCCCATCTTTGCTGCGCCGTAGTTGGTCTGACCGAAGTTGCCGAACACGCCGGCGGCGCTGGAGGTGCTGATGATGCGGCCGTAGCCCTGGTCGCGCATGACCACCCATGCCGGCTGGGTGACGTAGAACGCGCCCTTGAGGTGCACGTCGAGCACCGGGTTGAGCAGCTCGGGCGTCATGTTGTGGAACGACTTGTCGCGCAGGATGCCGGCGTTGTTGATGACGACGTCGACCTTGCCGTAGGCATCGATCGCGGTCTGCACGATGGCGGCGCCGCCCTCGGGCGTGGCCACCGAGTTGGTGTCGGCGACGGCCTCGCCGCCGGCGGCCTTGATCTCGTCGACCACGTGCTCGGCCGCGCCCTTGTCGCTGCCGCTGCCGTCGACTGCGCCGCCGAGATCGTTGATGACCACCAGCGCTCCACGGCTGGCGAGCAGGAGTGCGTGCTGCCGCCCCAAGCCGCCACCGGCGCCCGTGATGATGACTACCTTGCCGTCGTAACCCATTGTGTCTGCGCTCATGACGGCAACTTACCGACGAGTAACGGCTTTCCGGAAAAGCTCCGGGCCCGTCGGCTCACCTCCGGGCCCGAGCGCCGGTACGTGAGGTCCAGGAGCGGGGTCAGGTGGCGGCGAGGCGGCGGAGGGCTTCTTCCTTCAGCGCCTTGTAGTTGAGCTTGCCGTTGGCCGCACGACCGATCGAGTCGATGGCGAGGATGCGCTTGGGCGATTTGAACGCGGCCAGGTGCAGCCGCACGTGGGCGATCAGTGCGGCCTCGTCGATGGTGTCACCGGCGTGCGGCTCCACCAGCGCAGTGATGGCCTCGCCGAAGCGGTCGTCGGGAACGCCCACGACGGCCGCGTCGTTGACGGTCGGGTGGGTCTTCAAGGCCTCTTCCACCTCCTCGGGGTAGACCTTCTCCCCACCGGTGTTGATGCACTGACTGCCGCGGCCGTAGAGCTTGAGCGTGCCGTCGGCTTCCACTTCGGCCCAGTCGCCGGGGATGCTCCACCGCACGCCGTCGTGCACCATGAAGGTCGCAGCCGTCTTGGCCTCGTCCTTGTAGTAGCCCACCGGCGTGCGCCCGCGGAGCGCGACGCGACCGCGCTCGCCCGTGCCGGGCTGCACCTCGCGCCCATCCTCGGTGAGCACCCGTGTGTTCGGGCCGAGCGCGAACTTCGCGGTGGACGACGAGGAACTGGCGGTGGTGGTGTTCGAGGCCATGCCGATCGCTTCGCTGCTGCCCAGGCTGTCGATCATGATCAGCCGGTTGTTGTGGCGCAGCAGTCCGGTCTTGGTCTCCGCCGCCCAGATGACGCCACTGCTGACGACGACCCGCAGCGACGAGATGTCCCATCGATCCGGCTCGGCATCGAGTGCCTTGAGGATCGGCTTGGCGAAGGCGTCACCGACGATCGAGATGCTGTTCACCTTGTGGTGCTCGATGGTGTCGAGCAGCTCGACGGGGTCGAAGTGGCGGCCGGTGAGCGTGACCACGGAGCCGGCGAGCACCAGGTTCCACATGGCGTTGAACGCGCCGGTGCCGTGCATGAGTGGTGCGGCGGGCAGGTTGCGCGGCCCGGCTTTGGCCATGCGGGCATCGAACTCGACCCAACCCGGCATGGCCGGCAACGGGTTCTTCGACGGAGCATCGAGGCTTCCGACGATGTCGTCCTGGCGCCACATCACTCCCTTGGGCATACCGGTGGTGCCGCCGGTGTAGAGGATGTACAGATCGTCGGGGCTGCGGCCCCACGGCGCACTCACCCGGCCCACGTCGGTGGCGCTGGCCGCCGCGACTTCGTAGTCGATCGCCCAGTCGGGGCAGGGCTCGCTGCCGTCGTCGACCCAGATCCAGGTGTGGATCGTGGGCACCAGCTCGCGCATGTGCGCGCAGCGGGAGGTGAACGTTCCGTGGAAGACGACTGCGACGGCGTCGGAGTTGGTCCAGAGGTAGACCAGCTCGTCGTCGGTGTAGCGGTAGTTGGTGTTCACCGGAACGAGTGCGGCCTTGTACATCCCGAACATGCTCTCGAGGTACTCGGGGCTGTTGTACAGGTAGTGGGCCACCTTGTCCTGCTGCTGTGCGCCACCGTGCAGCAGCGTGTGGGCGATGCCGTCGGCCCGGCGATCGAACTCGGCCCAGGTCTGCACGCGATGACCCTGGACCTGCGCGATCGAGTCGGGGAAACGGTCGGCGTTTCGTTCCCAGATGTCGGCAAGGTTCCAACCAGCGGTCATGGATGCGACCGTAGTGTCCGAGCGGCAGAGATGGGGAGGTGGCCCACGCAGCGTGGTACTTTACGCGTATGGGCAGTTCGATCGTGATCGGGTCAATCGTCTTCTCACTCCTCATCGTCGTGGTCGTGTTCGCGTCGCTGAGGAAGAGCGGGGCGTTCGGGATGTCGAAGAAGAAGCAGCAGCAGGCGGTGCAGCTGATGCAGACCGGCACCAAGGCCCGTGCCTGGATCGTCGCGATCCAGCCCACCGGGATGGTGGTCAACATGATCAACATCCAGTGCGATGTCGCGTTCCGCCTCGAGCCGCTCCATGGCGGCCAACCCATCGACGTGCAGAAGCGGATGCTGCTCTCGCAGACCGCGATGCCGCGCATCGGTGAGTGCTGGCCCGCGTGGTTCGACCCCTCGGATCCCTCCCAGTTCGCCGTCGGTCAGCCCACGGCCATGACGCAGGAGACCGTGGCGACGTTCCGCGAGTTCGGCATCCCGACGCCGTTCGACCCGCCGCGGGCCTGACCCGGGCGAGCCACCCACGCCGGCCGGAGCCGCCGTCAGAACGCGCCGAGCGGCCTGGCTTGCGTCATCGGACGACCGAGAGCGCCCCGGTCGGAGGATGACATGAACGTCGATGACGAGCGGATGGAGGCGCGCGAATAGGGTCGCGCGGATATGGACTTCCAGCTGCCCGCCGAGGACGATCCCCGCCGACTGGCGATCCGCGCATGGCTCGCCGAGCACCCGAACCCCACCGGTCGCCAGCTGGCGGAGGCCGGCTACGTCGCCCCTCACTGGCCGGCGCCGTGGGGCCTCGGCGCCGACGCGATCCATCAGCTGATCATCGACGACGAGTTGCACCGGGCGAAGGTGCGCCGGCCGACGAACCCGATCGGCATCGGCTGGGCTGGGCCGACGATCCTCTATGCGGGCACGCCCGAGCAGCACCAGCGCTACCTGTTCCCGCTGCTGTCGGGCGAGGAGTTCTGGTGCCAGCTGTTCAGCGAGCCCGGCGCCGGCAGCGACCTCGCCAACCTGGGCACGCGCGCCGCGCGCGACGGCGACGAGTTCGTCGTCAACGGTCAGAAGATCTGGACCAGCGGTGCGCAGTACGCCAAGTTCGGCATCCTCATCGCCCGCACCGACCCGGACGTTCCCAAGCACAAAGGCGTCAGCTACTTCATCTGCCCGATGGATCTGCCCGGCATCGAGATCCGGCCGATCACGGAGATGACCGGCGGGCACACCTTCAACGAGGTGTTCTTCACCGACGTTCGCATTCCCGCAGAGAACCTGGTCGGCGACCTCCACGACGGGTGGCGCCTCGCGAAGGTGACGCTGGGCAACGAGCGCGTGTCGCTGAGCACCGGTGGCGTGCTGTGGGGCAACGGGCCGACGGCGACCGAGCTGATCGACAGCATCCGCGACACGGGGCCGGTCACCGACCCACACCTGCGCCAGCGCATCGCCGGCGTCTACATCGAACATCAACTGCTCGACCTCATCCGCCTGCGCACGCTGACGGCCACGCTCAAGGGGCAGCAGCCGGGGCCGGAGGCGAGCATTCGCAAGCTGCTCGCCGACGAGCACGGCCAGCACGTGATGGCTCTCGCCCGCGACTTCATCGGCGCCGACGGCATGCTCGCCGGCGGTGGCGGCGACGGCGACCAGTTCGTGCCCGGCACCGACACCAAGAGCCTCGGTCCCGACAAGCCCGAGGGCGGCTTGATGCACCCCGGTTGGTACGACGGGTTCATGTTCAGCCAGGCGCTGACCATCGG
>JBAVTH010000397.1:0-1988 GCA_049696035.1 Ilumatobacteraceae bacterium
GTGCTCGTCGATCGGCCAGAACACGTTGATCGGGAAGCCGATCCTGCCCAGCGGGATGATGACGTTCGGGAAGATGCTCACCGCCGTGCTGGTGCAGTCGACCATCGCCGGTACACCCTCGATCGCAGTGAACGGTCCCTGATCGCGTGGCCTCCAGTCGTCCCAACCCTGCATGCCGAGTCGTGCGATCTGCTGCTCCGAGAACGGTGTGATCATCCGGCTGTGGCCGTTGGGGTACAGCCCCATCGCTGCACCTCGGTTGTCGAGGATGCTCACTCCGTGGTGGCTGTGGATGTGGCGGAAGTGGTACACCTCGAGGAAGGCCTCGCCGTGACCTTCCAGTTGCACGGGACGATGCGCGACTCCCGGTAGACCTCGCGCAAGGACTCCCCGTCGAACGGGTCGAGCATCTCGGCGAGAGGGCCGATCCATGCGCGCAGCGGCTGTGCGTCTCGAGTGCGGTTGACGAAGACGAAGCCGGCGTACGTGTCGCAG
The DNA here is from genome assembly GCA_049696035.1 of Ilumatobacteraceae bacterium. GTDB lineage: Bacteria > Actinomycetota > Acidimicrobiia > Acidimicrobiales > Ilumatobacteraceae > UBA668. The sequence goes on from JBAVTH010000397.1 coordinate 496, forward strand.
CTGGCCTGCGGCAGGCAGCGCTGCTCGCGATCCAGATCCACGAAGTCGCGCTCGTCGGGTATCGATACCAGTGAGCCGCTGTCGATCTCGTAGGTCCAGGAGTGGTACTGGCAGCGCAGCCGGCGAGACGTGCCGCACGCGTCGCGCACGATTGGCGCCCCGCGATGCTGGCAGGTGTTGTAGAAGCAGCGGAGGGTGCCGTCGGTGCCGCGAACGATGAGCAGTGGGACGCCCAGATCGTCGAACGTGAAGTAGTCACCGGGGTGCGGGGCATCGCTCACGCGGCCGGCGATGACCCACGTGTTGGGCCACAGATTGCTGCTGCTCCAGGTCGTGGAAAGCGCGAGTCGTGTGACGGTCGGTGGCGATGTCGTGGAACTTCGGGAACCCGTCGGGAGGTGCTGTCCTGAGGAACTCGTAGCCCATGGCGGCTCTGATGCGATCAGCGAACATCCGGATGTCGTCGCAGCGGTGGGTGTACTCGCCGGCGCAGACCGGCTCGGCCATGTGCTGCCTCCATGGGTTCGTCCGACGAAGTGCCAGATAGTGAAAGTCGATTAAGTTTCACCGCTGGAACACCTGGCAGACGAAGGGGACGGCGATGACCGACAGCGCACCGACGATGAGCACGTGGCTCACGGACACGAAGATCAGCACTCGCTTTCCGTACTACACCCGCGCCAACGCCGACGAGGTGGGCCCGGAACCGTTCAGTCCGCTCGGTTGGAGCCTCGGCTGGATGAAGGGCTGTGTCCCCGGTGTGGCCAACGGGTTCGTCGACTTCGGGGTGCTGGCGCGCGACGAGTTCGCCCTCGACCCGCCCGAGGTGTTCGGCAACTGGGGTGGTTACTTCTACAACCAGCTTTCGCTGCCGCGTCTGATGGGCGTGCGCATGCCGGGGGCGACGCCCGAGGCGATCGACCTCGCCTACTTCGGTGATCACCCCGGCGTGCCTCCGTACACGCCGCACCCCGATGACGAGAACGAAGCGCAGAGCGCGAAGCTCGCCGCCACCATGGGCTGGGCGATGAGCACCGACACCTACCCGGAGCAGGAGCAGTCCGCCCAGTTCTCGCGGCAGGTCGTGCTCGATCGGCCCGACCTCGCGACACAGTCGAACGAAGAGCTCGTCGCGCGGGCGCGATCGCTGGCGGGTCCACGGCTGGATGCGGCGTGGACGTTGTACTGCCAGTCGGTTCTGGCAGCGTCGCTCGGGCCGGGCGCGGTGCTGGCGATCTGCGCCGCGATCGGTCGCGGCCCCGATGCCGTCAAGCTGTTGACGGCCGTCGGTGGCATCGAGTCCGCCGACGCCCCGATCATGATGTGGGAGCTCTCGCGGATGATCAAGAACTCGGCGCTGCTGACGGCGGAGTTCGATGCCGGTGTCGATGGCATTCTCGGCCGGCTGGAGGCGTCGGCTGACGCTGATGCGGCAGTGTTCCTCGCCCGCTGGGCCGATCTCATCGCGCAGCACGGTCACCGCGGCCCCAACG
>JBAVTH010000398.1:0-9684 GCA_049696035.1 Ilumatobacteraceae bacterium
GGTTCGGCTCGCCTGGCTCGCGCCACCGGCGTGCTGCACATCGGCGACGACGAGGGCAAGGGCATCCCCGTCACCGTCATCGACGATCAGGGCGAAGAGCACCAGATCATCCTCCCCACGGGCAGCCGCCCGATCGTGGTGGACGGTCAGGACGTCAAGGCCGGCGACCCGATCACCGACGGTCCCTTCGACCCGAAGGAGCTGATGGAGATCAAGGGCATCCGCGAGACCCAGCTGTACCTCGTCGAAGAGGTCCAGAAGGTGTACCGCGACCAGGGCGTGAGCATCAGCGACAAGCACATCGAGCTGATCGTCCGTCAGATGACCCGCCGCATCGGCGTGCAGGAGCCCGGCGACACCGGCTTCCTGCCCGGCGAGCGTGCCGACGCCAAGGTGTTCCGCGACACCAACCGCCGCATGGTGGAAGAGGGCAAGAAGCCCGCCGAGGGTCGCCCCGAGATCATGGGCATCACCAAGGCGTCGCTGGCCACCGAGAGCTGGTTGTCGGCGGCCTCCTTCCAGGAGACCACCCGCGTGCTCACCGAGGCAGCCATCGACGGCAAGGGCGACAGCCTGCTCGGCCTGAAGGAGAACATCATCATCGGCAAGCTCATCCCGGCCGGTACCGGCATGATGCGCTACCGCGAGTTCGATGTCGTCGCTCCCGACTACCAGCCGATGGCGTACTTCAGCAGCGAGGCCGCGGAGGATCCGGCAGCCTGGCTGAGCAACATCCACGGGACGTACAGCACCGACGCCGAGCCGGAATCGGCCGTCGAGGTCTGACGTACTCCGGTCGCGAGCAGCGACCGACGCACCACACGCAACGGCCCGGGGTTCGCCTCGGGCCGTTGCGCGTGGCTGCCGTCGTTGGGCTCTCGCGCCGGGCGGACACGCAGCAGCAATCGCTGCCCGGTGCTCACCCTCCCCGACGGGTCGTGACAGAACTCCCATGAACCGGGTTGGGTGGGGCGACCTGCCTTCGAGAGCGCATCCGGCTACCGTTGCGCGGCGACGGGCGGAGCAGCGTGGAGGACATGTGAGAACGAAAGCGATCTTGGTGGCGCTGGGCACCCTGTCCACAGTCGTCGGGTGTGGCGGCTCGGGCGAGTCCACGGCGACGACTTCACCGCTGCAGGCGATCTTCGGCGGGCAGGAGTCGCCGGCCGAGTCGCGCGTCAAGCAGCTGAAGGCGGAGGAGCTGGCTGCGCAGTGCATGAAGGATCTCGGCTGGGAGTACATCCCGATCGACTACAGCGCACAGTTCGACGACCAGGCTGCAGAGCTGGACTACAGCGACCCCAAGTTCGGCGAGAAGTACGGGTACGGCATCGTCAAGGGTTACGAGCTCTACGAGCTGCCGTACCTGTTGAACGACGGCGGCAACGGGGGAGGGCCCGGCGGCCAGTTCGTCGACCCCAACCAGGACTACGTCAACGCGCTCTCCGCCGACGAGCAGACGCGCTACTACGCCGACCTCTACGGCAACCAGGAGGGCAACAGCACCATCGACGAGGAGACCGGCGAGACCATCTACCTCCCGCCCCCGCCGGAAGAGGCCGGCTGCCAGGGCAAGGCGCAGGCCGAGGTCTACGGCGACCAGCCGTTCAACGACCAAGCGTTCTCCGAGCGGTTCAGCGAGCTGTCGCAGGACATGGAGAACGATCCGCGGCTGGAGGATGCCAGCATCGAATGGTCGGACTGCATGTACGCGCTCGATGAGCAGTTCGACTTCCTCGACCCCAACGAGGTGCAGAACTACTTCAGCAAGAAGATGGCCGAGGCGAAGGGGCAGAAGGTGCTCCCGATCGACCCGGAGACGCACATGCCGATCGGCGACTACGACGAGAACCAGGGCTACAGCTCGACGGAGAACGCCGACGGCACCGGGTGGGCGTTCGTCGGTGAGGGCAAGGCCATCGACGACGACACCCTGAAGGCGCTGCTCGAGGAGGAGATCGCGCTGTGGAAGGCCGATGACAGCTGCCAGAAGAAGTCGGGCATGAAGGATCTCCGCCGTCGGATGGAGCAAGAGCTCGCCGACACGCTCTCTCAGGAGTTCCCCGACCTGATCGGCAACTCCTGATGCTGCAGCCCCTCGCTGGCGACGACGCGTCGGGCGAAACCGTCGGCCCCGCGGAAACGATGGCGGGTGCGCCCGAGGAGCCGCCCGTCGATGCGCTCCCCGGTGCAGCGGGCCGCAGCCGTCGCCGCCGCCTGCGTCAGGCTGCGATCGTCGTCTGCCTGGCATTGGTGTCCGCCGGCGTCGGAGTGGCAGTCGGACGATCGATCAAGTCGCCCGCCGACGCTGCCAGCAGCGCCAAGCCGCCGACGGCCTCGTTGATCACCGTGCCGGTGGAGCGGCGCGAACTGGTCTCGTCGCTGGCCATCTCCGGCGGCATCGAGTACATCGAACCGGTCTCGGTGCGGCTGGCAGGTGCAGTGGGGGCCAGCGCGGGCGACAAGCAGATCGTCACCCGCCTGCCGGAGGTGGGTACCGAGGTCACCGAGGGCCTGGTGCTGTTCGAGATCTCCGGCCGTCCGGTGTTCGCCCTGACCGGCGAGCTGCCGATGTACCGCGAGCTGGGGCCGGGCTCCAAAGGGCCCGACGTGTTGCAGCTGGAGACTGCGCTGGCCGCCGTGGGCTTCCCCCCAGGCGCTGTCGACGATCTCTACGACTCCGGCACCGAGGCCGCGCTCGACGGGTTCTACGCGGCACACGGCTACACCAGCCAAGGCGCGACCGACGACCAGCGCAAGCAGCTCACCGAGGCCCGCAAGGCAGTCGCCGACGCCGACGCGGCCGTTCGTCAGGCGCAGGTGGCGCTGAGCAACGGCAAGACCACGGTCACCGCCAGCGAGCGGCTGGCCAAGACGTTGGCGCGCGACAAGGCGGCGACTGCGGTCACCGACGCCCAGACCGCTGCGGATCGCAACAACGCGCAGGCGGCCGCGGATGTCGCCACTGCCCGTTCGCTGAGCGACAACGCCAAGGCGTCGTATGCCGCGCAGGTCGCCATCCTCACGGCAGCTCAGGTGGTCGATGCCATCAACCCCGAGACCGGGGCCGCGTACACGCCGGGGGAGCTGGCCGCGTTGCAGCAGGCCGTCCTCGACAAGGATCGGGCGCGGCTCGAGGCCGAACAGACCTACAACAAGGCGGTCACCGATCAGGCGGCGGTGCTGAGGCAGGGCCAGCTCGGCATCGACGATGCCAATGGGCAACTGCTGCTCGCCCAGAGCGAGCTGAACGACCTCGACAAGCCGGCCGACACGAGTGCCCTGCGCGATGCCGTGACAGCCGCCAACGGTCGCCTCGACGAAGCGAAAGCGGCCTTGACGCAACTGGAGGCGCAGGTGGGCACGGTGCTGCCTGCGGGTGAGGTGGTGTTCCTACCGCACCTGCCGATCGGGGTCAACGCGGTCAACGCTCAGCTGGGCGCGCCTCCGCCCGGTGATGCGATCGCGCAGGTCTCGAGCACCGAGACCGAGATCACCGGCGGCGTGTCCAAGGCCGACGCCGCCCTGCTCACCGTTGGCTCACCGGTGACCATCGAGGTGCCCGATCTCGGGGTCACGGTGGACGGCACGCTGAAGGAGATCCGCAAACCGAAGGCGGACAGTTCCGGTGGCGGCACCGGGTCAGGAGACGGCAGCGGTGCTTCCGACCGCTTGGAGGTGGTGGTCACGGCCAGCGACTCCTCGCAGCTGCAGCCCGGTTACGGCGTGCGCATCGGTGTCACCGTCTCGTCCACCGCCGGCGAGGTGCTCGCCGTTCCGGTGGCGGCCGTGTTCGTCGGGCCCGACGGCAACAGCCAGGTGGAGGTCGAGCGAACGCCGGCCATCGCCGACAAGCCAGCCGTGACCGCGCTCGTGTCGGTGGAGGTGGGCCTCAGCGCGCAGGGCTACATCGAGATCGCGCCACGTGCCGGTGAGCAGCTGGTGGAGGGTGACCGGGTGGTGGTCGGCTCGGAGACGAGCACTCGCCGCAAGCGGCGCACACGCACCACCGACACCTCCGTCACCGACGCCTCCGCCACCGAAGCCGGCACCGAAAGCACCACCGGTTGATCGACATCGACGTGCACCCCGACGGCGACGACGCGGCCGCTCAGCCCGCCGCACCGGTGGTCGAGCTGCACGACCTGTGGCGCGTGTTCCCCACGGAGCCTCCCGTGGCCGCCCTGCGCAACATCAACCTGTCGGTCGCAACCGGCGACTACGTGGCGGTGGTCGGCGCCTCGGGCTCCGGGAAGAGCACCCTCCTGAACATCCTCGGGCTGCTCGACCGCCACACCAGTGGTCGCTACCTGCTCGACGGACTCGACACCGCCGACCTCAGCGACGGCCAACGGGCGGCCGAACGCAGCCGGCGTCTGGGCTTCGTCTTCCAGTCGTTCCACCTGTTGTCACATCGCTCGGTGGAGGAGAACGTGATGCTCGCCGAGCTCTACCGCGGCGCGCCGCGGGCGGGCCGGCTGGAGCGGGCGGTCGAAGCGCTCACCCGGGTGGGGTTGCGGGACCGCATCGGGTTCCTTCCCACGCGCCTGTCCGGCGGCGAACGGCAGCGGGTTGCGATCGCCCGGGCGTTGGTGGGCAAGCCCAGCTTGTTGCTGTGCGACGAGCCCACCGGCAACCTCGACAGCCGCAACACCGCTTCGGTCCTGGAGCTGTTCGGCGACCTTCACGACAACGGTCTGACGATCATCGTCATCACCCACGACGACAACGTCGCCGGTCGAGCGCGCCGAAAGGTGCGCATGACCGACGGAGAGCTCGTCGAGGTCGACTGATGGCTCGTTTCCACCGCCACCGCTCGCGCTTCAAGGTGCGCGACCTGCTCGATGAGTGTCTCGCCGGGCTGTTCGCGCGTCCGGCACGCACGCTGCTCACAGCGCTGGGCACAGTGCTGGGCATCGCTTCGTTGGTGGCCACCCTGGGCATCTCGCGAACAGCCGGCAACCAGATCGTCGATCGCTTCAACGAGCTGAGCGCCACCCAGGTGACGGTGCGCGCTCGCAGCACTGGTTCGTCGGGCAGCAACCGTTCCGGTGCTGCCTTGCCGTGGAAGGTGGAGGATCGCCTCGACCGCCTCAATGGGGTGGTGGCCTCGGGAGCAGTCGCCGACGTGCCCAACCCCGGTGGCATTCGAACGGTTCCGGTCGACGATCCGTCGGCGCCGCGAGAGCGGGTGCTCCCGGTGTTCGCCGCCTCGCCCGGCCTGCTGGCAGCGGTTCGCGGCACCGTCTCGAGCGGGCGTTGGTTCGATGCCGGCCATGTCGCGCGTGGCGACCACGTGGCGGTGCTCGGCAGCGACGCTGCCACGCAGCTCGGCATCGATCGTCTCCGCAACCTCCCCAGCGTGTTCATCGGCGACGTCCAGTTCACGGTGATCGGGATCCTCGACGATGCGCCTCGCGATCAGGGCCTGGTGTCGGGCGTCATCATCCCCAGCTCGATCGCCAGCGCACGCTTCGGCGTCGGCAAGCCGGAGCGTGTGGTGATCGAGACCGAGCTGGGCGCCGCCGGCCTGATCGCCACACAGGCCGCGATCGCGCTGAACCCGAATGCACCGGAATCGCTGACCGTCGCCGCGCCGGCGGACCCCACGCGTGCTCGCGAGGGGGTGGCCGACGACGTCAACCAGCTGTTCTTGCTGCTGGGCCTCGTGTCGTTGATCGTGGGCGCCATCGGCATCGCCAACGTCACGCTGGTGACGGTGATGGAGCGAACCGGCGAGATCGGCCTGCGTCGAGCGCTCGGTGCGTCGCGTGTGCACATCGCCGTGCAGTTCCTCGCCGAGTCGATGGCGATGGGCGTGGTCGGTGGCATCGTCGGCGCCAGTGTCGGCATCCTGGTGGTGGTGGGCGTGGCGGCGTCGCGCGACTGGACGCCCGTGCTCGACGTGTGGCTGCCGGTGGCGGCGCCGTTCGTCGGTGCGATCGTCGGGCTCATCGCCGGGCTGTACCCGTCGCTGCGAGCGGCTCGCCTGGAGCCGGTGGAGGCGTTGCGAACCGGAACCTGAGGGTGTCAGGTCGAGGTCGTGGCGGCGTGCACGCCGGCAGCCGACAGCTCGCCGTTCAGCCATTCGCGCGCCTCCGCCGCGAGCACCTCGTTCTTTCGCATCCACGACTCGAGGCCGTCGAAGCTCCAGGTGAACATCTCTTCGGCGTCGCGCTGCGCCTGGTTGGTGGCGGCGGTGAGCGCCCCCTCCGGCAGGCCGGAGGAGACGAGGATCGGGTTGAGTGGCATGTTGGGGCTCCTTCGAGAGAGGCGTGAGAGGACTTCGCGTGGCAACCAGAGTGCGACCGCCAACAGCTGTCGGCTGAAGACGATGACGAACATCGCCATCGCCACGGCGCGCCAACCGATCTGGAGGTGGCGACCCTCCACCAGGGACTGCACCCACCAGGTCGTGGGCACGACGAAGCCGGCAGCCATCGCCACGCCGAGCGCCAGCTTGGGAGGGCTGGTTCGGTCCATGTCGTTGGCGAGCAGGCCGGGTACGAACAGCGGGGTGAGCGCCAGCGAGGCGAGGTCGAGGTGGTTGGTGACCGTGGCGCTGAACAGCCGTGTTCCCGTCCACAGCAGTGTCCAGGAGATGAGCGACGAGGTGAGCAGCATCGCCGAGAACTTCCGCCGCCCGAAGAGGATCAGCCAGCGCATCAGGACCATGCGCACGAAGATGAACGAGATGAAGGCGACGATGAACGCTGCCGCCACCTGATAGGGGTCGCCCATGAACATCCCGATGTAGGCGGCCCCGACGAACCCGCCCGACTTGAGGCCGTAGTTGGTGGTGACCGCCCATGAGGCCATCGCCGACAGCAGCACGGCGAGCGGCACCCAACGGCTGACGATGCTCATCGTCCCGAAGCCCTCCAGCGGGGCGAGATCGTTGACACCGGGCAGGTCGACGAGGAGGGCGATGGCGATCGGTGTGGCGACGATGATGCCGGCGAGCATCACGGCCTTGCACGTCCGCACGACACCTTGGCGCCCCATGTCATGCGCGATCAAGGCGGGTACCACGTAGCCGGCGCCGACGAACAACGGGATCTCGTCCTCCCACAGCCAGCGGCCGTGAGGTGTCAGCTTCAGCATCAGCGCCTGGATGGAGATCGAGATGATGGCCATGACGGTGAACTTGGTGCGCCCGTACAGCATGAAGCGCCGCCTGATCACGCTGTTCACCAACCAGAAGCTGAACAGTGCGTTGACGAAGGTGGCCGCGACCACCAGGGGGTAGACGAGGAAGATGGCGATGTAGCCCGGCACCACGATGGAACCGGTGGTCAGGTGCAGGCGCTCGTAGAGGAGCATCGACGTGACGATGCCGAACACGAACGCAAACCGAACGATCTCGGACGAGAACAGGTAGTCGTGCACTCAGACCGGATCCGCGAGCCATGGTTCGGCCTCGTGCTCGAAGTACTCGAGCATCATCTCGGCCTGGTGGGTGTGGATGTTGACGAAGCCGACGACGAGCACGTGTTCGGTGGGCATGCCACCGACCATCCGATCGACGATGTGCTCGACCGGCGGGCTGTGAGCGTCGCCCAGGTTGAGGATGCAATCGAGCGGGTAACCGTTGGCCACCAGCAGGTCCGTGACCAAGCCCTCGAACGCTCCGAAGGTGACCAGGCGGTCGAAGCTGAGGTCCTTCACGGCGACGTCGGCGAACTGGACCGCTCGCCGCTCGCGGTCGGTGCGGTTGTTGAGGATGCCCACCGTGGTGGTCTCCGGCGTGATGAAGGGCACCAGCTTCTCCATCGCGACCACCATCGATTCGCGGTCGTTCACCGCGAAGAGGTTCGCCCACGTGACGCGCTTGCCCAGGATGCGCAGTTCCTTCATGCGCAACACGCCAGGGTCGGGAGCCGCGGCGACCATCCCGTCCATCGCCACGTTGCGCGGGATCTCCAGCATCTCGGCGATGGCGAGCGCGATCGCCACGTTCTCCTTGAAGGCGATGTAGTCGAAGCGGCCCAGGTCGGTGTCGGTGACGGTCTCGGGGTCGGCGTAGACGACGGCCGTCTTGCGGAGCGCGGCCACCTCCTCGATGATGGGCGTGATCTCCGGGTTCCGCTCGGCGGTCACGAGGATGCCGCCGTACGGGCAGGTGTTGAGCAGTGAGCGGGCGATCTCGGGCAACGTCTCGCCCATCACGTCCTGGTGGTCCTCTCGCACGTTGGTGAGCACGCCGATGTTGGAGCGGACGATCATCTTCTCGCTCACGGCCTGATACTGCGGGCGCAGGGCCATGCACTCGATGACCAGCGCGTTGACGGTCGAATCGACGTACTTCTTGGCCACCTCGATCTGCTCGAGGATCGTGGGGGCCGCCTTGCGGTGGATGATCTCGTCGACGCCTTCGCGGTTGATGACGACGGCCTCGGTGCCCGTCGCCTTGCCGATGGTCACGATGTCGGCCTCGCGCAACATGCCGGCGATGATGCGGGTGACGGTGCTTTTGCCGCGGATTCCGTTGACGTGCACCCGCACGTAGAGGCGATCGATGCGGCGTCGGTGCGCGACGGATTCGAGGCCCCAGCGCGCGAGGAGCGCGAGGCTGACGAGGTAACCGCAGATGATTGCCACTGGCACGGTTCCATCATCGGCAACTTGAGGAAAAACTGAAGAAACTGACTCCCGGTTGAGGTCCCACGGAGCGTGGCATCTGGCCAGGTCAGCGGCGGTCCGCCGCCTCGAGGACGGATGCCGGCGCTGGCTCGCAGACCCTGCTGTCGCGTGGACGGCTCGACGACGACCCTCCGCCGATGCAGCCGCCTCTTCCCGATCCTTCATGTCATGCCTCGACGACGACGATTCCCGTGGTGGAAGGACATGAACAGAGGTTGCAATACATACTCCGTATGGTGCATACTCGGTATGTATGGCTGTTCGTGAGGGTTTGCTGTCGCTGCTGGAAGACGGGCCGCGCTACGGGTACCAGTTGAAGACCGAGTTCGAGCAGGCGACGGGTGGCGTGTGGCCACTCAACGTCGGCCAGGTGTACACCACGCTCGACCGCTTGGAGCGCGACGGAATGGTCTCCGTCGGTGGTGCGGCACCCGGTGCTCCGCTGGCGCCAGGCCACAAGATCTACGCGATCACGATGGCCGGCAAGGACGAGCTGGGCTCGTGGTGGGAGGCAGTGCCCGCTGACGAGCCGCCACCCCGCGACGAGCTGATGTTGAAGGTGCTGATGGCCATCGAGCACGGTCGCGCGCATGCCCTGAAGGTGGTCACTCGCCAGCGCACCGTGCTGGTGCAGCTGCTGCAGGCAAAGCGGCGTGAACGGTCGGAAGTGGCCGACGGTTCGCTGGCCGCGCGGCTGGTGACCGAGGCGCTGGTGGCCAGGGCAGAGGCCGATCTGCGCTGGCTGGACACGGTGGAAGCACATCTCGCCAAGAAGGGGAACTGACATGATCCATCCACCACTGGAGACTGACCAAGTACGGGTGTTCCCTACCTGACCACTGCGGTTGCGCGACGGCCCTCCTACCCGAGACTCCATCGTTTCCTCGTTCATGTCATCCGTTGACGACGAGGAGCTCGGCGATCTCAAGCGGTCAATGCAACGAGCTCGTTGAACTTCTCTGATGGTTTCATCCATCCAAGGGTTTGTCGAGGTCGGCCGTTGAGTTCGTGAGCGACGTCATCGAGGTCGGCCTGGGTGAA
>JBAVTH010000399.1:0-2054 GCA_049696035.1 Ilumatobacteraceae bacterium
GCTTCATCGCCTCCAACGGATACCAGCCGACGACACCGCGGCGGCTCATGGACACCCGTGCCAACTTCGCTTCCGGCCGCTTGGCCGCCGGTGCCGTGGCTCGGCTGGCAATCCCGGCCGACGCCGCCTCGGCCGCCGCTGCAGCGCTCAACGTCACCGCAGTCGGGTCGGCGGGAGCGGGCTACATAACCGTGTTCCCGTGTGACGCGGCACAGCCGGTCGCCTCGAGTCTGAACGTCGACACGGGCACGGCGGTCGCCGGGTTCGCACTCGCCCGCATCGGCGCCGGAGGGCTCGTCTGCCTTTACACGTCGGTCGCCACCGATCTGATCCTCGACCTCAGTGGCTGGGCTGCGAAGGGTGCCGGCTACACACCGCTCACACCCACTCGCCTTCTCGACACGCGCAGCGCCGCCTCCGTCACCCCGGACAACACCGGCTTGCCGGCCGGCACTTCGCTCAGCGGCTGGCGGTGGGCGTTGCGCACCAGCGCCGCCGATGTCCCCGTCGAGAACCGCAACGGCATGTCCTGCCAGGTCTTCGACGGCTTCGCCGTGGATCTCACGGGCGGGCAGTACCTCAGCGTCGACACTCCGTGCGTGATCTTCCGCCGGTCGCGCTTCACCACGACGGGCGTCGTCAGCAACACCAGCGCAATGGTGCAGCAGGCGGGTGCGAACCGACTGCTGGAGGTCTCGCAGTCCGAGTTCGATGGTGGGCCATCTCACCAACGCGGGATCCAGGGCGACTTCGCCGACATCACCGTGACGTCCTCGGAGTTCACGCGCTTCGGCCAGGCCGGCGTCGAGATGAACAACCGGAACGCCACTGCCTCGCTCACCATCGAGAACAGCTACTTCTACGAACCGAAGGGCTGGCCAGCGGCGTACCACGTCGACGGCATTCAGGTGGGCGGCGCGAAGAACGTGACGATCCGAAACAACACCGTGCTGATCGAGCAATACGGTGGGGCCAACGGCGACACCGGCTACGTCTCCAACTCCGCGCTCGGCCTGTGGGCGGAGCTCGGTGATGTCAGCGGCACGGTGATAGTCGACTCGAACCTGCTCGCCGGCGGTGGACGCGTCATCTACATCGAGCAGAAGAGCCCGTACGCGTGGCGCGGACCCGTGATCATCACCAACAACGTCTTCGACAAGCGCTTCAGCGACAAGGGCGGCATCTGGGGTCCACTCGCCCCGATCGGGTTGCCGGCCCAGCTGACGTGGTCGGGCAACGTGTGGAGCAACGGGGCGGGTCTCTCCCTGCAACAGGCGCTCGCGTACTCCTGAGCACCAAGCCTGACGCGACTCCGCGCACCTCCTCCGGGATGTGACAATGGATGAGTGAACATTGTGCGACCGATCTGTCTCGCCCTGCTGTCGATGAGCGCCCTCGCATGCAGCGGTGACGACGCGACAGGAGCAACAGAGCCGGTGGTGGTCGACACCACGGACCTCCGGCTTGCCGCGAGCTCGGACACGCCGGATTTCCCCACCAGCGAAACCGCCGGCGTGGGTGCCGACGTCCGCCTGAGCCCATGGACCGGCTCGTATCGGCTCAGTGAGAACGACGCTGTCGGGACCCCCACCACCGTCGAAGGAAAGCAGTGCGTGCTCTACGACGGAGTCGACGTCAACTTCGCCATGTCCGGTGAGTACCTCTACGTCGACGTGCCGTGCGCGGTCTTCCGAAACTCGCGGTTCAGCACCTCTGGATCCGTCGCCAACACGAGCGCACTGGTGCAGCAGAGCAGCGAGAACGAGCTGTTGAATATCGAACACTGCGACTTCGATGGCGGGCCGACGCACCAGCGCGGCGTGCAGGCCGACTACGGCGATGTTGTCGTGACCGCATCGGAGTTCGCCCGCTTCGGCAATGCCGCCGTCGAGATGGACGACCCGTCGGCGACGCGCTCGTTCACGGTGACCGACAGCTACCTGGAGGAGACGCCCGGCTGGGCCAATGGCGATCATGTCGACGGCCTGCAGGTCGGTGCCGGTGGCGCCATCACGATCCGCCACAACACCATCCTCGTGGCGGCATACGGAGGC
>JBAVTH010000400.1:0-2906 GCA_049696035.1 Ilumatobacteraceae bacterium
CATCCTCGTCGCTGTCGCGCTGGCGGCCTCCAACAGCTACACGCGCTCGGGCGAGTTCACCCTCGGCAAGGGCGAGACGATCCAGTTCGCCGGCCACTCCTTCACGCTGCTCGACGTCACCGACTTCAAGACGGCGCGTGCGGTGGGCATCAAGGCCGAGATCTCGATCGACGGTGGTCAGGCGTACGCCCCGGCGATCAGCAAGTACACCGCCACCGGGCAGGACATCGCCACCCCCAGTGTGAGGACCGGCTTCGCCAACGACATCTACCTCACGCTGGAGAACGGCTCGAAGCCCAGCGCCGGCGAGGCGAAGATCAAGGTCTTCATCAAGCCGATGGTGGTGTGGCTGTGGATCGGCGGCCTGCTGTGTGCGTTCGGCACGCTGCTGGCCGCCTTCCCGGGCCGCAACCGTCGCCGGGCCACCGACCCCGTGTCGGCCCCGATCGACCTCAGCGACGACACCCCGCCAGTTCGTCGCGGCAGCGAAGGCATCGCCTCGAAGGAGGCCGTCGATGTCTGACGACCAGCTCGCGACGCCGCGTGCCATCGACGGGCCCTCGCGCCGTCGCATCGCCCCGATCATCGTGCTCGTCGTGGCCGCTGTGCTCGCCGGGCTGTTCTGGGTGCTGGCCAGCGGCGATTCGGGCCCCGACGACAAGTCCGGGCTGATCGACAGCCCGCAGGTCGACCGTCCGGCGCCCTCGGTTCGCAGCACCACCATGGAGGGCGCGCCATTCGACCTCGCCCGCCGCAAGGGCAGCTGGGTGGTGCTCAACTTCTTCCAACCCGACTGCGTGCCGTGCGTGGCCGAGCACCCCGAGTTGGTGCAGTTCGTGGCCCAGCAGGCCGGCTTCCCCGATGGCGCCGAGTTCTACACGGTCGCCCAGGTGATCGGGGCCGACGACGAGCCGATTCGTTCCTTCTTCGCCGAGCGTGGCGGCGACTGGCCGGTGATCCGCGACGACGACGGCGCGATCAGTGTGGCCTTCGGTGTCGCGCAGGTGCCGGAGACGTTCATCGTCGATCCCGACGGCATCGTGCGCGTCCGTTGGGCGGGGCCGATCGACGCGATCACGCTGTCGCAGCTGGTGCAGCAGCAGCGCGACCTCTACGGGGCGCGATGAGTCGCCTGTCGTCACTGAAGCGTTGGCCCGGCTGGGTGCTGTTGGTACTGGTGGTGGCCGGCTTCCTGGCCTACGGCAGCACTCGCGACGCCGGGGCGCGTACGCCCGAGGAGCGGGTGGAGGAGATCAGCAAGCAGCTTGCGTGCCCGATCTGCAACGGCGAGACGGTCTACGAGTCGCGCAACCCGGCCTCGGCCAACATCCGCACCGAGATCAAGGCGCAGGTCACCGGCACCGACGCCACCGACGACGAGATCATCGCCTTCATCGTCCAGCAGTACGACTACAAGACCCAGCTGCTGCCGCGGGCCACCGGCTTCGAGTCGTTGGTGTGGGTGCTGCCGGCGGTGGCACTCGTGTGTGCGGGAGTCGGCCTGTTCTTCTCCTTCCGCCGGTGGAAGGCCAACGTCGACACCGTGCCCGACGACGACGACCGTGCGCTGGTGGAGGCTGCGCTGGCAGCCCCCGAGCCGGCAGCTGCCGAGCCCGAGGTCGCTGAGCGCGAGGTTGCCGAGCCCGAGGTCGCTGAGCCGTGAACCCGGATCGCCTCGCCGAGCTCGAGGAGCAGCGGCGCTTCCTGCTGGCCAGCATCCGCGACCTCGAGCGCGAGCACGAGGTGGGCGACGTCGACGACGACGACTTCCATGCGCTGCGCGACGGCTACGTCGCGCGGGCCGCGGCGGTGCTGCACGAGATCGAGGACGGTCGCAGCTCGCTGCCGCTTCGGCCGCGCACGAACTGGGCGCGGCGGGCGGCGATCATCGGCGGCACCCTCGCCGCCGCGGTCGGCCTGGGGGTGTTCGTGGCGAACTCTGCCGGCCAGCGGTTGCCCGGCCAGTCGCTCACCGGTGGTCAGGCCGCCGACGAGGTGGCGGTGCAACTGGCCGAGGGCCGTCGCCTGCTGGGCACGGACAGCGAAGGTTCCCGCGCCGCCTACGCCAGGGTGCAGGAGCTGGAGCCGGCCAACGCCGAGGCGGCCACCTACATCGCCTACCTGGCGGTGCTGGATGCGCAGCAGGCGGGCGACCAGGCCGCCGTGCGCCAGGGCGTGGCCGCGTTGCAGGAGGCCGCCACGCTCGACGAGACCTACGGCGACCCGCACTGCCTGCTCGCGGTCGCGGGCGGGAACTTCCTCGACCCACCCGACAAGGATCTGGTGGCCGCTCAGGGTCCGCTGTGCCTGGCGCTCGACCCGCCGCAGGGGATGGTGCCGATGATCGAGGGGCTCATCGCCCGCATGAGCGGCGCGACCACCACGACGATTCTCGGGAACGATGTCGACGCGCTGCTCGCTGCTGCCGACGCCAAGCAGTCGGCCGGCGACTTCTCGGGCGCGCTGGCCGACTATCAGCGTGTGTTGCAGTTGGAGCCCGACAACCTGGTCGCGCGAACGCGTTCGTCGTATCTCGTCGCCCTCAACGGACGCGACACCGGCAACCAGGAGCAGGTGCTGCAGGGCATCGATCTGCTGCAGACCACCGCCGACCGCAACCCCGACTTCGCCGATGCCCACTGCCTGCTCTCCATCGCTGCCGGCTACCTGCTGGAGGAGCGCGATGTGGAGGTCGCCACGGCGGAGGGACAGCGCTGCCTGGCCCTCGATCCGCCTGCCGACCTGGCGCCGCTGGTGCAGCAACTGCTCGACGACATCGCCGCCGGGTGAGGCTCCGGGTGCCGGCGACGGGCGCTGCCGTGCGCGCTCGGCTCAGCCGGTGACGGTGGCCGGATCGCAGTTCGAGCCGCAGACCACGACCACGACCCGTTCGCCCGGTTCGGGTA
>JBAVTH010000401.1:0-7449 GCA_049696035.1 Ilumatobacteraceae bacterium
CTCGGTGCCGGTTGTGGCAAGCAAGGCCTGAGTCGGGACGATGTGCAGCAGCGTTACGTCGAGGTGCTGACCGATTCCGGCATCGACCCCGACGTCGCTGACTGCGTGATCACCGAGTTCCTCGGTGAGATGACCGACGAGGAACTGAAGGTGTTCAACACCCAGGGCGACGACCTCACTGCGGAGCAGGCCGCCCGGATCGGCGAGCTCGCAGTCTCGTGTCAGGTGAACGTCGCCCCGGCCTGAACCGGCCCGAATCGGCCCGAACCGTCATGCCGGCGGGGCCTCGGTGGTGGCGGGGGCGACCTCGACAGGCGTCGAGCCGCCGGGCTCGGCCGCCGGAGCGGTGGTGTCGGCGAGGGGAACGACCTTCTTCTTCGGCGGCGGAACGCCGATGCTCGGCGCCTTGTCGGCCCATTCGGGCCAACGGCGGCGGCTGACGATCGACAAGGTGCGCAGCAGCTTCATCGCCACCTCGTCCTCCTGGGCCGGGCGGGCGATGATCACGCCGTCGGCGATCATCCGGTTGATCACTTCCTCGCCGAGCTCGGTGCGCACGATGGTGAGCGTCCAGTCGTTGTCCTTGCCGATGCCCCCGGTGGCGATGTCGGAGTGCTCGGCCGCGAAGTCGGGGCAGTTCTTGCAGCCCTCGCGCGTCCACTTGTGGCACTCCTTGAGGTCGATCTCGTGGTACGACCCGTCCTTCATCCAGATCTGGAAGACGCCCTTGATGTTCATCTTCACCATGTCCTGCTTCTTGAGGCCGTACTTGGCCTCGAACAGCTCTGGGAAGATCGCGTCGTCGAACGTCTTGCTGCACAGCAGGCCGATGTTGAACAGGAACGGCTTGGACACCTTGCCGGCCTTGCGGTCCCACATCACCGGCGGCGACGAGGTCTGGCAACCCATGCCGACGAGGGCCAGCCGGCTGAAGCCGCGCTCCTTCGCCTCGGGCAAAGCGAGCGGGTTGGCGCAGTAGGTGTAGCGGCTGCCGGCCGTGGCCAGCACCTCGTCGCGGTTGCTGACCACCACCGGCTTGGCCTTCCATGCATCGTCGGCCTCGACGCCGCTGACCAGTGCTGCTTCGATGTAGTCGTGCTCGAGCAGCCAGTTGAGCATCGCCGAGACGAAGCCGCCGTCTTGCCCCTTGGTGTGCTCCTCGTCGTTCGCCGCTCGTGTGAGCAGCAGCTGACGCCAGATGCCCGACATCTCGTTGGGCTCACGCACGCGGCCGAACAGGTGCATGTCGGCCGCGGGCTCCCAGGCGCGGAAGCGGGGGCAGGCGCGGGTGCAGGTGGTGCACCCTTTCTCGCCGTGGATGCAGTTGTCGAGGCCCAGCTCCTCCTCGAGGTGGAACGGCTTGTACTTGCCCTCCTCGTGCTCGTACCCGATCACGTCGTGGGGGCAGGTGACCACGCATCCGGCGCACCCCGTGCACAACCCGGTGGTGATCACCTCTGCGTACAGCTCTTTCCACTGGGCAGTCCAGCGGCCGGCCTGGGCGGGTGTCTCGAGTGTGCCAGAAGCATCGACGACGGTCATGGGCCGACTCTACGACGTACGGCCCGGCCACCGCTCAGTTCAGATCGAGGCGGCAGCGCAGCCGTGTGCATCGGCGCACGCCGTCGGGCCGTTGGCTACTTGGATGCGCTGACGACCACGATGGCGAGCACGAGGCCGAGTGAGATCCACGCCGCGACCTTGACGGTGGTGCGTCGCCAGCTCGGCCGCGACATCACGTTGCGCAGCGCGTAGCCCTGCTGCTCGATGCGGCCCATCGGCGACATCGGGTTCGAAGTGGGTGGCAAGTTGGACTCGGCCAGCGCCTCGTAGTCATCGGTGTTGCCCCGGTCGAACGAGGTTGGCTTCGGCGAGTCGCGAAGACCGGGTACGACGACGTCGGGCACGCCGTCGCCGTCGACGTCCAACTCGAGCGGGTCGGAGGGATCATCCGGGCCATTTGCCATTCGTTGACTCTACGCCGAGCTGCCCACCCCTCGGCCGCAGAGGAACCGAGTTGTGCCGTGCCCCCACCTCGCCGGCCCTGGATCGGGCAGTTCACGCACTCGCCCCGCGCACGAAACACTCTCGAAACAATGTTTCGAGAGTGTGCGCCGGTTGTTCTGACCCGTGCGCAAGGAGAACCCCTCGATGGAAAGCGGCAATGTCGCGTGGCTACTGGTGTCGGCAGCGCTCGTGCTGTTCATGACGCCCGGGCTCGCCTTCTTCTACGGCGGCATGGACCGCACGCGCAACGTGCTCAACATGCTGATGATGAACTTCTACTGCGTGCTCGTCATCCCGGTGCTGTGGGTGCTGGTGGGCTACTCCCTGTCGCAGGTGCCGTTCGACAACGACTTCATCGGTGGCTTCGATGCGTTCATGCTGAAGGGCATCGGGCTCGATGACAACGGTGGCACCCTGGCCACCATCGCCTACCTCGGCATGTTCGCGGCGATCACCCCGGCGCTGATCTCCGGCGCTGTCGCCGATCGCATGAAGTTCTCTGCCTGGGCGATCTTCGTACCGGTGTGGTCGCTGCTCGTCTACGTGCCAGTGTTCAAATGGGTCTTCGGTGGCTGGCTCGGACAGCGCGGCTCCCTCGACTTCGCCGGGGGCACCGCGATCCATGTCAACGCCGGCATTGCTGCACTGGCGGCCGTGCTCGTACTCGGCAAGCGACGCGGTTGGCCGCAGGAGGGCCACCCCCCGCACAGCATGCCGCTCGTGATGATCGGCACAGGGATCCTGTGGTTCGGTTGGTTCGGGTTCAACGCCGGGTCGGCACTCGCCGCCAATGGCCAGGCCGCACAGGCGTTCATGAACACGTTCCTCGCCGCCGCCGCCGGCGGCCTGGCCTGGGTGTTCGTGGAGTGGCTGCGCGACGGGCACCCGACCAACCTGGGTGTCGCGTCGGGCATCGTTGCCGGCCTGGTGGCCATCACCCCGGCGGCGGGGTTCGTGTCCGGGGCCGCACCCATCTGGATCGGCCTGATCGCCGGGGTGGTGTGCTGCTACGCGGTGCACATCAAGAACAGGTTCGGATACGACGACGCGCTCGATGTGGTCGGCGTGCACTTCATGGGGGGCCTTGTCGGGTCGTTGCTGATCGGGTTCTTCGCCAACCCCGCCTTCTTCGGTGGCTCGTTCCTCGAGGGCATCTTCTACGGTGGCAGTGCGAAGCTGCTGCTCGAGCAGGCATTGGCGAACGGCGCGGCGATCGTGTGGTCGTTCGGGGTCACGCTGGCGATCATGATCGTGTTGAAGAAGACCATCGGAGTGCGCGTCGATGCGGAGGCGGAGGCCACCGGCCTCGACCTTGCACTCCACAGTGAGACCGCCTACCACGGCGGCGGACTGCACTGACGGAACCCAGACAAGAGGAGGAGCGACATGAAGCTGATCACCGCCGTCATCAAGCCGTTCAAGCTCGACGAGGTGAAGACGGCCCTGCGTGCGGCCGGCGTGGAAGGGATGACCGTCAGCGAAGTGCGCGGCTTCGGCCGCCAGGGCGGGCACACCGAGGTCTACCGCGGTACCGAGTACCAGATCGACTTCGTGCCCAAGGTGAAGGTCGAGATCGTGACCGACGACGACGCCGCCGATCGAGTCGTCGACCTGCTCGTCGAGGCTGCCCGCAGCGGGAAGATCGGCGACGGCAAGATCTGGGTCACCGACGTGGAGTCGATCGTGCGCATCCGCACCGGCGAGTCGGGAAGCAGCGCGATCTGACCAGGTCGTGAAGCCCGTGGACGCCACCACGACCACCTCGGCGTGCGGCGCCTTTCCACCGGCGGTCCTGCGGCCGGAATGGGCAGGAGGTTCGAAGGTGTCGGTGTTGCCCGGGACCCTAGGCTGAGGCGATGCGACCGGTCGACGCTGCCACCATCAAACGGATGCGCACGCATGTCGTCGGCGACCCCGATCTCGCCGGTCGCACGCTCGTCCGGCGATTGTCGCAGCAGGCCGATTCGTGGCTGTTCAGCCTGGCCTCGGATCTTCCCTCGGGTTGGGCGCTGATGGCCACCGGCGGGTACGCGCGGGGCGTGCTGTGCCCCGGCAGCGACATCGACGTGATGCTGCTCCATCCGGTCAAGGCTCGCGATGGCGAGGTGCGCGACGTCGCCGAGAAGCTCTGGTACCCGATGTGGGACGGCGGGCTGAAGCTGAGCCCGGCCACGCACAGCGAGAAGACGCTCCTGGCGCTCGCCGCCGGCGACCTCGACACGGCGACTGCCGTGCTCAAGGTGCGCCACCTGGCCGGCGACCGCGCGGTGGTCGCCGAACTGCAGCGCCACGCGCTCGAGCAGTGGCAGCGCAAGCCGATGGCGTGGTTGCAGCGGCTGCTGGAGAACGGCCAGCTGCGATGGATGAAGCTGGGTGACGTCGCCTCGCTCCTGGAACCCGACCTGAAGGACGGGCGTGGTGGCCTGCGCGATCACGACATGATCCGCTGGGCTCTCGCCGTCGATCGCCCCGACGTCTCCGCTGCACTCGACAGTCCGGTCGACGATCTTGCCGGCCCCGCCGATCTGCTCCTCGCTGCCCGTTGCGAGCTGCACCGCCTCACCGGCCGCATGTCCAACGTGCTGCAACTGCAGGATCAGGACAAGGTGGCGGAGGCGATGGGGTACGCCGACGCCGATGCGCTGATGCTGCAGCTGTCGGGAGCGGCACACACCATCGAGTGGGCCAGCGAGCGGTTCTGGCGTCGGGTCGAGCGGCTGCTTCACGGCAGCCGAGGCGCCGTGCGCACCGGCGCGACGGTCGGTGCCGGCGTCACGGTCATCGACGGTGAGGCCCACATCGCCGTCGATGCGGAGGTAGACGAACCCTGGTACGTGTTCCATCTCGCCGCGACCGCCGCCCACGCCGGCCTACCGGTGAGCGTCCAGTCCCTTCAGATCCTGGCCAGTCGCGGCTCCGAGCCCGGTGAGCCGTGGAGCGAGCGGACGCGGCGGGCGTTTCTCAGCCTCCTCGGCGCAGGGCAGGGTCTCGTCGGCGCGGTGGAAGCGCTGGAGCGGTACGACCTCTTCAGTCGCTACCTCCCCGAGTGGCGTGCCGTCCGCAGCCTGCCGCAGCGCAACGCGTTCCACACGTTCACCGTCGACCGACACCTGCTGCAGACCGTCGCCAACGCGAACGAGTTCGTGCGCGAGGTCGCCCGTCCCGACCTTCTGCTGTGCGGCGCCTTGCTGCACGACATCGGCAAGGGCTTTCCGGGGGACCACACCGAGGCGGGAATGGAGCTGGTCGTCAGGATCGCCGAGCGGATGGGTTGGCCGTCCGGCGATGTCGACACGCTCGTCGCCATGGTCGAGCACCATCTCCTCATCGCCGAGACGGCCACTCGGCGAGATCTCAGCGACCCGCGCACCGCCGCCAACGTCGCCAACGCCGTGCACGGGCTCGGCCGCCTGGAACTGCTCGATGCGCTCACGCGAGCCGACAGCCTCGCCACCGGTCCGTCGGCCTGGTCGGCATGGAAGGCCGGGCTGGTCGACGAGCTCGTTGATCGGACGGCTCGGCTGCTCCGTGGAGACGGCAGGGTCGACGAGCCGTCCAACGACCCCAACCGCTTCGCCGAGCTCGTCGCCGCGCTGCACGAACATGGAGGCCTTCACCTGCAGCACGTCTCGGAGGGGGACCTGGAAGTGCTGCGCATCGCGAGTGCCGATCGCAGTGGCTTGATCTCGTTGATCGCCGGCACGCTCTCCCTGCACGGCGTCGACGTGGTGGGCGCCGACGCGCACACCGGCCCCGACGGCACGGCTGTCGACGAATTCCGTCTGTCGCGGGTGCAGGGCACCGCTGTGGCGTGGCCGCGGATCGAGCACGACCTGCGTGCTGCGCTCGCCGGCCAACTCGACATCGATGCCCGGCTGGCACAGCGGATCACCGCCAAGTCGCGTCGTCGGCCGTCGGCAGCCGCAACACCGCGCCGCGAAGTGCTCATCAGCAACGATGCGTCGGACCTCACCACGATGATCGACGTTCGAGCGCCCGACGGCCCGGCAGTGCTCTACCGGTTGTCCCACGAGCTCGTTGCTGCAGGGCTCGACATCCGTTCGGCGAAGGTGGCCACGCTCGGGCACGAGGTGGTCGACGTCTTCTACGTGCAGGCGGCCGACGGCGGCAAGGTGCCCGCCGAGCAGCACGAAGCCCTCCGTGAGCGGCTCAAGTCGGCGCTCGCCGACCGCTGACTCGCACCGTCGAACGGCAAAGGCCGTGGAGGGCTCTCGGTCCGGGCGGATCGGCACCCATCCACGGCCCTCGCCGTTGACGTGCTGTCGGTGACTAGATGGCGTCCACTAGATGGCGTCGA
This sequence comes from Ilumatobacteraceae bacterium, assembly GCA_049696035.1. Classification (GTDB taxonomy): domain Bacteria; phylum Actinomycetota; class Acidimicrobiia; order Acidimicrobiales; family Ilumatobacteraceae; genus UBA668. Next base: position 6,326 of record JBAVTH010000401.1, read on the forward strand.
CGCCTTCCTCGCCGGTGCGGATGCGGATGAGCCGGTCGATGTCGACCACCCAGATCTTGCCGTCACCGATCTTGCCGGTGGCGGCCGCAGCGCGGAGCACCTCGATGACGCCGTCTACGGCACCGTCGTCGACGGCCATCTCCAGCTTCACCTTCGGGACGAAGTCGATGTTGTACTCGGTGCCACGGTAGACCTCGGTGTGTCCGCCCTGGCGGCCGAAGCCGCGCACCTCGGTCACGGTGATGCCGACCACACCGGCCGACTTGACGGCCGCCTTGACGTCATCGAGCTTGAACGGTTTCACGATTGCGGTGATGAGTTTCATTGGTGAGTTGCCTTCCGGCTCGAAGCGGTGATGGTGAGGTTGTTCATGGGATGCATCATCAGTCGTTGTATCCCAGTACGCCCATCTCGGGAAGATCGAGGCCGCCGACCTCGTCCTCCTCCGTCGAACGGATGCCACCCTTGGTGATCTTGTTCTGGATCTTGAAGAAACCGAAGGCGATCCCGAAGATCACGGTCCAGATGACGACCGCGCCAAGCGCCTGGGCGCCGAGCTGGCCCCACTCGCCCTTGATGATGCCGGCGACGCCTGTCGTGCTGGAACCGTTCCAGCCGGCACCGTACTTGCCGTTGGCGAAGATGCCGACCGCGAGCACGCCGAACGTGCCGCAGATGCCGTGCACGGCGATGGCGCCCACAGGATCGTCGATCTTGCGCTTCTCGAAGAAGAACACCGATTCGATGGCCAGCACGCCACAGATCACGCCGATGGCCGCAGCCGCCCATGGTGCCACGAAGGCACAGGGAGCGGTGATGCCGACGAGTCCGCCGAGCATGCCGTTCACCATCATGCCGGGGTCCGGCTTTCCGGTACGCCACGTGATGTAGTACATCGCGGCGATCGAACCGAGCGCTCCTGCGATCGCCGTGTTGGCGGCGACGGTGGAGAACTGGACGTCGGTCGAGCTGAACGTCGAGGCGGCGTTGAAGCCGAACCAGCCGAACAGGAGGATGAAGCAACCAGTGATCGCCAGCGGGATGCTGTGTGCCGCGATGGTCTTCGGCTTCTTGTCCGGGCCGTACTTGCCGATGCGGGGTCCGAGCACGATGGCACCGGCCAG
>JBAVTH010000402.1:0-7161 GCA_049696035.1 Ilumatobacteraceae bacterium
CTGCTGACCACCAACATCTGCTTCGGCGACAACGACGGCAGCGGCGAGTACCGCGATGCGTACATCACGTGCAGCGGCACCGGCCGGTTGCTGCACATGCGCTGGCCGAACCGGGGGCTCCGCCTGAACTACCTCTGACGCCGGCGCCCATCTCGCGCAGCCTGCTGCTTCGGCCCTAGCCTGGCAGCCATGGCCCAGCGCTTCTACGTCGAGACATTGGGCTGCCCCAAGAACCAGGTGGACAGCGACAAGCTGATCGGCACCCTGCTCGCCGACGGCATGGTCGCCACCGACGATGCCTCGAAGGCCGACCTCGTGGTCGTCAACACGTGCGCGTTCATCGACGAGGCGCGCAAGGAGAGCATCGACACGATCCTGGCCCTCGAGGATCAGCGCAAGAAGACCGCCCGGCTGGTCGTCACCGGCTGCATGGCCGAGCGGTACGGCAGCGAGCTGTCCGAGGCGCTGCCGGAGGTCGACCAGGTGGCCGGGTTCGGTGTGCCGGTCAACCTGATGAAGAAGAAGTCGATCGCCGTCTCCGCGGCGCCGATCCCGACGCTCGACCTGCTGAATCTGCCGCGCCCGAAGTCGTCCAGCCCGTGGGCCTACGTGAAGATCGCCGAGGGGTGCGATCGCAACTGCGGCTTCTGCGCAATCCCATCCTTCCGTGGCCCGCAGCGCAGCCGCGACATCTCCTCGATCCTCACCGAGGTGGAGCAGTTGGAGGCGCAGGAGATCGTGTTGGTCGCGCAGGACCTGGCCAGCTACGGCAAGGATCGGCCCTCCGAGCTCGGTGCCGGCAGCATCGTCCCCCTGGTGCGTGCGGTCAGCGAGAAGGCCGCGTGGACCCGCTTGCTCTACCTGTACCCCAGCGATCTCACCGACGAGCTGATCGACGCGATCTGCGACACCGGCGTGCCCTACTTCGATCTCTCGCTGCAGCACGTCAGCAAGCCGCTGTTGCGCCGCATGCGTCGTTGGGGCGATGGCAGCAGGTTCCTGCAGCGCATCGCCGACATCCGCGATCGTGAGCCGTCGGCGGCGTTCCGCAGCAACTTCATCGTGGGCTACCCGGGTGAGACCGAGGAGGACCATGATCAGCTGCTCGCCTTCGTGGAGGAAGCCCAGCTCGACTGGTGCGGCTTCTTCGCCTACAGCCCCGAGGACGGCACCTACGCGATGGAGCTCGATGGCGTCGTCGACCCCGGCCTGATGCACGAGCGGTTGGGCGAGCTGCGCGAGCTGCAGGACGACATCACCGCTCGACGGCGCGACGATCTGATCGGTACGACGTTGACAGTGCTGGTCGACTCGACTGGCGAGGCGCGCAGCACCCGTGAAGCGCCGGAGATCGACGGCGTGATCGAGGTGCCCGACACGCTCGCAATCGGGCAGTTCCACGAGGTGCTCGTGGTCGATGCGATGGGCCCGGATCTCGTGGCAGACTCGCTCTGATGCCTGTCGATCCGAGCGCCGTGAAGACCTGGGCCAACCTGGTCACGGTCGCACGCGTGCTGATCGCCCCGCTGATGCTGGTGCTGATCCCCGACAAGCCGGGGGGCACGTGGGCGGCCTTCGCGTTGTGGTTCGTGCTCTGCTCCAGCGATGGCATCGACGGGTATCTCGCTCGCCGGCACGGTGCCACCAACCTCGGCGCGTTCCTCGATCCGCTGGCCGACAAGATCCTCGTGCTGGGCGCGATGGCCATCCTTGTCGGCAACGACACCTTCTGGATCGTGCCGGTCGCCATCACCGTCGCGCGCGAGTTGGCCATCAGCCTGTATCGCACGTTCGTCGGGGCTCGCGGCGTCAGCGTGCCGGCCAGCAAGATCGCCAAGTGGAAGACGTTCGTGCAGCAATTGGCCGTGGGCTTTGCGATCATGCCGCCGACCGCGCTCGATGCCAAGTGGCTGTGGAACGGCCTCCTGTGGATCTCGGTTGCGCTGGCACTGATCAGCGGCGGCCAATACGTCTATCGGGCGATGAAGTCGGAACCGCTGCCGGCCAACGAGTCCGGCGCCGATCTGTCGCTGTGAGCATCACAAGGATGACCCTGCGATGAGGTGTGACGTAGTTGCCATCGGCACCGAGCTGCTGCTCGGCCAGATCACCGATACCAACAGTCAGTGGATCGGCGAGCAGCTGGCTGCCGCCGGCATCGATTCGCTGCTGCAGGTGAAGGTGGGCGACAACCTCGGCCGAATGGAATCGGTGCTGCGCAGCGTGCTGGCGGATGCCGATGCCGTCATCGTGTGCGGTGGTCTCGGCCCCACTCATGACGACATCACCCGTGAGGCGATCGCGTCGGTCATGGGTTCCGAGCTGCGCCACGACGAGGCGGTGGCCGACGTCATCCGTCACCTGTTCGAGTCGCGAGGCCGCCGGATGGCGGAGAACAACCTGCGTCAGGCGATGGTGCCCGAGGGCGCCACCATCATCCCCCAGACCCGCGGCACCGCCCCCGGGCTGATCTGCCCGCTCACCGTCGAGGGTGTCACGAAGGTGATCTACGCCGTGCCCGGTGTGCCTCACGAGATGAAGGACATGGTGCAACGGGCGGTACTGCCCGACCTGCTTGCTCGCGGGGGCGAGGCGGGCGTCATCCTCAGTCGCACGCTGCGCACCTGGGGGGAGAGCGAGAGCGGCTTGAACGAGCGGCTCGATCCGCTGATCGCCCGTCTCGACGAGCTGGGCAACCCGACACTGGCGTTCAACGCGAGCGGCTGGGAAGGGCTCAAGGTCCGATTGACGGCGAAGGCCGCCACCGAGGCCGATGCCAACGTGCTGCTCGGTACGTGGGAGGCCGAGGCCCGCGCCCTGATCGACGATCTCGTGTTCGGCGTCGACGACGAGACGATGGAGTCGGCCGTGCTGCAGCTGCTGCGCGAACGCGGGTGGTCGCTGGGCCTCGCCGAGTCGGTCACGGGTGGTCTGGTCGCCGGTCGCATCACCAGCGTTCCTGGCGCCAGCGAGGTCTTCCGCGGCAGCATCGTCAGCTACGCCAGCGAGGTGAAGTTCGAAGTGCTCGGCGTGCCACGGGGCCCAGTGGTCAGTGAAGCGGCGGCAGCGGCGATGGCGCGTGGTGCGCAACGCGTGCTGGGCAGCCATGTGGCGATGGCACTCACCGGCGTTGCCGGCCCCACCGAACAGGACGGCGTGCCGGTCGGCACCCTCTGCGTGGGCATCGCGATCGGCGACGTGGTCCACACGCGCACGCTACGGATGCCCGGCCAGCGCGACCAGATGCGACAGATGAGCGTCATCAGCGCCCTCGATCTGCTGCGCCGTACGCTGCTGGCCACGTAGCCGTACCGTAGGCTTGGCGGCGCGCCTCCGTAGCTCAACGGATAGAGCAGCGGGTTTCTACCCCGTGGGTTGGGAGTTCGATTCTCTCCGGAGGCACTGTGGAAGTGGTCGTCCTGGGGCCGTGTCAGCGGTCGTCGGGGAGAGACGGCCGTGACGATCGACCCAGAAGTGATGAATCGGCCGCCTTCAACGAATCAACGGTGCGGTCGGTGCTATGGTCGTGACCGTGACGGGAATTCACGAACGCCGACGTGCGCTCACCAAGGGCGAGCGCACCCGCGAGCGGCTGCTACGCGCGGCCATGGATCGTTTCGGGTCCCACGGTTTTCGGGCAACGTCGGTCAGCCAGCTCAGTCGCGATGCCGGCCTCACGCCGGCGGCCGCCTACGCCTACTTCGCCGACAAGGAGACGTTCTGGAACGCTGCGGTGGTGGCCGACCTCGACGCGCTGCAGTCGGAGATCGGCGCCAGTGCAGCGCGTAGCGAACGACCCGTCGTCGACTCCATGTTCTCCATCATCCACGGCCTGCAGCAGCATCCGCTGGCCCGCAGGGTGATGGTGGAAGGCTCGCCGGCCGACCTTCAACTGGTGCTGTCGCATCCGTTGTTCACCCGCACCACTCACCTGTTGGAGGTGGGTTTGGCCGCTCGTAAAGCGTCGGGCATCCTTCCCGAGTCGGTGAACCCGCAGCAGTTGGCGCTCGGCATGGAGACGGTCATCTTCGCGCTGGTGCTGTCCGTCGTGCGTGCCGGCATGCACGGCGCGCCGGACCGTGTCGACGCGGTGGTTGCCCTGCTCGCGAACGCTGCCGGCGGCCTGCCGACTCCCGACGAGCGCCGCCTCGGGGCGCTGCCGTAGCGGCGATCCTGGCGGTCCGAGGGTCGCCAGACTCGGGCGCGGAGGGCTGTTGACTTTCTGCACGTTCAGTGTTGAGGTCGCCGATTTCCGTGACGGGAGGCAGTGGAGGCGTGGCGGCTGCACGCCGCGCGTGCCGGTGCGGGCCTCGAACGCCGGTCGCGATGTGGCGCCGGGGTCGAGTGGCGTAGGGAAATGCGCTTTCTCGGCCTACCCTGGGGCAGTCCCCTGGGGGCGGAAACCTACTTGCGTGAGGTCGAGAGTGAAGTTCAAAAAGGGCGACACCGTCATCTATCCGCAGCACGGTGCATGCATCGTGGTGGGAACCAAGAAGATGGAAGCGTTCGGCAGTACGCAGGAGTACTTGATCCTGAAGACCGTCATCAACGAGATGACGCTGTCCGTGCCGACGTTGAAGGCCAGCGAAGTGGGTGTTCGGCCGCCGGTGAACCCGGAGGAGCTGGAGGATCTCGTGGCGGTGCTCTCGAAGCCCGATCCGCGGGTGCCCTCCAACTGGAGCCGCCGCTTCAAGAACCACCAGGAGAAGCTGAAGAGCGGCGACGTGTACCAGGTTGCCGAGGTCGTTCGAAACCTCGCCGCTCGCAACCGCGACGCCTCGTTGTCGGCTGCCGAGCGAACCATGTACGACCGGGCCCGCATCAACCTGATCAGCGAGATCGCTCCGGCGCTGAAGGTTTCTGCCGAGGAAGCCGAGCACTACCTCGACGAGGCGCTCGCCAAGGGCGTGCTGAAGCCGGCCAAGGAGCCCGCCAAGAAGAAGGCCTGACGGCCGCCTGCGGGTTGCTGCACCACCCGGTGGCGCTCTCCGTCTAGTGTCGGCGCATGACTGCACCGGGCATGCTCACTCGCGACGAACTCGAACAACTGATCCGCCGAGGCGAGATCGACACGGTGCTGATGGTGTTCCCCGACCTGCAGGGCAGGTTGGTGGGCAAGCGCACCACCGGTCGGTTCTTCCTGCAGAGCGTCGCCGATGCCGGCACGGAGAACTGCGACTACCTGATCGCCTGCGACATGGACAACAACCCGGTGCCGGGTTACCGCTTCACCAGCTACGAGCAGGGCTACGGCGACATGCTGGCCAAAGCCGACTGGAACACGGTGCGGGTCATCCCGTGGGTGGAGAAGACGGCGATGATCATGTGCGACCTGCTCGACGTCGATTCGGGCGCGCTGGTCGAGGTGGCGCCACGCAGCATCCTGCAGGCTCAGGTGGATGCCGCCGCTGCCATGGGCTTCCTGCCGATGGTGGCCAGCGAGATCGAGTTCTACCTGTTCAAGGATACCTACGACGAGGCACACGACAAGGGGTACCGCGACCTGAAGCCACACTCGCCCTGGTTGGAGGACTACCACATCCTGCAGACGACCAAGGATGAGTACATCCTCGGTGCCATCCGCCGTGGGCTGGAGGCCGCGGGTGTGCCGGTGGAGTTCAGCAAGGGCGAGGCCGGCCGCGGGCAGCACGAGATCAACCTCGACTACACCACCGCCGTCGAGATGGCCGATCGCAACAGCGTGTACAAGCTGGCGGCGAAGGAGATCGCCCACTTCAACGGTCGGTCGGTCAGCTTCATGGCGAAGTACGACTTCAACGACACCGGGTCGTCGTGCCACATCCACTCCAGCCTGTGGAGCCTCGACGGCGAGACCGCGGTGTTCGACGATCACCACGGGCCGCACGGCATGAGCGAGACGTTCCAGCACTACCTCGCCGGCCAGATCGCCACCGCCCGCGAGTTCAGCCTGTTGTGGGCGCCCACGATCAACAGCTACAAGCGCTTCCAGCTCGGCTCCTGGGCGCCGACGGGCGTGGGCTGGGGCATCGACAACCGCACGCTCGGCTTCCGCAAGGTGGGCCATGGCAAGGGCACACGCGTGGAGTGCCGCATCCCAGGCAGCGATGCCAACAGCTACTTCGCGTTCGCCGGCACGCTCGCCGGCGGCCTGTACGGCATCAAGAACAAGCTGCCGTTGGGTGAGGCGTTCATGTGCAACGGCTACGACGCTCCCGACATCCCGCGCATCCCGTGGAACATCGTCGACGCGATCAACCTGTGGGAGCACAGCACCATCGCCAAGGAGTGCTTCGGCGCGGAAGTGCACCACCACATCCTCACCATGGCCAAGGCCGAGTGGGAGGCGTTCAACCACACCGTCACCGACTGGGAGTTGCGCCGCTACTGGGAGCGCATCTAGCTGCGGCCGTCGGTCGTCAGATCTTGAAGCTCTATCGGTTCGCTCACCCTCCGTCGTGAGTCGCGTCGTCGCTCTGCGCAGTCAGCCGGCGGGGGCGTCGAACGCCACCTGTACGGGGAGGTGGTCGCTGAGCGCCCGCCAGAGGTCGCTGCCTTCAGGGGTGTGGGTCAGCGTGACGTGCGCATCGAACGGCACCAGCACGTAGTCGAGCCGCTGGTGCGGCGCGTTCGCAGGTTCGGTGTCGTTGCCGCCAGGGTCGGCCAGGCCGACGGCGCGGAACTCGCGCAGCACCTCCACGTCGCTGTCGCTCGTGGTGTTGAGGTCGGCGGTGACGATCTTCAGTCGCTCGGGGTCGGCGCGCAGGCGATCGGCCACCCGCTTCGCCTGTGCGATGCGTTCGTCGGCGTCGTGGCTGGCGAGGTGGGTGTTGAACACGCGGAGCCTGCCGTCGCGGCGGGTGATGGTTGCAGCCAGCAGTACGCGATGCTTGAAGATCCACGTGCTGACACCGGGGGAGATGGTGGTGCGCATGCGGGCCGACACCTGCCACGGAGAGACGATGCCGATTCCCTCGGCCCGCCACCACAGCACGGGGGAGTAGGGGTAGTGCTTGCGGGCCCACGCGTAGTGCCAACCCAATCGCTTCGCCAGCCTTCGGATCTGGCTGCGGCGCACTTCCTGCAGGCCGACAGCATCCGGCTGCTGTTCGCGCAGGACCGCTGCGATCGCCGAGAGATCGGGGTCCTTCGCCCCCAGGAGGTTCCACGTCGACACGCGCC
>JBAVTH010000403.1:0-14351 GCA_049696035.1 Ilumatobacteraceae bacterium
GGATCACCAACGCCAGCAGCAACACGGTGTCCAAGGTCAACCCGGCGACCGGCGCCAAGACCGATTACGCCACCGGCAGCGGCCCCCGCGGCGTCGCGTTCGACGGCACCAGCATCTGGGTCGCCAACTTCGGCAGCAGCACGGTGTCGAAGATCAACCCCAATGGCGTCGCCCCGGGTACACCGATCAACTACACCACCGGCAGCAGCCCGTTGGGGGTGGCCTTCGACGGCACCAACATCTGGGTCACGAACTTCGCCAGCAACACGGTGTCGAAGATCAACCCCAACGGAGCCGCCCCCGGCACACCGATCAACTACACCACCGGCACCTACCCTGCCGGGGTGGCCTTCGATGGCACCAACATCTGGGTCGCCAACAGCAACGTCGGCAGCGGCACCGTGTCGAAGATCAACCCGAACGGTCTGGCTCCCGGTACACCGGTCAACTACGCCGCCGGCAGTGAACCGGTTTGGGTGGCCTTCGACGGCAGCAACATCTGGGTCACCAACACCAGCAGCAACACCGTGTCCAAGATCAACCCGAACGCCGCCGCCCCGGGCACACCGATCAACTACACCACCGGCAGCAGCCCCTACGGCGTGGCCTTCGACGGCACCAACATCTGGGTCGCCAACTGGAGCAGCAACACGGTGTCCAAGATCAACCCGAACGCCGCCGCCCCCGGCACACCGATCAACTACACCACCGGCAGCAGTCCATGGGGGGTTGCCTTCGACGGCAGCAACATCTGGGTCGCCAACTGGAACAGCAACACGGTGTCGAAGATCGTGCCGTGAGGGCTCGTCCCGACCGCCTGACCGCCTGACGGGCACAAGAAAGGGCCCGGTGCCGCATCTCTGCAGGTCACCGGGCCTTCTCATTCGTCGGGCTGACAGGATTTGAACCTGCGACCCCTTGTCCCCCAGACAAGTGCGCTAACCAAGCTGCGCTACAGCCCGAATGTTTCGGCCGATGACTCTACCGACTCGCCGCCGCAACGGCTCGCCATCACATGAACATCTGCACCACTCGCCAGCCGAGGTAGGCGGCGAGCAGCACCATCAGCAGCTTGAAGTGCCACGGCGCCTTCAGCTCGTCATCGGCGTTCTCGCCCGCAGCCAGTTTGCGCAGGTTGATGTTCTTCGCCGTGATCGGTTGCTGGGCGGCCACACCCCTTCCACACGTCGGGCAGGTGCCGTCCTCGTTCATCGCCGACGGGGTCCAGTACTTGGCGCAGTCCTCGCACCAGGGCATGACGAGTGCCTCCTACTCGCTGCGCTTCCGCACGCGCAGCTTGATCGGCGTGGAGCCGAAGTCGAACGCCTCGCGAATCGAGCGCTCGATGTAGCGGAGGTAGGTGTGCGGTAGCTCGCGGTTGACGAAGAGGGTGAACGTGGGCGGATCGGTGGCGCCCTGCAAGGCGTACATCACCTTCACACCATGCCCTGCCGGTTGGCGCTGCTGGGCGTCGGAGATCACCTTGTTGACGTCGCGGGTGGGCACTCGCCGGTGGTACTGCTCGATGGCCTCCTGCAGCACCGGCCGCAGCTTGCTGACACCCTTGCCGGTGAGTGCGGAGATCTTCAGGATCGGCGAATCGCCGGTGAAGTACAACTTGCGTTGCACCTCGGCGGTGATCTCCAGGCGACGGTCGGCGTCGTCGATCAGCTCCCACTTGTTGAGCATCACCACGATCGGGCAGCCCGCTGCATCCACCCGTTCGGCCAGACGCTGGTCCTGGCTGGTGACGCCTTCGGTGGCGTCGATCACCAGCAGCGCGATGTCGCTGCCGTCGATCGCCCGCAGCGCGCGCACCATCGAGTAGTACTCGGCCGAGTCGTCGATGCGGCGACGACGGCGCATGCCGGCGGTGTCGACGAACACGATCGGGCCGTCGGGCGTATCGACCAAGGTGTCGATCGCGTCGCGTGTCGTGCCCGCCATGTCGTGCACCACCGACCGGTCCTCGCCGACGAGCCGGTTGAACAGCGTGCTCTTCCCCACGTTGGGGCGACCGACGATGGCCACGCGTGGCGGCGCCACGTCGTTGGGGTTCCACAGCGTCTCGCCCTCGTCGTCGAGCGGGATGTCGGTGACCGGCTCACGAGCGCCCTCCGGCAGCACGCTGAGCAGCACATCGAGCAAGTCGCCGGCACGCCGCCCGTGCAGCGCACTCACCGCCTGCGGCTCGCCCAGGCCGAGCGCGAGGAACTCCCACCGATCGTTCTCGCGCCGGTCGTTGTCGGCCTTGTTGGCCACGAGGACGACGGGCGCCTTCAGGCGGCGCAGCCACTGGGCCACCGACTCGTCGTCCTCGGTCATGCCCACCGAGGCATCGACCACGAACAGCACGACATCGGCCTGCTTGACCGCGGCCTCCACCTGACGGCTGACCTTCTCGTCGAGGTCGTTGCCACCGGGCAGCCAACCACCGGTATCGACCAGCAGGAAGGGCACGCCCAGCCACTCGGCCTCCACCTCTTTGCGGTCACGGGTGACGCCGGGGCGGTCTTCCACGATCGCGACCTGCCCACCCACGATCCGATTGAACAGGGTGCTCTTCCCCACGTTGGGGCGACCGACGACTACGACTGTGGGCAAACTCACGACACGCTCTCCAGAACTTCGACACTTGCATTCAACGCCCTCCGAAGGGCGATGCCGTCGGTGGGGATCACTTCGACCACCCGAGGCAGCTCGGCAACCGTCGTACCGTCGAGGAAACGACCCTCGCTGAGGCACACATCGGGCAACAGATAGCGATGGCCGGCCGGTTCGTCGGCCAGCACCCGCGCGAGATCGGCCCCCACCATCAGGCCGGTGACACCCGTGTTGCCACCGAAGAACTCGTTGGCGACGGCGACGATGCGGATGTCGTCGCGGCCCAAGGAAGCCACCAGCGGCCCGATGACCTGGGCGCCGAAGGCGCCGGTGAGAATGCCGATCGGGGCGTTCGGGCGAGCGCCGAGGCGCACCTGCACGGCGCCAACGTCACCGCCAACGGAATCGAGCCCCTCCACCGAATCGGGCCCTGCACCGGCGCAGCCACGCAGACCGGTGTCGCCGGCCGGGTTGCGCGGCGCACGATAACCGGTGGCCGGTGCGCCGTCGACCGCGGCGAAGAACCCGCTCTGCGGGCCTGTCGCTTGGGCAACGGCACCGTGGAACTCGAGCTCGAACGTGCGCGCCATCCCGATGCCGTCCTCGTGCATGTGGAAGCCCTCGTAGGTGTCGGCGGCAGGGAACGGCATGCCCGCAATCAGGTAGTACTCGTCGGCAGCGAACACCATTCGCCGACCCAGCACCTGCAGGAAGACCGCCTGCCACTCGTGCACGGCGGCCACCATCGCCTGCGCTTCGGCCAGGGTGTGCAGCCGCATCGCACCCTCGGTGTTGAACTTGCTGAGCCCCAACGGCACCACCGCCACGGACTCCAGCTCGGGGTACTGATCGAGGATGCCGAGCATCGTCTGCTCGAACACGGCACCGTCGTTCACGCCCGGGCAGAGCACGACCTGGCCGCGCACGGCAATGCCGTGATCGAGCAACGCCCGCAGCCACCGCAGGCTCGTCCCGCCGCGCGGGTTCTTCAGCATGCGGCTGCGAACCTCCGGGTCGGTGGCGTGGATGCTGACGTTGAGCGGCGACAACCGCTCGGTGATCACCCGCTCGAGGTCTGCCTCCGTGAAGCGGGTGAGCGTCGTGAAGTTGCCGTACAGGAACGACAGCCGGTAGTCGTCGTCCTTCAGGTAGAGGCTCTTCCGCAGGCCCTTGGGGAGCTGGTAGATGAAGCAGAACTCGCAGTGGTTGTCGCAGGTGCGCACTCGATCGAACACGGCGCTGCTCACCTCCGCGCCCAGCGGCTCGCCGGCGCGCTTCTCCACATCCAACGTCAGCTCCAGGCCGCCTCGCTGCACTTCCAGCGACACCTCCGCGTCGTCGGCGGCGAAGCGCCACTCGATGATGTCGCGTGGCACCGTGCCATTGATCGTGAGCACGACATCGCCGACGGCGAGGCCGGCCCGCTGGGCGGCGGAGCCGGGCGCGACAGCGGCGACGATGGGCGATGACATGGTGATCCAGGCTACCGGCGGGCGCCACCCGAGCGCCGCTAGCCTGCCCGCCATGGGTGTCGACCGTGTGCTGCTCGCCGAGCCGAGAGGCTTCTGCGCAGGGGTCGAGATGGCCATCAAGGCGCTGGCGTGGATGGTGCGCAGCTTCGAACCACCGGTGTACTGCTACCACGAGATAGTGCACAACAAGATCGTCGTGCAGCGCTTCGAGGCCCAAGGTGTCATCTTCGTCGACGACATCGCCGAGGTCCCGCTGGGCATGCCGATCATGCTCTCGGCACACGGCTCCGCCCCGGAGGTGGTCGCCGCCGCCCGCAGCCGCGGCAGCTACGTCGTCGACTCGGTGTGCCCTCTCGTCACCAAGGTGCACCACGAGGTGAAGGTCCGCGCCGGCAAGGGCTTCCGCATCGTGTACGTCGGACACGAAGGCCACGAGGAGGCGGTCGGCACGATGGCCGTCGCCCCGGATTCGATCAGCCGCGTCGAAAGCGTGGCCGAGGTGCTGGCACTCCCCCAGTTCGACGAGCCGGTCGCGCTGCTCGCCCAGACCACGCTGTCGCATCGCGATTGGGAAGGTGTGGCCGTCGCGGTGCGCGAGCGCTACCCGCAGGTGTGGTCGCCGGGGCGCAGCGACCTGTGCTTCGCCACCACCAACCGCCAGTCCGCGCTCATGGCCATGGCGCCCCACTGCGATGCCATCGTGGTGATCGGCTCCGCCAACTCGTCCAACACCCGGGCCCTCGAGAAGCTGGCCATCGCGGCAGGGTGCCGGCAGGTGTTCCGGGTCAACGGTGCCGAGGAGCTGCCCCCCGACCTGGGCGGCACCGTCGGCGTCACTGCCGGCGCCTCCGCTCCCGAGGAGCTGGTGGAGGCGATCATCGCCCGTCTCGCGCCGACGCTCGGCGTCGAGCTGCTGCGGGTCACCGAAGAGGACGAGTACTTCCCGCCGCCCCGCAACATCCGCGACCTGCAGGCAGCCATCGGCGTGGCAGCTGCGGCCATGAGCGGCGGGCGCATCGAACTGTCGGCGGTGTTCGACGATCGCGGGCTGGCAGCCAGCGATGTGCTCGCCACGCTCGTCGCTTCGTAACCTTCACCCCATGCTGTCGCCCAACGCCGAGACCGTCCGCCTCTTCCTGCACGTGATCGCCGCGTCGGTGTGGGTGGGTGGCCAGTTTGCCCTGGCCGGTGTCGTGCCCGCTCTGCGGCGAGTCGCTCCCACCACCACCAAGACCGTCGCCCAGGCCTTCGCTCGCGTCGCCTGGCCGGCGTACGGCATCACGGTGCTCACCGGCATGTGGAGCCTGATGGCCGAGGACATCACCTCGCTGTCGTCGGCCTACCAGTCCACCCTGCTCCTCAAGATCGGCGTCGCGATCGCGTCGGGCATCTTCGCCGCCATCCATGCCGCCGGCAAGAGCAAGGCGTCCATCGCCATCGGCGGGGCGCTCGGCGCGCTCACCTCGGTGGTCGCCGTGTTCCTCGGCATCCTGCTCAACACCGCCGGCTGACACCTCGTCGTTCGAATCCCCGAACCCACCCCCGTTGCCGTCGACCAGCCCGACTGGGCGTAGGTGCGCAGTGCGCCTCGCCCGATGCCCACCTGACCTCCACCGCGCATCAAACCAGCAGTACGGCCTCCGATGACCGCCACCGGATGGCGGCGACGTAGGGACAGCCCCACCCTTCGGACGCCAGCAGGCTGGCTGGCCCGCGCGTAGGACGCGATGCACGCTGTCCGGATGACACCGACGCATGACCTCATCCGTTTCGCGCGCAACGGTACGGCGCTCTTGCCGGCGAACGACGAACTCACCGACACGTTGCAGCAGCACTCGACCGGCTGGCGCTCGAACCCTGCGATGCGAGCGCTCGTCGGCGACTACACCCGCTCCCACTGGGTGCTGGTCATCGTCGGCGGTGCGTTCGTGGTCGCGTTGGCCGTGCTGGCCGTCATGTGCTGGCGACGCTTCCGACGGGCGCCTCGCGCCACCACGGGCACGGCGTCGACGGAGCGTCGGGTCTACGGCACGGTCGCAGCGACGCTGACGCTCGCCGGGCTCGCGATGGGCCTCATCGTCGCGGCGAACCTGTCGACAGCTGCCGAGCCGATCCCAGGCTTTCTGCAGGCCAGTGCCCACCCGACCCCGAACAGTCGCGCAGTCGACGACGCGGTGATCGACTGGGTGCAGTCGGGCGCCACATCGGTGCCCACGATCGTGGAGACCAAGGTCGATGATCGGGTGGCGTGGCAGCTGCCCAAGGCCATCGTCTGCGGACTGCTGCTGATCGCGTTCACCGGTCTCGCAGTCCGGCTCGGAAGGTCGCTCATCCGTCGATCACGCGCGGGCGAGCCAGTCGTCCACAGGCGCCGGCAGCTTGGTGTTCAGCTGGCGACGACATGCGCTGCGCTGCTGATGATGGTGATGTTCGTCGCCAACCTGCAGGGCGCGCTCGCGCCATTGACCATCACCGTTCTCGGCGGCAGCTGAGCCGCGGACCGCGTCAGTTGCGGGGTACCTGGCTCCAGGGGACCTCGCGGTCGACGCGTACATCGCCGGGCAGGCCGAGCACACGCTCACCGAGGATGTTGAGCATCACTTCCGTGGTGCCGCCCTCGATCGAGTTGGCGCGGCTGCGCAGGAACGCCTTCTGCGGCGTCGCGTACTCCATCGCATGCTCGGGGCGCACCATCTCGTAGCTGCCGTACAACAGGGCATCGGCGCCCATCAGCCCCATGAGCGCCTCGTAGATGTCCTTGTTCAGGTTGGCGCCGGCCATCTTGCTGATGCTGCCCTCGGGGCCGGGATCGCCCATCTTGCGGTTGTTGTTCGCACGGATGTTGGTGAGGCGCAGCAGCTCGGCCCGGCTCCACAGCTTCATCACCTCGTCACGAGTGGCGTCGTCCTTCTTCCATTCCGGTGCATCCACCCACTCCTTGATCAGGTGGGCGATCGTGCCGCTGCCACGCTGCGGGATGGTGCCGCCGATCGACTGGCGCTCGTTCATCAGCGTGGTGAGCGACACGCGCCAACCGTCGCCGGGCTGGCCGAGCATCTCGGACTCGTGGATGCGGGTATCGGTGAAGAACACCTCGTTGAACTCGGCCTCGCCGGTCATCTGACGCAGGGGCAGGGTCTGCACCGTCGAGTCGTGCATGTCGACCACGAAGGCGGTGAGGCCGGCGTGCTTCACGGCCTCGGGGTTGGTGCGCACCACCAGCAGGCCCCAGCGCGAGAGGTGGGCCAGCGTGGTCCACACCTTCTGACCGTTGACCACCCACTCGTCGCCGTCCTTGACGCCTTTCGACGACAGGCCGGCGAAGTCGCTGCCGCTACCCGGCTCGCTGAACAGCTGGCACCAGATCTCCTCGCCCGTGAACAGAGGGCGCAGGTAGCGCTGCTTCTGCGCCTCGCTGCCCCACATCGCCACCGTCGGTCCACACATGCCGTGGCCGATGGGATTGCGGTACACCGGGTTCGGCGCACCCTGCGCATAGATGCGCTCGTTGATCAGCTTCTGCAACTTCGGGTTCAGCCCGAGCCCGCCGCTGCCCACCGGGAAGTGCACCCACGCCAAGCCTTTGTCGTACTGCGCACCGAGGAAGGCGACCGCGTCGACCTGCTTGGGCGGGAACTCTGCCAGCAGTTCGTCGACCAGGGCGCTGACCTGCTGCTCCTCGGTAGTGAGGGGGGTGTCGGTGGTGGTCATCAAGACTCCTGCTGGAGGTGGCGGACCTCTCTCGGCCCGGCAGCGAACACGATCGACGCTAGTGGCACAGTGCAACCAACGCCGAACCGGGCCTGCTGGCAGTCGGTCCCCGCCGGGCCGGACGGCGTGATCGGTTGCCTCAACGGCGGCGCAGCGTGAGGCCCGGCTGGTCGCCCAGCCGTTGTGCGGTCAACTTGCCCTCTTCGGGGTCGAGAGCCAGCACCACCTGGAGGAACGCCCAGGCAGCGGCGACCTGTTGCTGCTGCACCTCACGCCACCCTCTGTCGCCTGCCGTGACGGAGCCTTCGGCGGCGCTCATCAGGTAGTCGCGCACCATCGGCGGCAGTGCCGGCACGTGGGCGGCCAGCTCCGCGTAGAGCGGGATGTCGCTGACGGCCTGGTGCCCTGCGCCGGAGAGGTCGAGGCGCCACGTCGGGTGACCGCCCAGCAGCGCCCACGGCCGTTCGGCATCCATCGCCGGCGGCGTCACCTGATCCTTCGCCGAGACGACCAGCAGCGCCGGCACGTGGATGCGGCCGAGGAGACCGTCGCTCATCGTGCGCGTGTAGGACTGGAAGCCCATGATCGCCCGCACCTGTGGGTGCGCGGCTACGCCACGGGTGCCGGCAGCGGTGCCGAAGGCGGTGAACGCCCCGTAGGAGTGACCGGCCAGCACCACGCTCTGATGATCGATGGCGTTGGCGATGTCGACCGGCACCGGCGCCTCGGCGGAGAGCAGCGCATGCAGCAGGAAGTGGGCGTCGGCAACGCGTTCGACCTCGTTGGTGCGGTCGTCGGTGTGCGTGCCCAGCAGCCAGTCGACGAGCGCATCGCCGGGATGGTCGCTCGACACGACGATCGCGCCGCGGGCAGCGAGCGCCTCGCAGACCATCGAGTACGAGATGCGCATGCCGGTACGACCGTGCGAGAACAGGATCAGCGGGAACCGGCCACTGCGCGTCGGCGGGTCGTGCTGAGCTGTCGCCGCGGTGAACTCGACACCGGGGAACAGCTGGTACACCGACTTCGGCGCCGTGCTGGCCTCGGCCGGGTACCACAGCTCGACGCCCATCTGCCGCTGGTTGCGCGAGGCATCGATGAGCGTGATGCTGCGCCGCCCCACCGGGAAGTGAGCCGGCTCCAGCGGGCTGCCCGCAGCCAGCGCAGGGCCGGGGGAACCTTGCAGGGCTGGATCCGTCATCAGTTCCAGTGTCGCAGCCAACGAGCATGTTCCGCCTTTTCGGGCGCCAGCTCCGGGAACGCTCCGCGCAGCTTGGCGAGCACGGCCAACGGCCCCGGCTCGTCCATCGCCACCAGCGTGTTCTTCAGGTTGTTGAGCATGCGCAGCAGGATCGAGCGCGTGTGGGTTGGTTGCACCAGGCGCCGATCCAGCGAGGCGGTGATGCCGGTGAGGCGTTGCCAGGCGGGCTCCAGCTCATCGGCGCTGTAGCGACGGCCGTGGTGGAACGGGTCGGCGAACTCACCGTTGCAGCGGACCAGGAAGTGCCCCGGCAGCCCGATGCCCTCGATCGGCACGCCGAGGCGACGACCCACCTCCATCGCACAGACGCCGAGCGAGATCGGTATTCCCAAGCCGGTGGCGAGCACCTGATGGAGGTATGAGTTGGCGGGGTCGCCGTAGTCAGCCCGGTTCCCGCGCAGGCGGCCGGAGATGAACAGGGCGGCGAGGATGGAATCGAACGACGGCGCACACTCGTCGGCGAGGCGATCCAGCCCGACGATCACGCCACCGACGTCGGCGGCCGGCTCGAATGCCGCACCGATGAGGGCCGCCATCACATCGAGGTGCGCCTCGGCCGCCGGCCGATTCACCAGTTCCACGAAGCGGTCCGCCGGATCCATGCCGTGAACGTACCGTCGGCTACGTTCGCCGCCATGTTTCCCGGCGCGTTCCTGAACACTCATCCCGACAAACCTGCCGTCATCATGGGCGGCAGCGGGTTCACCCAGACCTTCGCCCAGCTCGACGCGGCGGCCAACCGGCTCAGCCACCTCCTCCGCGCGGCAGGCGTGCATCCCGGCGACCACGTGGCCATCTGCATGGAGAACCACGACCGCTACATGGAGGTGGTGTGGGGCTGTCACTATGCCGGCGCCGTGTACACCTGCGCCTCGAGCCGGCTGACCAGTGGTGAGCTCAGCTACATCATCAACGACTGTGCGGCGAAGGTGTTCATCACCTCTCACTACAAGGCCGACCAGGCCACAGAGATCGTCGCCGGCACACCGAACGTCGGACTGCGCCTGATGCTCGACGGCACGGTCGCGGGCTACGACCCGTACGAGGCGGCCGTCGCCGAGCAGCCCGACTTCCCGCTGCTGGGAGAGCGCATCGCCGGCATCGACATGCTCTACTCCTCCGGTACCACCGGGCAGCCCAAGGGTGTTTCCCGCGCCTTCGTCGCCAGCCCGCTCGAGAGCACTGCCAATGGCGTCTCGCCGCTGCTCACGCTGCTGTTCGGAGTCACCGGCGAGAGCGTCTACCTCTCCCCCGCGCCCTTCTATCATGCCGCCCCACTGCGCTTCTGCATGGCCGCGCAGCAGCTGGGCTGCACCGTGATCGCGATGGAGCACTTCGACCCGGAGCAGTACCTCGCCCTTGCGCAGGAACACCATGCCACTGTCAGCCAGGTGGTGCCCACGATGTTCGTTCGCCTGCTCAAGCTGCCCGCCGACGTGCGAGCGAAGTACGACGTGTCGTCGCTGCAGTGCGTCATCCACGCCGCCGCCCCGTGCCCCGTACCGGTGAAGCAGCAGATGATCGAGTGGTTCGGGCCGATCATCCACGAGTACTACGCGGGCACCGAGGGCAACGGCTTCGTCTACTGCAACAGCACCCAGTGGCTGGCCCACCCCGGCACGGTCGGCACCCCGATCGGCTGCGTGTTGCACATCTGCGGCGACGAGGGCGAGGAGCTGCCCCAAGGTGAGAGCGGCACCGTCTACTTCGAGGGCGGCGCCCAGTTCGAGTACCACAACGATGCCGAGAAGACGAAGACCTCCCGTCATCCCGACCAGCCCTGGAGCACGCTCGGCGACGTGGGCTACCTCGACGCCGACAACTTCCTCTACCTCACCGATCGCAAGGCCTACATGATCATCTCCGGCGGAGTGAACATCTACCCGCAGGAGGCCGAGAACGTGCTCGTCACTCACCCCAAGGTGATCGACGTGGCCGTCTTCGGGGTTCCCAACGACGACTTCGGCGAAGAGGTGAAGGCTGTCGTGCAGCCGGTGACGATGCCGGCCTCCGACGAAGACGCCGCCGCGCTGGCGCGTGAGCTCATCGCGTTCTGCCGCGACCACCTGGCCGATGTGAAGTGCCCGCGCACCATCGACTTCCGCGACGAACTGCCCCGCCACCCCACCGGCAAGCTCTACAAGCGCCTGCTCAAGGACGAGTACTGGAAGGCCGCCGGTCGCAGCATCTGATCGGGCGGTCTCCCACGCCGGCACGAACCGGCCCTTGAACGCGCAGCTCCGGGTCAGTGGGCGCTGGCGACGTGCAGGCGTTGCAGCACGTCGGCCAACCGCAGGCTCTCCACGCGGCCGAAAACGGGTTCGGCAGCTCCGTGCACGACCTCGGCGAAGTGGCGCACCATCTCGGTGTAGGCCTCGGCGCCCTCGCAGGCGAGATGCTCGGCCGCCCCATCGCGACGCTCGACGACGATCTCACTGGCGTCGACCGGCCCGGGTGCGTGCCAGCCCGGCACGTTGACAACAGCCTCGCTGCCGACCAGCGACATGGACCGGTTCGACGGTGCATCGAACGACACCGAGAACGTCGAGCCGAAGCCCCCGCCCCAATCGATCCATCCGGTCATCGAGATGTCGACGCCCACCATGTTGCGCACCGCATTGGCACCGACGGCCGACGCATCGCGACGCGCCATCAGCATGAACGGGGCGATGCAGTAGATGCCGACGTCGAACAGCGCTCCTGCGCCCCGAAGGTCCAGCCGGTGATCGCCACTGGTCAGGTCCATCGGCCAGCTGAATGCCGCATGGCCGTGCTGCAGCCAGCCGAGATCGCCGCTCCGAGCCAACTCCAGCAGCCGCCGCGCACGCGGGTGGTGGGGCCACATGTACGCCTCCATCACGGTCAGCCCGGCCGACTCGGCATGTTCGAACACCGACGCACTGTCGGCCGGCGAGAGCGTGAGCGGCTTCTCGCAGAGCACGTGCTTGCCGGCATCGAGCGCGCGGTGCGTCCACTCGGCGTGCAGGTGGTTGGGCAGCGGGTTGTACACGACGTCGACGTCGGACCTCGACAGCATCTCGTCGTAGGGCGCCAGCGAATCGCCGGCGCGGCTCGGTTCGGCGACGATCTCGTGACCGGCGGCCTGGAAGGCGGGCAACAGGCTCTTGCGGTAAATGTGACTGGAACCGCCCAGCACGCCCCATCTCAATCGGCCCCCGCTCATGTCGACAGCACGACCATGCGGATCTCGGTCATCTCCCTCACGCTGAAGGCCGGACCTTCACGCGTGTTGCCGCTGTCGCGCAGGCCGCCGTAGGGCTGCTGGTCGGCGCGCCAGGTGGGCACCTCGTTGACCAGCACGCCACCGAAGTCGAGCGTCTGCACCGCCTTCAGCGCCTTGGTGATGTCGCATGTGAAGATCGCCGCCTGCAGCCCGAACTTGGTGTCGTTGGCCAGCGCGATGGCCTCGTCGAGGGTGTCGTAGGCGGTGACCGCCACGACCGGACCGAACACCTCCTGGGCGCACACCTTCAGCTCGGGCGTGGCGTCGGCGATGACGGTGGGGCGCAGCACCCCGTCGTCGGTGAGCGAGCCTCCGGTGGCCACGGTGGCACCCGATGCTCGGGCCTCCTCCACCCAGGCCGCCACCCGGTCGCGCTCACCCTTGGAGATCAGTGCCGACACGTCGGTGGCCTCGTCCATCGGATCGCCGACCACCAGTGTCTCCACATGCGCGACCAGCGCGGCGGTGAACTCGGCTGCGATCGAACGATGCACCAGCACCCGCTGCGTGGAGATGCAGCTCTGGCCGGCGTGGCTGAAGCCGGCCACCTTGATCTTGGCGGCGGCGGCCTTCCAGTCGCCGTCGGCCTCGATGATGCACGGCGCGTTGTTGCCCAGCTCGAGGCCGACGCGCTTGCGCGGCGCCCGGGCCCGGATGCCCCACCCGACCTCCGGTGAGCCGGTGAAGGTGATCAACGCGATGTCCGGATGATCGACGATGGCGTTGCCCACGGTGCTACCGCCACCGGTGATCACCTGCAGGTACTCGGCGGGCAGCCCGCACTCCTCGATCAACATCTGCGCCAGGGCGATGCTGCTGAACGGAGTCTGACTGGCAGGCTTGAGCACCACGGGACAACCGGCGGCGATGGCCGGGCCCACCTTGTGCACGACCAGGTTGAGCGGGAAGTTGAACGGTGCGATGGCCCCGACCACACCGATGGGGATGCGCAGCGTGAAGCCGAGCTTGCCTTCGCCGGCAGGAATGGCGTCGAGCGGGATCGTCTCGCCGGTGAGCTTGCGTGCCTCGGCAGCGGCGAACTGGAACGTGCCGGCCGCACGCTCGGCCTCCACCCGCGCCGTCTTGATCGGCTTGGCCGCTTCACGGGCGACGATCTGTGCGAACTCCTCGCGGCGAGCGGTCAGGCGGGCCGCAGCGCGGTCGAGGATCTCGGCCCGCTTCCAGAGCGGCAAGGGGTTCGCGTGGAGCGCAGCCTTGGCGATCGCGACTGCACGATCGACGTCGGCGGCGGTCTGCGCGGGGATCTCACCGATGACGGAATCGTCGAACGGAGAGCGGACAGTGATCACATCGGACATGCCAGCGACGATACTGGTCCCGATGAGCCTGCGCCTCCACCCCTACCTCGACTGGGATGGCCCCATCCCCTTCGCCCATCGTGGCGGCGCCAGCGACATGCCGGAGAACACGATGCCGGCGTTCCAATACGCGGTCGATGCTGGTTACCGCTACGTGGAGACCGACGTGCAGGTCACCGCCGACGGCGTGCTGGTGGCGTTTCACGACAACGACCTCCGGCGCACCTGTGGGCGCCCGGGTCGCATCAGCGAGTTGCCCTGGGCCGACGTGCAGACTGCGCTGGTGGACGGCAAGGCGCCCATCCCGTTGCTGGAGGACATGCTCGGCGAGTGGCCCGAGCTGCGAGTGAACATCGACTGCAAGACGAACACCGCCGTCGACGCACTGGTGGCGGCGCTGGTTCGCTGCAACGCGCTGGATCGCGTGTGCGTCGGCGCGTTCAGCGACCGCCGCATGCGTCAACTCAAGCAGGCGCTGGGAAGCACGCTGTGCTCGGCCCTCAGCCCGGGCGGCGTGATCGCCTTGCGGTTCGGCAAGCCCCGGCGGGCCGGGGCGAACGCGGCGCAGGTGCCGGTCCGCCAAGGCCCGCTCACCGTGGTGGACGAGCGTTTCGTCGAGAAGGCGCACGCTCTCGGCATCAAGGTGCACGTGTGGACGATCGACGACGCCGACGAGATGCACCGCCTCCTCGAGCTCGGCGTCGACGGCATCATGACCGACCGCCCGCTGATCCTTCGGC
>JBAVTH010000404.1:0-7409 GCA_049696035.1 Ilumatobacteraceae bacterium
GAGTCGGCGTCGGCGGCCTCCCACAGGCCCCGGCAGGCCAGCGCCACCGCAGCAGTGCGGTCGAGGCTGTCACGCCAGCCGATCTTGATGACGGTGCCGGCGTGCAGCATGCCGGAGCCCGTCGCCACGTAGTCGTGCTCCTCGTAGCGCCCGCCGGTGACGTCGTAGGTGAACAGCCGACCGTTGCGCCGCAGCAGGTCGAAGCCGGCGAAGATCGGTACCACCACCATGCCCTGCATGGCGGCGGGCAGGTTGCCACGCACCATCATGCCGAGCTGGTTGGCCTTGCCCTCGAGGCTGAGTGCGGAACCTTCGACCTTCTCGTAGTGCTCGAGCTGCAGCTGGAAGAGCTTGACCATCTCCATCGCCGGGCCGGCGGCACCCGCGATCGCCACACCGCTGTGAAGGTCGGCCTGCACCACCTTCTCCATGCCGCGGTGGCTGATCAGGTTGCCACTGGTGGCGCGACGATCGCCGGCCATCACCACACCGTCGGCGAAGCGCAGCGCGACACAAGTGGTGGCGTGGGGCACGGCGAGCTCGGCAGAGCCTGTCGCATGAACCGGCGCCAACCCGACCCGCTTCAGCAGCTCGGGGAAGCTGGAGCCCGGATCTGCTCCGGGAGTGAACATCGGCATCGACATGGAACTACTGGCCGCCCTTTTGCACGTAGGACTTCACGAAATCTTCGGCGTTGGTCTCCAAGACGCCGTCGATCTCGTCGAGCAGGTCGTCGAGCTCGGCCTTCAGCTTGTCGCCGGTGGCGGCCGCTGCGGGTGCGGCCTCGACCGCCTCCTCGGTGCGGCTTGGTGTCGGTTTCTGCTTCTGCGTGCGCTCTGCCATGTGCTCCCCTGTGTGGACGAAGCCCGCTCGCGGGCTGTTCAGGCACCCAACCGGGCCAGCAGCTCGGCTGGGGTATCGCTCTCGTCGATCAACCTAGCCACCGAATCTGCCGTGCCGCGCAATGGTTCCATCATCGGCACTCGGCGCAGCGGTTCGCGACCGATGTCGAACACCATGCTGTCCCAGTTGGCGGCGACGATCTCCGCTGGCCACTTGGCCAGGCAACGACCGCGGAAGTAGGCGCGGGTGGTGAGTGGCGGATTCACCATCGCGTCGACGACCTCTTCGGCGGTGGTGAGCACGTCGAGACCCACGCGTCGAGCCAGGCACTTGTCACGACGCAGGTCGTGGTACTGCAGATCGAGCGCCTTCAGCCGGGCATCGCCCGGCTTGGCGTCGTGGCGTTCGGCGTAGGCGTCGACGATGCGACGCTTGGCCACCCAGTCGACCTGATGGGCAACAGTCGCCGGATCGGACTCGAGACCGGTGAGGATGCCCTCCCACAGGGCCATCGCCTGCCGCCCGACCTCGGCCCCGACAGCCTCCAGGCCATGCGACCGCTCGTACTTCGCGGCCTGTTCGAAGAGCGCCCACTGGATCTCCAGAGCGGTCGCTCGCCGCCCGTCGCGCAGCAGGACCGCTCGCTGCAACGTCGGGTCGTGGCTGATCTGACGGATCGCCGCCACCGGGTTGGCAACTGCGAGATCGTCGCTCAGCACGTCGTCCTCGATCATGGCCAGGATGATCGAGGTCGCCCCTACCTTCACCATGGTCGCCGTTTCGCTCATGTTGGCGTCGCCGACGATGACGTGCAGCCGCCGGTACTTGGAGGGATCGCAGTGGGGCTCGTCGCGGGTGTTCACGATCGGCCGCTTCAACGTGGTCTCGAGACCGACCTCTTCCTCGAAGAAATCGGCACGCTGGCTGATCTGGTACGGCACGGCGGCGGCGCCCACCCCGGGAAGCTCGCACCCCACCTTCCCGGCGCCGACCACCACCTGGCGGCTGACGAAGTGCGGGGTGATCTGGTGGACGATGCGCCCGAACGGCACCTCGCGGGCGACCAGGTAGTTCTCGTGGCACCCATAGCTGTTGCCCTTGCCGTCGGAGTTGTTCTTGTGGCACAGCACCTCTGCACCCGCCGGCAGCAGCGCCGCCGCAGCCTGCATGCTGGCCCACACGATCTCCTCCGCCGCCCGGTCGAACACGAGCACCTCGCGCGCCGTGCGGCACTCGGGCGTACTGATCTCTGGGTGAGCGTGGTCGACGTAGTAGCGGGCGCCGTTGGTGAGCACGGCGTTCACCAGATGCGTCTCGATCTCGGGTGCGAGCAGGTCGTCGACGCTGAAGCCTCGGGCATCGCTGCCGGGATGCTCGTCCTCGAAGTCCCAGCCCACCTTGCGGTGGTTGGCAGCCAGGTAGGCGTTGATCAGCAGCGACGAGGCCGCCACCGGGTTGCTGGTGCTGTCGGGCACCGGCCCTCGCACCAGGATGCCGTACTCGGTCTCGATGCCGCAGACCTTCGGGATCGCCATGGGCTCGACCCTAACGCCATCCGCGGGCGTCCCGGGCGCTGCCCGACCTGGGCGAGCCCGACAAAACGGGTCAACCCGACCGCACCTGCAACCGATGATCCCGCATGTCAGTTTCGCCGCCGAACCTGCAGGAACCCAGGATCGGCCTGCCGCCCGCCCTCCCTCCCGCCAGCCGTCCCGCACCCTCGAGTGAGATGCCCCAGCCCTTCGCCGGGCGAAACCTGCCACCCTCGACGCTGGAGGCCTTCGCTCGCTTCGCCGGTGCCGAAACCGCAGGCAGCGCGCCACGGGCACTCCCGAAGCGGCGCAAGAAGCGGCGCGCCAGCAAGGTGACGGTCCTGCTGCTGCTGCTGAGTTCGCTCGCCACCGGCGTGGCGCGTCACTTCCGCGACCAATTGTTCCCGCCGAAGTCGGCTGCCCACCCTGAAGCGTGGGACCCGCGGGTGGTGCCACTGGTCGGCTTCGTCGAGACCGAACGCGGGTTGCAGTTCGAGCACCCCGTCTTCGTGGACTTCCTCGCCGAGGCGGACTTCATCGCGCTCTTCGCCGAACCTGTTGCGGAGGCGGCCGACCCCGATGAGCAGACGTACGTCCGCCAGGCCTCCGGTCTCTACAACGCCAAGGGACTGGCGGTCGGTTACAACCCCGTCGTCGGCGAGCAGACCGTGTCCTCGGTCGCCACTCTGGGCTTCTACTCCCCCGCCGACGATCGAGTCTTCGTTCGTGGCGATGTGCTCACGCCTGCGGTGCGCACGGTGCTCGCTCACGAACTGACGCACGCGCTCCAGGGCCAGCACTTCGACCTCGACCTGGGCGGCGAGAACGACCTGGAGCTGCGCTCGGTCGTCGAGGCCGACGCGATGCGGGTGGAGGACAAGTACCGCGCCACGCTCACGCCCGAGGAGCAAGCCGCGATCGAAGCCGAGCACACCGTGAACGCCGACCAGGCAGTGGTGCTCGACACCGTGCCGGATGTCGTCACCGAGACGATGTACGCGCCATACGAGCTCGGCCCGCTCCTGGTGGAGACCGTGTACGCGGCCAAGGGCAATGCAGGCATCGACGAGCTGATCGCCAACCCCCCATCGGAGATGCTGCTCATCGACCCTTCGCTGTACGGCTCCACCGTCACCGACGAAACGATCGTCGTGGAGGCGCCCGAAGGCGTCACGGTGCTGGAGGCGTCGCGGCGGCTCTCGGCACTCGACGTGCTGTTGATGCTCGACACCTGGCTGCCCTGGGATCTCTCGCGTGGTGCGATCGACCACTGGACCGGGGGCGGGTATGTCAGCTACGAGCAGGCGGACGGCGTCGTCTGCTTCTCGGCAGTTGCCCAGTTCGCGGTCTCGGCCGACTCGCTCAACACGGCACTGATGTGGTGGGCGGGCGCGTCCGGCTCGACCACGGTGCCCACACTGGCCGCCAATCGTGTCGCCTTCACGTCATGTGACCGCGGCCCGGCGGCGGCCGCACCCCCCGAGCAGACGCTCTCCACGCTCAGCTCGCTGCTCTTCGAGCATGCCTTCGTGGAACACGAGGTGGCAGATGCGGTCGCAGCGGGAGATGTGCGGCCGGTGCCGACGTTGCATGCCCTGGCCACGTGTCGGGCCCGAGCGCTGGCCTCCGACCAGCAGACCGTGCCGCTGCTCCTCGTGGAGGAGTGGACCCCGGAGCAGTCGCAGTTGGCCGCGGGCGTGGCGATGAACTCCGAAGGCATCTGCGGGGTCGCGTGACGGCATCGCCGAAACCTGGGTAACCGGGCGTCATCAGGTGGCGAAGAGCTCGATCGCTGCCGCCCAGGTGTCGTCGACGAGGTCCCAGCCGGCGGAGTTCGTCTCCTCGTAGTGTCCCGCGGGTTCACCCAGCTCGCGCCCGAGTGCCTGACCGTAGCGACACACGGCTGCGAGCGCGACGTGCGCTTCGTCCGCGGGCGGTTCCGGGTCGTCGGCGATCGCGCGACATTCAGGCCCTGCGACGGCATCCGCCGACACCAGCAGGCCGTCGTCGAACAGACGCTGGCAGGTGTACGTGCTGCCGGGCGGCATCACCAGGTCGAGGCACTTCAGCCGTGCCTCGTTGATCGGCACCCAGTAGCCCAGTTCGTCGCCTCCCAGCCCGACGGTGAACGTGATGTCGGTGGGGACCAGCTCGAGCAGGTAGCCGGGGATCTCGTAGTCGGCGCCCACCGCGTGCAACGCGGGCTCGGTGTAGTACGCGTTGCTGTTGGTGACGAAGTCGTCGGGCAGCCCGATCACCAGCTCCGGTGGCAGCTCGCCCGGCATGAACAGGAAGCCGACGTGGCCCAGCCTCACCCACGTCAGCTGCGTCCTCAGCACGTCTCCCTTGCGGATCTGGCTGTCCACGAGCGGCGTCAGCACCGGGTCGTCCTCCAGCGCCCCGCCGTCATCTGTGCAGTTCGCGTCGGAGAGCTCGCCGGTGCAGTTGTAGGCGGCGGGGGTCTGCCAGCCGAGGTCGCCGTCGGCCAGCAGCACCCGAAAGCCGATGTTGGTGAGGCGGGTGTAGTACGGCTGCTGCTGCCATTCGATCGCGTCCACCGGCAACGGCGCAGCGCTCTTCAGCAACGAGAGCACCGCGGCAGTGAGCTGCGTGCCGATCGCCAGCGTGCGCGCCATGCTCTGTCCGCGAAGGTCCGCAGCACCGGCGACAGGCTGCGCCCCGTCCGGAGCGGTGACCCCGTCACCCACCGGGTGCTGCTCGTCCACCAGCCAGACGTCGGCGTCGCCGGGTCCGATCTGGCTGCCGATCGCGCCATTGAGGTACAGCACCTCGCCGCCCAGCTCGGCCTGCAACTGCTCGCGCACGATGCCGGGGTAGTCGGCGGTGAAGTACCTCCCATCCGCGCTGCAATCGTCGGCAGCCCAGCCCTTGGTGGCGCACTGCTGGCTGTACTCGCCAGGTGGCTCCCACCCCAGCGTCGTCTCGGGGTGGCTGGCCCACTGCACCACCGTTGCGATGGTGCGGTCGCCCTCACCGTCGAACACGACCCGCATCACGTTCAGCCGAGGGTCGACGATCACCGGGTCGCGCCCGTCGCTCTGCCCGAAGCGATGCTGGCCACTCGCCACCTCCAGACGAGCGGGCTCCATGAGGGTCGCCGCGTCGTAGATGGCATCGGCCATCTGGTCGGCCATGGTGGCGTACCACTCGTCGTTGATGCTGAAGGCAGTGTCGGGGCCGTGGTGGTTGTGCGTGGCGCTGATGATGATCTTGGCGATGCCGTCGAGCTCCGGGGGCAGCAGCGCTCGTGCCCGCCGCTCGATCTCGGCTGCATCGGCGGCGAAGATCATGTAGACGTCGGCGGTGGCCATGATCACCATCTGGTCGCCGCGGCGTAGCGCGACCGCTGTCGTGCGCAGGTCGTCGTGCACCCACGAGCCGTCGTCGTTGCCATTGCCGACGTCCACCCGACCCTGATCCCAGTCGGGCAGGAAGACCCCGATGTCGTTCGGGTCGAGGTTCGCCCATCCCGGCGCATCCGCAAGGTAGGCGCGCTCGCCATCGACGGTCGGGAGGATCGTGTTGCTCGCCGCTCCGGCGTACAGCAGCTCCTGCGTGGGTGACGTCGGGTCTGGGGCGATCGTGTCCACCGGAGTGTCATCGGTCGGCGATGTTGGCGATGTCGGCGACTGCGCCGTAGTGGCGGGCGGAGAACCCGACGAGGCGTCGTCGCTGGAACACGCCGTCATCCCCAGACCCACCACCACCGCAACTGCCCACAACCTGCGCACGGCACCCTCCCCCACTCAGTGGCCCGAACAGGACCCGACAGTACTGCTCCGTGACAGCTGGGATGGCACACCTGACCTCTCATCGGCGACACTCTCACGATGACCGACTGGACTGCGATCACTCGTCGCACTGCACGCTCGGTGCAGACGACGGTTGGCTGGATCTTCTGGGATCCGGGCGCAGTCCGTCGATACGCCGCGGTCGGGCTGCCGGAGCCCTACGCCGGGCCGCTGGGCTACATCGGGGCCCGCTGCGCGCCGCTCGCCTCCGCCGGTCCCGATGCCGTCATCGCGGCGTTCGGCTCCATCAGCCCCCTGGGCATCCGTGGCCTGTACGCGGTGCTGCCACCCGAGCGCTTCGGCGAGCTGTGGATCGCCCGCGACGAAGCAGTTGCCGAAGGGCTGCGGGGGTTCGCTCCGGGGATCGTCGGTCCGCTCAGCGCGCTCTCCGAGGTGCTGTGGCCCGTGGTCGAGCAGCTGCCGGTGATCGGACGCGTCCTCTTCGGTGCGCACCTCGCCATGCCGCGCCCGATCGATCCACTGCTCTCCGGATGGCACGCCCTCAACTGCCTCCGGGAGTGGCGCGGCGACACTCACTGGGCATTGGTCGTCGCGGCCGGGTTGACGCACCCCGAAGCGTCGATCCTGCACAACGCCTGGTTGGGGTACGAGGCCGACTGGCTCGCTCGCTCGCGCGGCACCAGTGAGGACGACTTGACGATGGGTTGGCTCGCGCTCGCCCGTCGCGGCTTGGCGACAACTGATCGACAGGTCACGGCGGCCGGTATCGCACTTCGCCAACAGCTGGAGGACGACACGGATCGGCTCACCACGCTGCCGTGGGAGCTGCTCGGTGAATCGTCGTCAGTTCGCTTTGCCGAGGACTTCGAACCCGCATGCGAGCTGCTGCTGCGAAGGGTGGACGAGACCGCCGGCCCCAACTACCAACCGGCATCGCGCGTGCGAACACCGACAACCTGAGGACGGGCCGGGATCAGAGATGCCTAGAATCGGCCGATGAAGGCGAGCGGTTCTCGCAGGCGTCACATCGGGGCGGCCCTCTGTCTGTTGCTGGCCCTCGGCGCGTGCGGCGCCGATCGGCCGCCTGGGCCCGAGTCGAGCTGGAAGGTCGAGTTCCGCCCAGGTGCGGCGGGTGTCGCCTACTTCGACGGGGCGGTGTGGCTCGGCGCCACCGATGACGGCACCTACCCGTACTTCGGCGACAACCAACTGTTGCGCCTCGACCCGGCCGACGGCTCCATCGACCAGCGGATCGCCGTCG
>JBAVTH010000405.1:0-2562 GCA_049696035.1 Ilumatobacteraceae bacterium
CGCCCAGGGCGGCACCTGGGAACAAGCGATCACCGTCGGCCTCGACGGCCTCTACCGAGAAGCCGCGTACGTCGACATGTCTCGCGGACAACACACCAACCTGCTCGTGATCACACGACCCGAAGCCGAACAGATCGACCTCCTCGCCCGCGACCCGCTCGAACGCCACGACCAACACGGCATCCCGCTGCCGACCGAGGAACCCGGAGACATCGACGACGAACTCGTCGACACCTTCGAACGATCTCGCGCGAAGCACCTCGCCCACACCATCGACCCAAACGTCACCACCGTCGACGCTCTCGCCCGGCGTCCGCTCGACCAGCTCGAAGCTCGACTCGCCCATTGCCGACACATCGAACGCCTCGCCAGCGAGCACATCGGCGTCGACGCCGGCGAACTCCGGCAGGCGATCGCCACAGCGTCGCGCACGGCTACCCACGCCGCCATCGGACAGACCGTCAAAGCACTCGACCGGCACAACATCGGCACGATCATCGGACTCGACGACACCGCCGGCGAGGTACTCGTCGGGTTCCTGTCCGCCGACGGAAAGTTCGCCGAACGCTCACTCGCTTGGCAGGAAGTCGAGATCCTCGACGGACACGCGACCCCTCGTTCGCTGCCCGACACTGCGCGCACGCGCCTCGCTCAACTCGACAAAGCAGCCGACGCCACACTGACCACATGGACCGGCTACCTCGCCGACAACGGCGTTGAGCCAGGCGAGGTCGACAACGTCCAACAGGCCATCCGACGCGTCATCGAACGCGCAACCAACACACTCATCGCCGATCAACCCCAATGGCTCACCACTCTCGTCGGCTACCAACCGGCCGACCCGATCGGAACACAGACCTGGACAACCGCCGTGCGCGACATCGCAGTCTGGCGAACCCGCCACTACCACGAGGGAGATGACGTCGGCGCGCTGCCCGTGCTCGGCGACGCGGCCAGTGAGGCGTGGGAAGCGCTCAGCACCCGGCTGGTCCACACCAAGGCCTGGCTCGACCACCGCGATCCACCCACCGTCCTATGGCCTCACCGACGCTCACATCACGAACTTGTCGCGCGACGCACCGAACTCGACCAGATCTTCGAGACCGCCCCGGCCGATCAACAGCCACTCATCGCACGCCTTCGTCGCGGCGACCCGCAACTGCTCGACGACACCGCCGAGGTGCTCAAGGCCGCCCTCGACAACCAGCACGCCCGCCGACACTGGATCCTCGAACACTGGCCACACATCGTCGAGTACGCCGAGATTGCAAGCACCCTCACCAACCAACTATGGGGACCCGACGCCGCCACGATCCTCGACAACCTCGAACCCGAGCCGGGAAGCGCGCTCGCCGCAGCCGTTGCAGCGGACGAGCCTTGGTTGCCAACTGCAATCGGCGGACTCGCGCCCCAATGGGCCACTGAGCTCGATTCCAGCGCCGTCGCCCAACTTCACGCCATCGCTGACTACCGCGACCGCTGGAGAGTCACCTCCGCGGTACCGGTCGACACTACGGCGCTTGATCCGTATCAAGCCTCCGAACAGCGCGAGCTCGTCCGTCGACGGAGTCGTTCCGTCCTGGCCCCCGCTGCGGTGCAACTCTCGGTCCGAGACGTCAGCGGCGCGGAGCCTGCGAGCCAGTCCTTGTGACGTTCATCCGCCGCAAATGCGATATGTCGCCGTCACCCGGCCGATAGGACGCGCCCGACAGTCAGCGGGCCTTCCTTAGGTCGATCTCCTCAACAGAGACGACCGTGTCGTAGAGGCCGTAGTGACGGAGCCCCTCGTGAGATTCGATGCCGGTATAGGAGAGCGACGCGTCCTCGTATCGACGGAAGGCGAACACGGCCTGGTTCATGTGCGTGGCGTTGAACACGCCGAGTGAAACGAGCAGGTTGAAGTCGGCAACGGAGAGACCGGTCACGGCCTTGAACAGCTCTGGCTCCAGCTTGGTGATGACATCCTGGAGCGTGTTCTCGCGGAAGTCGGTCAGGTACATGAACGCCGGGATGCGGGTGGCGAACTTGATGAGCTTCTCCTGGATCTGCTTCCGTTTCGACTTGTACTCCTTCTCCTCCGTCGTGAGTTCCTTCTTCTCCTTCGGGGTGAGGTTGTCGCCCTTGTCGCGCTTTGTGCCCTTGACCGCTTCGCTCTTGTTGACAACTGTCTCGAAGACGCCTGAGCCGAGCACCCGGAACCCTTCGATGTTCATCACCGCCGCCATCGCCGCTTCGCTGTTGATGATCTTGCGGAGTGTGTCGTTGTCAACGTTGACGAGGATCGCCGACTCCCACTTGCGGGCGAGCAGCGTCGCCGACGTGCCGGACAATGCGATGTCGAGGATGGCGCCCGCATCGACCTGGGTCATGTTCGAGCCGTCGTAGGCCAGGACCGGCAGGAAGTTCACGAGCTCCTCGACGG
The DNA here is from genome assembly GCA_049696035.1 of Ilumatobacteraceae bacterium. Taxonomy (GTDB): domain Bacteria; phylum Actinomycetota; class Acidimicrobiia; order Acidimicrobiales; family Ilumatobacteraceae; genus UBA668. Next base: position 2,423 of record JBAVTH010000405.1, read on the forward strand.
CATGCTCGGGGTTCGGCGTCTCGGGCGACAAGCCTTGCCCATACTCAGCGATCTGGCGCAGTGCGCGGGTTGGAGCGAAGTCGAACACGAAGCAAGCCGGCTTGAGCACGACCTCCTCGTGCGGGTCGTCACCGTTGGGG
>JBAVTH010000406.1:0-2965 GCA_049696035.1 Ilumatobacteraceae bacterium
GCGCCCCCGGTAGGAATCGAACCTACGACCTGCGGTTTAGGAAACCGTTGCTCTATCCACTGAGCTACGAAGGCGGGGATGGAGGGGCGTCGGCCACTCCGTCTGGGGGTGAAGGCTAACCAGCAGACCCCGCCGCGTGGCGGCTGAATCCAGCTGCTACGACTACGACCGAGACCGCACGTGCCCGCGGACGGCCACTTCGTCGGACTGGCCCCAGCCCAGAGAAGGCGCTTCGTCGGCTTCGCGTGCGACCACAACACCCGCCTGGGGCGCCCGGGTTCGCGGACTCGCTGGTCGGTATCGAACCCCCGTCGGTGGCCCCGGGAGCGATTCCGGTGTCACGAACGCGTGCCGTCAGCCGCGGGCGAACTCGCGGATCACGCGGCCTGGGCGCTGGCCGGTGTTCGTGCCCTGCTCGGTCACGACGGCGCCGTTGACGATCGTGGCCGCGTAGCCGCGGGCGCCGATCTGCAGGCGGCCGGCACCACCGGGGAAGTCGTTCACGTAGGTCGGGTGCGTGGAGGCGAGCGTGTCGATGTCGAACACGTTGACGTCGGCGAACTGGCCGACCTGCAGCGAGCCGCGCTCCTTCAGGCCCAGCACACCGGCCGGCATCGACGACAGCCGACGCACGGCCTCGGGCAGCGTCGCCAGCTGGCGATCGCGCTGCCAGTAGGCGAGGTAGTGGGTGCTCATGTCGGCGTCGCAGATCTGGCCGGCGTGGGCGCCCGTGTCGGCGAGGCCGGGGTACACGTGGTCCATCGCCAGCACCTGCTGCAGGCCGTCGACGTTGCGGTTGAAGAACCAGGTGTTGAACAGCTCGCGGCCATCGCTGGCGATCAGCCGATCGATCACGAACTCCACCGGGTGCACACCCAGCTCCTCGGCCCGGAGCGCGACCGAGCGGCCATTGGTCTCGCTGTAGTCCGGCGACGGCCCGGTGCCCAGCGGGTAGATGTGGTTCGCGTCGTACCAGAGGCCCTTCTCCTTGCCCTCGGCGACGAGACCGGCACGTACCGCAGGGTCCTTCAGCGCAGCGACACGATCGGCCAGCGTCGGCAGCTGCATGATCGCCTTCCACTTCTGGCCCTTCACCGGCGCGATCTGGGCGAGGCCGCACAGCGAACCGCTGGGACGGGTCTGGCTGGCCATGGTCATCCGGCCGACGTTCGCGTTGGTGTCCTCCAGGAACTTGCCGAACATCTCCACGCCTGCATTGCCGCTGTTGCCGGCGCCACCGGAGAACAGCACATCGCCGCACGAGCGCGCCATCTCGCGCAGCAGCTCGATCTCGAACGCAGGCTTCGTCATGAAGTCGTTGACCGCCTGGAACAACCCGCCACCCGCGGCGTTCATCCCGTCGGCGATGGCAAGGTACTCGTCCAGCGGGGCGAGCGTGCCCGGTACGTAGCGGCCATCGGGCACCGTGTGCAGCAGGATGCGCGACGTGGAGAAACCGACCGCACCACCGGCAACGGACTCCTCGGCGATGTCGCGCAGCGCGTTCAGCTCCTCGGGCGTCGGCGGCTCGTCGGTGAGCGAGCGCTCGCCCATCACGTGGTAGCGCATCGCACAGTGGCCGACCATGCCGACGATGTTCAACGCCGGCCGCATCTGCTGCACCGCGTCCAGGTACTCGGGGTAGGTGCTCCACTCCCAGTTGAGGCCGTCGAGGATGGCGTCGCGGGGCACGTCCTCGACGCTCTCCATCATCTCGGCGAGGAAGACGCGGTTGTCCGGCGCGACCGGCGCGAACGTGACACCGCAGTTGCCGATCAACACGGTGGTGACGCCGTGCCACGAGCTCGACGTCATCAGCGGGTCCCAGCCGACCTGGGCGTCGAGGTGAGTGTGCAGGTCGATGAAACCGGGCGACACGATCAGGCCGGTGGCATCGATCTCGCGGCGGGCAGCGGCCGCCGACAGATCGCCGATGGCCGTGATGCGATCACCGTCGATGGCCACGTCGGCGCGGTACCCGGCTGCGCCCGTGCCGTCGACGATCGTGCCGTTGCGGATGATCAGGTCGTGTGCCACGTGGCCCCCTCAGGTGTACGTGGTGCGGATGCTACGGCCGCGTCGGCACTCCGGCCGAGGCGGGGCGTCTGCTCGCCGCCACGGGCGACATCCCGCGCCGTACAGTGCTGCCCGTGACGACATGGGCTGAGCGTTGGCTGCGGGCAGAGGCGACGACAACGCCGCGACTGCTGGTGGTGGGCGGTGCGTCGCTCGACATCATCCACGTGCGCGGCCACCCCACCCCCACGCCGGGCGGCGCAGGGTTGTACACCGCGCTCGCCGCGGCCAGGGCAGGGGTCGACGTCACGATGCTCGCCCCCGTTCCCGAACCGATGCCACCGGAGCTGGCACCCGCACGCGAACGCATCCGCTGGATCGGCCCGAACGTCTCGCTCGATGGCCTGCCGCGCTTCGAGATCGCCTACGACGACGACGGCGGTGTCACGCTCTTCCGCGAGCACCTCGGTGCCGAGCCGGACATGACGCCGGCACTGCTCGATTCGATCGACGACCTGCCCGGCTGTGCGTACTGCGTGCCGTTCCTCGATGCCCGGTTGCAGCAGGCGTTCGTCCGAGCGCTGGCCGCCCGCGGGTGCCTCACCGTCGCCTCCACGTACGGCAAGGCCGTGCGCAACGAGCCCGACATCGTGCGCGAGACCCAGGCGATCGCCGATCTGTTCTTCTGCAACATCGACGAAGCCGGTGTGCTGTTCGGGAGCGCCGGCGGCCCGCGCGCCGACCGGCACGCCGTGGCGGCCGGTCACCTCCGGTTCGTCACCAGCGGCGCCAGCGGGGTGACCGTTCACCAGGGCGGGCATCGCACCACGGTCGGCGGCCTCCAGGTCAGCGCACTCGACCCCACTGGGGCGGGCGACACGTTCTGCGGCACGACGATCGCCCGCCTGCTGCGCGGCGACCATCCCGTGGAGGCGGCACGGCGCGGCAA
>JBAVTH010000407.1:0-5369 GCA_049696035.1 Ilumatobacteraceae bacterium
CGTGCAGGAAGTCGGCCCACGCCGCGCTGGCCGTGCTGGTGACCACCCCCACGCGCAACGGCGCCGGCGCGATGCGGCGGCTCCTGTTGCGGTCGTACAGGCCGCTCGCCACCAGTCGCCGGACGACATCGTCACGCTGCAAGGCCAGCTCACCCAGCGTGAACCGCGGGTCGATGCCGCTCATCTTGAGGCCCAGCTGACCCGACGGCGCGAAGAAGTCGAGATGCCCGAAGATGCGCACCTTCAACCCGTCGGCGAGACGCAGCCGGTTCTTCATCAGCAATGGCTTCAGCCGTACCTGCGCCGGTGCGAAGAACTGCACGTTGATGGCCGCCTTGCCATCGTCGGTCTCCTCCACCAGGCGGAAGTACGCGTGCGGGCCGCGCACGGACCAGCCCTGGATCTCGCCGCGCACCCAGACGCCATCGGTGAACTTCCGCCGCAGGGCGCCATTGATGGCCTCGGCCAGCTCGCCCACCGAATAGGTGGGCACACCGCCGTCATCGCCATCGAACTCGAGCTCGAATGACGGCTGGCTCACTCCTGCCACCACAGCCGGAACGCGGTCGGTCCGTCGGGGGCCAAGGCGAACTGCCCGATCTGCTCGAAGCCGAGCGAGCGGTAGAAGGTGAGGTTGCGCGGGTTGGTGGACTCCAGGTACACGCCGACACCGCCTTGCGCCGCCCGCTGCTGACCGTGCAGCACCAGCTGACGGCCCAGTCCCTGGCCCTGAGCGGCCGGGTGGACGGCCAAGAACTGCAGGTAGTGGAACGGCGGCTCGGGCTTGTGCTCGGCGAAGGCGCGCAACCCCTGGCCCAGTCGGGCAGCGCGATCGACGCCGACCAGTGCGGCCAGCAACCCGCCCGCACTGGGCGCTGCCGAGAAGGGCAGCGGCGTGTCGCCGACCCGCCACAGCGCGACCCCGGCGGTGTCACCGCCACCGTCGACGACATCCACCACTCCTGCAGCCGCGTACGCCTCCACGAACACGCCCAGCCAGGCAGCGGTGGCCTGCGCCTGGTGCACCGCCTCGGGAAAGATCCACCGAAGCATCGGATCGTCGACGAACGACGCGCCCAACGTGGCACGTACCGCCGCCACGGCGAGCGGCGTGGGGTCGAGGGAGCGAACGCCAGACATCGCGGCAGAGGTTACGCGGTGCGAGGAGGGACTGCTCCGGCCACCGGCGCGCAGCACCGACGGCGCCACGGCATCAGGCGCCGAGCTCGCGAACGTTGTCGAACTCCAGCTCCTCGACGGCACCGAACAGCTCGCCGTCGATGGGCAGCGCCTGCTTGCGGCGCAGATCGTCGATCGAGTTGAGGGGCCGTTCGAGCGCACGCCGACGGGTGGTGGCCAGCTCCTCGAACGAGCGGTTCACCATGTCGAACTGGCGACGCACCTTGTCGACCTGCTCGGTGTACTTCCCCCACTGCTGCCCGAACTTGCCCAGGAGGCCGAGGATCTCCTTGCTGGTCTGCTCGATCATGAAGTTGTCGAACGCCTGACGGATGACCCCCAGGAAGGCGAACAGGGTGAGCGGCGAGCAGATGACGACGTGCTGTGCCATCGCTTCCTCCACCAGCGACGTATCCGACTCGTGGATGAACGCAGCCAGGCTCTCGTTGGGCACGAACAGCAACACGTTGTCGACCGCCGGGCGGTCGTCGGCCTGGGCGTACTCGCGCTTGGCCAGCTCGCGCACACGGGCGCGCACGTCGCGCACGAAGGTGGCCCGGTGCGCCGCGCGCTCGGCCTCGGTGCCCGCCTCGAGGTACTTCAGGTACGAGGCCATCGGGAACTTGACGTCCATGAACAGCACGTGCCCCTTGGGCAGGACGAAGGTGAAGTCGGGGATGCCGGTGCCCTCGCCGCTGACCGCAGTGCGCTTGAAGTAGTTGATCTTCTCCTGCATGCCGGCCAGGCGCAGCACGTCCTCCGCCATGCGCTCGCCCCACTGACCGCGAGCGTTGGACGATGCCAGCGCTTCGCGAAGGCTGTTGGCGGTGCCATTGAGCGACTGGGTGATCTCGGCGTGGACCTGCAGGCTGCGATCGACCTGGCCGAAGCGCTCGCTGGTGGCGTCGCCCAACTGCTGCACGAGCGCGGACAGCTTCCCGAGATCGGCTTGGACGCCGGACTGCACCTCGCCCAACTTGGCATCGATCAGCTGCTGGCGACCGGCCAGCGATGCATCGGCAGCCTGGGTGTGGGCGCCCAGCTGCTCGCGGGTGAACATGACCGCCTGCTCGACCGAGGCCCGGATGGCCAAGTCGCGCTCGCGGGCAGCGCGATCATTTGCCTGGGCGACCGCAGCCGCAACCGCCCGCTCGACCAGCTCGCGAGGCACCTCGGCCACTGCCGGTGCGGGCGCGGCCACCGAGGCGACCGGCATGGCGCGGCGCGTGGCCAGCAGCCACGCAATGGCGGCAGCGGCGACGACGAGGAGGGCAACCAGTACGACTTCCATGCCTCCCATCATGACGAGAGGGTGTGACAGGGTTCGCGGATGGCGCGAAACCCCTGCTCACGGGCGTTTGCGGTCGCAACTACCCACGTATCCGTCCCGGAGATGGAGACGAATACGCCCCAGAAACCCCGATGGGACGAGTCAGCCCCAGAAGCCGCCGACCGGTCCGACGTCACGAGGCGGGCACATGGCGGTCAGACGGCGGCGGTTTCGCCGGCGCGGACCTGGGCGGCGTAGACGCCATCCAGTGCGAGCAGGTCGTCGTGAGTGCCCTGCTCGACGATGCGGCCGCCTTCGAGCACGACGATGCGGTCGGCATCGCGGATCGTGGACAGGCGGTGGGCGATCACCAACGCGGTGCGCCCGCGCAGCGCTTCCTCGAGCGCGGCCTGCACGTGCGCCTCGTTCTCGTTGTCGAGGTGGCTGGTGGCCTCGTCGAGGATGATCACCGCCGGGTTCTTCAGCAGCAGGCGGGCAATCGCCAGCCGTTGCTTCTCGCCGCCGCTGAGCCGGTACCCGCGGTCGCCGACCATCGTCTCGTAGCCGTCGGGCAGCGACACGATCGTGTCATGGATACGAGCGCCGCGGCAGGCCGCATCGAGCTCGGCGATCGTCGCATCGGGCTTCGCATAGCGGAGGTTGGCGCCAATGGTCTCGTGGTACAGGTGCGGGTCCTGGCTGACCACACCGATCGCCTCGCGCAGCGAGTGCTGCGTGAGATCGCGCACGTCGTGGCCGTCGACCAGCAGCGCGCCACCGGTGACGTCGTACAGCCGCGGCACGAGGCCCGACATCGTGGTCTTGCCCGAACCCGACGCACCCACCAGCGCCACCGTCTCTCCGGGCTCGATCGTCAGCGAGACACCCTGCAACACGTCGTGGTCGGGGTCGGTGGCGAGGAACGCCGACGGCGCCTCCAGTGACTTCACCGTCACATCGGCAGCGGCTGGATAGCGGAACCACACGTTGCGGAACTCGACCCGGCCGACGGGCGAGACGAGATCGACGGCACCGGGGCGATCGGTGATCGACTCGGGGGCATCGAGCACCTCGAAAACACGCTCGAAGCTGACCATCGCGGTCATCAGATCCACCCGGGCGTTCGTGAGCCCGGTGAGCGGCTGGTACACGCGAGTGACCAGCGCGGCGAGCAGCACGAGCGTGCCCGAGTCGATGTTGCCGCTGACCACGAGGTGCGCGCCGACGCCGTAGATGGCGGCCGCACCCAACGCACCCACCAGGCCGAGCGCCACGAAGAAGACCCGGCCGACCATTGCGGCGCGCACACCGGTATCCCGCACACGTGCGGCGCGGCCGGAGAACAGCGACACCTCGTCGCTCTGACGACCGAACAGCTTCACCAGCAGTGCGCCGGCCACGTTGAACCGCTCGGCCATCTGCGAGTTCATCTCCGCGTTGGTGGCCATGTTCTCGCGTGAGATCGCCTGCAGTCGCCTGCCCACCCGCTTGGCCGGGATGATGAAGATGGGCAGCACGACCAGCGCCAGCAGCGTCAGTCGCCACTCCAGTGCGGCCATCGCGCCGAGCGTCGTGACGAGCACGACGACGTTGCTGACCACGCTGCCCAGCGTGCTGGTGACCGCGTTCTGCGCGCCGACCACGTCGTTGTTCAGCCGGCTGGTGAGCGCACCGGTCTGGGTGCGGGTGAAGAATGCGACCGGCATCCGCTGCACCTTGGCGAACAGCGCCACGCGCAGGTCGTAGATCAGGCCTTCACCGATGGTTGCACTGCACCACCGCTGCACGATCGCGAGGCCGGCGTCGGCCAGAGCGGCGACGACGACGACGATCGCGAGCACCGTGATGCGACCGCGGTTCTTGTCGGGGATGCCGTGGTTGAGGATGTCGCGGAAGGCGAACGGGGCGACCAGCTCGACCAGCGCGGCCAACACGATGGCGAGGAGGAACAAGATGATGGTGCGCCGGTAGGGACGGGCGAACTGCCATGCCCGCAGCAGTGAACGGCGCTGCAGCTTCTTGCCCTTGACCGCGTCGGAATCGCCCGGCATCAACATGTGTGGTCCCATACGCATGGGTCGAGGATACGGAGGCCGCACTTCATGCGTGTGCCCACCGGCCGGTCTGCTCCGGCCGGCGACGGCGCGCCTCCTACGATGGCGCCCATGCGTCGCCAACTCGCCGTCATCGCCTTGTCCTGCGTCGCCATCGCTGCGTGCGGCGACGGCATCAACGAAGGGGTCAACGAAGGGCGCAGCACCCGCGGCACCATCGACGGTGTGACGCTCCACACCGCCGACACCGTCGTCCCCGACAGCACCGAGCCCAACAGCACCGACCCCACCGACACGGACCCGGTCGACACCGCCGACACGGTGCCGGTGGACGACAGCCCGTTCGGGTGGACGGAGCTGGACGCGGGCATCGACGAGGGGTACCTGCAGGTGCCGCTGGACTACACCGACCCGAACGGCGAGACCATCACCCTCTACCTCACACGGCACCGCGCCGTCGACGAGGCCAACCGCATCGGCTCGCTGCTCGTGAACCCTGGAGGTCCGGGCTACGGCGGCAGCGGGCTCGCGTACGGCGCCGACGGCATCTACGGCCAGGACCTGCTCGACCGGTTCGACATCATCGGCTGGGACCCGCGCGGCACGGGTGCCAGCGACCCGTACATCGACTGTGTCGATGACTACGACACGTACTTCGGGCTCGACTCCTCCCCCGACACCCCCGAGGAACGCCAGGCGCTCATCGACGCCGGCACCGAGTTCGGCAAGAACTGCGAGCGGAAGAACAAGGACATCCTTGCGTTCATCAGCACGGAGAGCTCGGCCCGCGACATCAACACGATCCGCGAAGCGCTCGGGGAGGACAAGATCTCCTACTTCGGGTTCAGCTACGGCAGCGAGCTCGG
>JBAVTH010000408.1:0-6169 GCA_049696035.1 Ilumatobacteraceae bacterium
GGAACAAGAAATCGTCGAAGTCGAGAAGAACGACCGAGGCTTCACCCTCGTCGAGCTCCTCATCGTGATCGTCATCCTCGGCATCCTGGCCACCGTCACGGTGTTCGCGGTGCGAGGCATCACCAACCAGGGCAAGACCTCGGCCTGCGCCGCGGACAAGAAGACCATCGAAGTTGCCGCCGAGGCCCACCAGGCTCAGTTCGGCAACTACCCGGCCTCGATCGCCGCCATGGAGACCGCCGGCCTCCTCAAGGATGCGTCGACCGCCAACTGGACCTACTCGTACGTGACGGGTGCCCCCACCTACACGCTGGTCGGCATCGGCGATTGCGTCGCCGCGACGACCACCGCTGCTGCGGTGACGACCACCACCTGATCCAGTCGACTTCGGTCGATTCGAGAGTCAATTCAGAGAGCGGCCGGGCCTTCGGGTCCGGCCGCTCTCTGCGTTCTCGGGCTGAAGAACTCTTGAAGTGACTTCTCTCAAGGTGCGGTTCACAATGGCCGATACGTCAAGCAACGCAAAGTCATAGTTTCGGGAGCGGTCGGGCGACATGAAGAGCATTCGGGTGGAAGAGGGCGAGGCGCAGTCCACATCAGCGCGCCGCGACGCCGGCTTCAGCCTCGTCGAGATGGTCGTGACCATCGCATTGATGGGCGTTGCCATGGTGCCGATCATGATGGCCGCCTACGTGCTGGTGCGCACCTCGTCGTTCAACCACAACTCCTCCAAGGTGGAGACGGTGCTGAACAACGCCGCCGACCGCGTGAACCGCGCCGGGGGCACGTGCGACTACCACGAGTTCATGGAGGCCGCCGCGCTGGCCCAGCACTGGGATGCGGATCGGGTGACGTGGACGTACGCGTGGTTCGAGCCGGGGGCGACTGCCACGGCGAATGGAACGTGGCACACCGCGGCCACGGCGTGCCCGTCGACCGGGTACGACAAGGATCTGGTGCAGCTCGTGGACATCACGGTGACCAGTCCTGACGGTGTGGTGCAGCGGTCGTTGCAAGTGGTCAAGAGCAGGATCTAGGGAGCTGAGGTTTGATGATGTCGATTCTTCGTGGGCGAGTCCGTCGCCGTCGTGGCGGACGTGATGCCGGCATGACGCTGCCGGAAGTGCTGATCTCGATCGTGATCCTGGGCACGCTGATGACGGCGATGGTGGGCGCCACCACGGTCATCCTGCGCCAGCAGGACAACAGCGTCGGGCGCTTGAACAACTCGCGTTCCGAGCAGAACGTGGGCATCTGGTTGCCCAGCGACCTGGCGTCGGCCGAGCTCGTCAGGCCAGAGGCGGAGCGCAAGCCATGCGCCGACTCCGTCCCCGACCTCACCGATCCGTTGAAGCCGCCGTTGGTCATCCCCGGCCCGTGCCCCGCCGGCATCAACGTCGGCGGATCCAACGCGCTCATGCTGTCGTGGACCGGCACGGTCGCCGGCTCCACCGACGCGATCCCCACGCGCACGACGGTGTCGTACCGCTACGTCGAGGTGGACGGCGAGTTCCAGATCATCCGCGTGAAGTGCCTCAGCGTTGCGGGTGCCGCTCCCACCTGCGATCAGGTCATCGTGATGCACGACGCGACTCCGCCACCACCCGGCCAGACGTGGACGCCGGGCGTGACGTCGCCGTTCTGGATGTTCGTGGTTCGTCTCGCACTCGACCCCGCTCTGATCGACGAACCCACCGATACGGCTCCGGTCGACCCCACCTACTACACCAAGAACGGTCGCCGAGTGACGGTCACCATCAACGGTGGTGGCGATGCAGCCGGCGCCGGTGGCGGTCTGGACAACGTGACGCTCAGTGCCGGTGGCACCGACCGCAAGCCCGATCTCAGCACCTCGAACCCCAGCGTGGCCCCCACCTTCGGCGCCACTCGGTCGCGCTGCGGCGGCAACTTCGCGATGCTCGTCGACACCTCGGGATCGATCGGCAGCACGAACATGGCGAGCGTTCGCACCGGCATCACCGCCTTCATCAACTCGTTCGCGGGGACGCCGATCAAGCTCGAGATCGTGAAGTTCAGCAACACCGCCACCACGCTGGGCGCCGGTGCCGGCTGGTCTCGGTACTACGACATGTTGGTGGAGAGCGACGTGGCTGACCTCAACGCCCAGGTCGCCACGCTCAGCTCGAACGGTTTCACCAACTGGGAAGACGCGATGTTCCGTGTGTTCAAGAACAACGACGGCAGCGTGCAACCGACTCTGCCCGACACCTTGATCTTCTTCACCGACGGCATGCCCACCAGCAACCGCTTGGTGTCCAGCTCGTCCACCTACCCGGCAGCAGCGGACAACGACGACGCCGGCCTGCCGGCAGCCGGCGGTGGCAGCTACAACCAGGTGTCGTGGAACCGGGCGTGGCGCATCGCCCGCGACTACTACGCCGACGTCGATCGCTTCATCGGCGTGTTCGTGGGTGCCGATACCACCGGCACCTCGCTGTGGCGTCAGCAGGGCGCCGGGTACCACTACGAGAACTTCATCCGCGGCTACCACCAGAGCTGGGATCGTGGGTACCACCTGGAGAACTTCCTGCGTGGCTACCACCAGACCTGGGATCGTGGGTACCACTACGAGAACCTGCAGCGTGGCTACCACCTGGAGTACCAGCGTGCCACCGTCACCACCACCGGCAACGTCACGTACCAGAAGAAGTCGTCGGGCAACTGGAACAACGTCAACTGGGACACCGGCAGCACCAGCAGCCAGTACGCGAGGAACAACAGCAACAACACCGAGTCCGACAACTACCGCGTGGTCATCTCCGGCACCCCCACGACGTGGGTGAAGATGAATACGGTCAACGGCAAGGCGCCGCTCCAGCTGTACAACGAGAGCAACAAGGATTCGGGCGAGACCGACGGCTTCCGGATCGCGAAGGTGTACACGTCACCCTTCGACGCCTACGAGGCCACCGATGCGGCCACGTTCGCTACCGGCAACCCGTCGTTGCCCACCATCAACGCCGGCTGGACCGCGACGCAGTCGTTCACCGCGCCGTTCACCTACTGGACCAGCACGACGCAGGCGCTGTACAACGCCGGCAACGTCGCCTCCGCCAACCCCGCCGACTCCGACGGCTGGCGTGCGAACAACCTGTACTCGTCGCCCTACACCAGCTGGGAAGCCACCACCGAGGCGCTGTACAACACGAACAACACCACGACCGACAACACCGACGGCTGGACGGGGAGCACCGCCTACACGGCGCCGTTCACACTGTGGAGCGCAACCACGCAGGCGTTGTACAACTCGAGCAACACCACGCCCGACGCACTCGACGGCTGGCGTGAGAACTACCTGTACTCCTCGCCCTACACCGGCTGGGAGACCGCCACCGAGGCGCTGTACACGGCCAACAACACCGCCACCGGCACCGCCGACGGCTGGGACGCCACCAAGGTGTACGCGCAGCCGTACACCTTCCACGAGAACGCCACCTCGTACAACCGGCCGAACAAGGACATCCTCGGCCAGATCGTGTCGGAAGGGGCGACGGTGCCCGCAGTGCCCACCGGCGGCCCGTACACGAACGCGGCGGTCGCCGACCTGTACGTGCTGCCCAACTGGGACCAGTTCGCCGGCGCCCTCAACGCCATGGCCCTCGCCGAGTGCGGTGGCACGGTGACGGTGCAGACCAAGGTGGGCACGGCGTCGGCTGCCGACCCGTTCACCTACCTCGACTCCACCAGCAGGACGACCGCCACCACCAGCTCGCTGTACCGCAGTGGCACGTTCGACTTCGACCTGTCCGGCGGCCTCAGCGTCACCACCGACATCACCCCGCAGGACGCGTCCGGCCTGGAGCGCTACGAGCACGTCAGCTGGTCGTGCAAGTCGGCCGGTGCCGACTACCCGTTCACGGTTTCGCAGGTTCTCGACGAGTTCAACGTGCCTTCGCCGTGGCCGAAGATCACGCTCACCGTGGCACCCAACCAGGCGATCTCCTGCACGCAGACGGTGAGGCTGAAGTGATCCATCGCCGGCGGAAGGCAGCACCCCCCGAGGTGCGCGACGAGGGATCGGCGCTCGTCATTGCGATGGCGTTCGTGCTGATCGGCGCGCTGTTCGTGCTGCCGGCACTCAACCATGCCATCGCGGTCACCAAGGCCGGTGGCGTGCAGCAGCAGAAGCTGTCGCGCGCCGAGTCGGTGAAGGCCGCGCTCCGCGTGGCCCTTGCCGACGGGCCCAAGCTCTACGACGCCTGCGCCAACAGTGGCCTGCACACCGAAGTGACGCTCGGTGACGCCGGGCTGGGCGTGCCGGTGGAGACGGTGTGCACCACGGTGAAGAGCTCGCTCGAGCTGTCGGCCTCCGAGCTGCGCGTGCCGATGACCACCACCATGGCCGGCTCGACCGCACCGCTGGGCACCGTCGGCACCCCCTACAGCGGCTCGGGTAACGCGAACGAGACGCTGTGGGTGAACGACATCTTCACGACCAGCGTCGGCGGAAAGATCCTGCTGCCCAACCTGCCGTCGCACGCGCTCACTCACCCGTCCTCGGCCGGGTACATGATGCCGGCGTGGGCCGGCAGCTGCCGGGTGTTCTTCCCGGGCACCTACAACGACCCGATCACCATCTCCGACAGCGTGCCGGTGTTCTTCGCCTCCGGCATCTACTACTTCGACGACATCATCACCGTCTCCGGCAGCGCCAACGTCGTGGTCGGCGGCGGTGCGGTCGAAGGCTGCACCACGGATCAGGAGGGTGCGTTCAACGCCCTCGGAGCGCCCTCCAACCACAACATCAGCGGCTACGGCGCCACCTGGATCTTCGGTGGGGCCGGCCGGTTGGTCTTCACCGACACGATCGCCGGTTCGGGCCCGAGCCTGCAGTTCAACTCGCGGCTGGTGAACGCGACCGACGTCGCATCACTGTCGTCGCGCGGTGTGTCGATCCTGACGGTGAACGGCTACGACGGCGGCGGGGGCAGCGCTCTCGACCTCAGCCTGCCCGGCCAGTTGTTCGTGCCGCACTCGAACAACGACACGACCCCGGTGACGAACGCGATGAGCAGCGGGTACGCACCCTCCACGCTGCACCCCGACGCTGTGGCCACCCCGTTCGCGCCGGTCATCGACGTCAACCTGACCACCGCCAACCCGGCACGCCTGTGGATACCCGGCTACGTCGGCGTCCCGCAAGGGTACGTGAACATCAACGTGAGCACGGGCATGGCCGCGGGCAAGGACGTCCAGATGGTCGGCGGCGTGCTCGCTGCGTACTTCACCCAGACCGGTGACATGCCGGCCAACCTGCAACTCGGTGTCATCAACCGGGTCGTGCAGCGGACGTTCAAGGTGGTGTCGACCACCAAGATCGGTGCCGGCACACCCCGGCTGGTGTCGACCGCGCTGGTGCAGATGAACGACTTCGGCGACTTCGTCATCAACGCCTGGGAGATCTCCCTGTGCCGGCCCGATCCGGGCAACTCGGCCAAGTGCCTCGAGTGATCTGAGCGCTGATCACCGAGCGACCGTGAGCGGTGGCCCGGCCCGGACCCGCGCCCGGCCTGCGCCCGTCGAGCTCTGGGTATTGAGTCCCGTGGAACGCTGCCGCCGGCTTCCGGAAGCAGGGTTGAGGCCGAATTGCCACGAACTCGCTTCCGGAAGCAATGGAGAGTGAAGATCGCCGTTGCATGCGGACTCGCCCGGCGCGGGACGGCGAGTTGGGATCGGTGGCGTCAGGTCGAGGGGTCGGTGAACTGGACGACGAGCTGCGGCCAGCGGTGGCGATCGATCGACAGCGGACCGCGTGCGTGTGCCGCTCGCCTCAGCGAACGAGTTCCATGCGCAGGCCTGACGAATCCCACGCCGGCTCCGCCGGCAGTCGGTTCATGGCCCTGCCCGCCGCCCGGCGAGCGGTCCACAGCAAGCCGGTGGCCTGCAACAGGTGCACCTGTGCCGAGCCAGGAGGAGGAGTGCGGGTCACGATCTCCTCGACCGAAGGCAGCTTCTCGCGGATCAAGGCCATGCGCTCGAGCACGCCGTCTTGCTGATACGGCGACGAGAGCAAGGGCTGGTCGTTGTTCAGCTGGGCGAAGGTCAAGTCGGGGTGTGCGGCGAAGAACATGCGCTGATGGAACGGCTGGAACTCGCGCTCGGCCTCGCGCAACCAGCGGAAGCGGCGGAAGTCGTCGCGGGTCAGCCA
>JBAVTH010000409.1:0-1751 GCA_049696035.1 Ilumatobacteraceae bacterium
TGTTGGGCGACGCTCGCGTCCGGGTCGGATGGCCCGTCGCTGCAGGTCATCCGTCGCGCCGGTTACGACATGGGCGCCAGATCGTGTCGGATGCTCAGTGTTCCTCAACAACCGCTACATGGACCCCCAAACAGGCGTATTCCTGTCCGTCGACCCACTCGTGTCGAAGACGGGGACGCCGTACCTCTACGCCGCCGGCAACCCCACCACCGCGAGTGATCCGTCGGGGTTGGAGCCGTGCCCCAAGTCTGGCTGTTCTGCTGACGACAGTGGCGGCCGGTCTCCATGTGGTCGGGCGGCGTTTGTTAGTGGATCGGTGAGTTCTGGATGTGAAGTCAACTCGCCGAAGTACCTTGCGATGCTGGACTACCTCGCGTGGGCGAACAAGGAGAAGGACAAGTTCCACGAGAGGTCGTTCGACCCTCCCATCATGCCGCCGGTTGAGGACGCCCCCCGGCTCTGGGAGGACATTCTGACGGGGTTCGGAATGGGAGCCGATGGCGGTGGAGCAATGGTCTGTGGCAGCATCGAGGTCAGCTCTGGACCGGGTTCTGCGGCGGCGACGCAATGCGCCATGGCCGACACTGATGGCCTCGCAGGGCTGACAACGGTCGGAGCCGGACCATCGATTGGTACGCCGGGTCTGTCGAGTTCGCTCGGCATCGAGATCAGTAACGCCGATGCCGAGAGTCTCGGAAAATGGGCAATGTGCGGAAACGCCTCCGGAGGCGCAGGCTTCGGTGGGGCCGGTGCTCTCTGTGGAAGCGTCAAGTTCAACGATGTCACCAGTGAGTGGACCTACACGGGTGCCTGGACCTTCTACGGCGGCGTGAGTGTGACGACTCCCTCGGGAAGTGTCGGCTATACGTACACGTACACGTGGGTCGATCGTTGGATCAGCTGGCCATGGACGTGAAGTCGACGGCTGGGGAGGATCCGATCATGCATCAGTTTGATGAGAAGCCGCCGGCTTCGTGGCTGTTTGCTCTCATCGGTCGCCGGTGGGTGCGAGTGCTGCTGATCGGGATTGTGCTGCTGGTGGTTGCCGGAACCGTGTACTACAAGATCGCTGTGGTGCCGACGCTTACAGCGACTCGATTCGAGGTGTCTGTGGAGAGTCGGGCCAACCGGTTAGTCATCGGGGTAGACGACGAGGCAGGTGTGGTCACGGTGTCGGGAGGGCAGAACGGTCTCTCCGAGTTGGTCATCTCGGACGGCTCTCTCCTGGTGTTGGTGAGCGAGGTCGGCGTGGACGGCGGCGACTACAAGTGGGTGGAGGTGCCGCTCTCGATGGTCGACGCCCGCTGGCGTGCTTTGACGCCGAGCCGAGCCCGGTCGGCGCTCTCGCGCGATGTGAAGGAATGCCGCCGGCCGAGTACTGACGCGGCGATCATCGTCGGGCTGTTGCTAGGCGTGAGCGACACAGGCGTCTCGCTTTGCGGACGGGGATCGGGTCACGCGGACAGTACGCAATGGATCGTCGACGAGAAGGCCCTTCGCCCTTCCGAACTCACAGACGTGCCGACATCCTCGGTACTCGCACTCTCGGACACCGCTGAACCGGAAGCCGTTCTGGCGGCCCTGGACCGCCTGGTCGCAGAGTCGAGCCCGTGACCGGCCTCAGCTACCTCAACAACCGCTACCAAGACCCCACCACCGGCACCTTCATCAGCGTCGACCCCTTGGTCGGCAAGACCGGGACGCCATACCTCTACGCCAACGGCAACCCCACCACACTGAGCGACCCGAGT
>JBAVTH010000410.1:0-2241 GCA_049696035.1 Ilumatobacteraceae bacterium
CCAGCGTGAACGTCGCCAGGATGAAATAGAGGCCCTTGGCGCGAAGGGCGAGCATGCCGAAGACGAGCGAGACGGCAGCGGACACGATGACGGCTGCGCCGATACCGACCCAGAACGAGTCGATGTCGTGCTTCACCATGAGGATGCCGACCGTGTAGCCACCGACACCGGCCAGCGCCGAGTGTCCGAGCGATGCGAGGCCGGCATGCCCGTAGGCGATGTCGAGACTGGCGGCCATCAGACCAAAGATGAGGGCCCGGGTGAGCAGGCTCTGCTGCGGCGTATCGAGGACGGCCGGCGAGAGGCACACGAGCAGCACGAACAGAGCGAAGACCATGCTCGAGCGAGAGGGCGTACGAGCACTCATCGCGCCACGCGTCCACTTAGACCCGTGGGGCGGATGACCAACACCAGAGCCATCAGTGCGTACAGCACCACCGACGACATCTCGGGGAGCCACGAGCGGGAGTATGCGTCGAGGACGCCGATCAGCATCGCTGAGGCGAACGTCCCGACCACTGAGCCGACGCCGCCGACCACGACGACGATGAGGGCCAGAAGGAGTACGTCGATCGCCTGTGAGGAGCTCGCGCCGAGCACGAGCCCGCCCATCGCGCCGGCGACACCTGCAACTGCTGACCCGAGGATGAACACGCCGGCCACGACGACGTCGAGGTTGATGCCGAGTGCTCGCACCATGTTCGGGTCGTCCATGCCGGCACGAACGATCGCACCGGCTCGCGTCTTGTCCTGCACGAACCAGAGCACTCCGGCCACGAAGAACCCGACGACGGCGATCGCGAGGCGGGCGGTCGGGATGACGATTCCACCGATGTGGACGGCCCCGGACAGCCACGAGACTTGGAACGGTGACTTGGCAACCGGACCCCAGATCCACTGACTGAGGTTGACGAGCACGTAGATCAGGCCGAACGACAGCAGGATCTGCTGGTCCGCTTGACCCTGGATGAGGTGGAAGAGCCGTTCGAACACGAAGCCGAGCAGGGCTGTCCCCACCCCGGCGCCGAGGACGGCGACAGGGAAGGGCAGCCCATGATCGACACAGATCATCCAACCGATGTACGCACCGATCATGTACACCGCGCCGTGCGCGAGGTTCAGGACGCCCATCGCTCCGATGAGGAGTGAGAGGCCGGCCGCCATCAGGAAGAGCACGGCGCCGATAGAGACACCGTTTGCAAAGATCTGCACTTCAGCTCACTTCGGGGCGCCAACGCCCTCGTAGGTCTTGACGGGTTCCCAGATGTAGGTGCCGTCATCCGCCTTGGCCGCCTTGACGATGGTGCGGTTCGAGCTGGCAATGCCATCTGCGTTGTAGCTGGCCGGCCCGATGACCGTGTCGAGCGAGAGACCGTTGAGCGCAGTGCGCAACGCCTCGACCGAGGTGTCACCGCCGGACTTGGTGACGGCCTCGACGATCACCTTCACGACGGTGTAGGCAAAGGCCGTTGTCTGGTTCGGAATTCCACCGTACTTTGCGGTGTACGCCTCGACGAAAGCCTTGTTGGCCGGGTTGTCGAGGTTCGGGTTGTACTCGTTGAGACCGACTTCGCCGATCAGCTGGTCGCCGACCTCTTGGAACGTCGGATCGAAGACACCCTGGAACATCAACAGCGGCACCTTGATACCGAGGTTGCGGTACTCCCGGACGAACGCAGCAGCGTCGGTCGGCACCAGCCACATCAGGAGAGCATCAACCGAGGAGTCCATCGAGGTCGCGTACTGCAGCATGTCGGTGGTACCCAACGGCACCCACTGCTGCTGCACGACCTCGCCGCCGGCAGCGGTGAACGCATCGGCAGCACCGGTGATCACATCGTGTCCGTAGGCGTAGTCAGGAGCCAAGGTCGCGATCTTCGTGTATCCCAGATCGCCCGCCGCGTACTCACCCAGCGGCGCTGCCGTCAACGCGTCGGCGCCGGGCCAGATAAACGCAGAACCCTTCGTCGCCAGATCCTGGCTGGCACCGAGGAAGCTGAACCAGGGAATCCCCTTGTCCGTGAGGTACGGAGCCACTGCCTGCTGCGTGGACCCGAACACCGGACCGAGCACGATCTGAGCGCCGTCGCTCTCGACAAGCTTCTTGACCCGCTCAAGCGTCTGCGACGCATCCAACACATCTTCGTCCGCCGTCACGATCTTCACCGTGACCGACGGGTCGACGCCGAGCTCGGCCAGCGCGAGATCGATGCCCTGCTGCGCCTCAGGTCCATAGTTCGC
>JBAVTH010000411.1:0-3728 GCA_049696035.1 Ilumatobacteraceae bacterium
TGAACAGCATCGACGCGCGGCCGGTGGCCGCGAGCTCGCGGCTCTTGGCCGAGTCGTAGTTGGTGAAGAAGGTAAAGCCACGGTCGTCGGCGCCGCGCAGCAGCAGGTAGCGCGACTGCGGCCATCCCTGCTCGTCGACGGTGCCCAGCACGAACGCGTTGGGCTCGGTGCACCCGGCCGCGCCGGCCTCGCGGTACCAGCGCTGCCACTGCACCGTCGGATCGACATCGACGTCGGCAACGTCGAGACCGGCCGTCTCGTAGTCGAAGCGGTGACGGGCCAGCTCGGCGAGCGGATCGGCGCTCATCACCGACCGGGCTCTCGCGGGCCGATCACCGTCATGCCCCGCATGTACTTCTGCAGCACTTCGGGCACGACCACCGTGCCGTCGGCCTGCCGGTAGTTCTCGACGATCGCCGCCCACACCCGCGGCACGGCCAACGCCGAACCGTTGAGCGTGTTGGCGACGGTGGTTCCCTTCTCGCCGGCCGTGCGGTAGCGGATGTCGCCACGACGTGCCTGGTAGTCGCTGAACCAGCTGCACGAGCTGACCTCCAGCCAGCTGTCGCAACCCGGCGCATAGACCTCGATGTCGAAGCTGCGGTGATGGCTCTGACCCATGTCGCCGGTGCAGATCTCGATGATGCGGTACGGCAGGCCGAGACCCTTGATCAGCGCTTCGGCGCGATCGCGGATCTCCATGAGCATCGCCGGGCCCTGCTCGGGCGTGGCGACCGACAGGATCTCCACCTTGTCGAACTCGTGAGCGCGCAACATGCCACGGGTGTCGCGACCGGCCGAACCAGCCTCGCGCCGGTAGCACGGCGTGTACGCCATCAGCCGGATCGGCAGTTGTGCCTCGTCGAGGATCTCGCCCGCGTAGAGCGACGTGAGCGGTACCTCGGCAGTGGGGATGCACCACAGATCGTCGCGTTCGATGGCGTACGCGTCGTCGGCGAACTTGGGCAGCTGACCGGTTGCGGTGAGCGTGGCCGTGGTGACCAACGAAGGTGGCCGCACCTCTTCGAACGCATCGGCGTTCATGTCGAGCGCATACTGGCACAGCGCCCGGGCGAGCGTGGCGCCCGCGCCTCGCTGCATGGTGAACATCGCACCGCTGATCTTGGTGGCACGCTCGTTGTCGAGGATGCCCAGCGCGGTGGCCGTCTCCCAGTGCGGCACCCGCTGGTGCTCGGGGAAGCTGTCGGGAAGGAACGGGCCCTTGACGACGGGGTTCTCGCGCTCGTCGGCGCCGTCGGGTGCATCGGGGTGAGGCAGGTTGGGAATGCGCAGCAGCAGGTCGCGCAGCTCGGCCTGGATGCCCTCCAGCTCGTCGGCAGCCGCCTTCTCCTGCTCGCCCAGCGCACGACTCTGCGCCTGCAGCGCTTCGGCGCCGGCCGCATCACCGTCGCGGCGCTTGGCGCCGACCTGCTTGGACAGCTCGTTCACCTCGGCACGCAGACCGTCGCGGCGCGACTGGATGTCGCGCACCTCCACCTCGATCTCGGTCGCGCGGGCCAACTGGGCGATCACCTCGGCGTTGCCGCGGCGGGCCAGGGCGGCGCGAACGCCTTCAGGGTCGGTGCGCAGAAGTCGAACGTCGATCACGAGCCCAGGCTACTGCCAGCGTCTTCGCCACCCCTCGGCCTTTGACGAGGGGGCCCGGGCCGGCGGGCGGCGGTAGATTCACGCTCGTGGCAGCTGTCGAGGTTTCCGGTCTGACGGTTCGCTACGGCAACCTCGAGGCCGTGCACGACGTCTCGTTCACCGCCGAAGCCGGCGAGATCACCGCCGTGCTCGGCCCCAACGGAGCCGGCAAGACCAGCACCATCGAGGTCTGCGAGGGCTACCGCCGTGCGGCCTCCGGGAGCGTTCGTGTGCTGGGCCTCGACCCAGCCACCCAGCAGCGATTGCTCAGCGAACGCATGGGCGTGATGTTGCAGGAAGGTGGCGTGTACCCCAGTGGGCGGGTGCTCGACACCGTTCGCCACTACTGCGCGCTGTACGGCAAGGGCGCCGACGCCCACGCTCTCGTGCAGCAGGTGGGCCTCGCCGACCGCTCCACGGCCACCTGGCGACGACTCAGCGGGGGCGAGAAGCAGCGGGTCTCGCTGGCGCTGGCGCTGGCGGCGGCACCTGATGTCGCGTTCCTCGACGAGCCCACGTCAGGCGTCGACGTGAACGGTCGCGACACCATCCGCGGCATCGTGCGTGCGCTGGCCGACCGAGGGTGCGCGGTCGTGCTGGCAACGCACGAGCTCGACGAGGCCGAACGCCTTGCCGACCGGGTCGTGATCTTCGACCAGGGCAGTGTCATCGCCGACGGCACGCTGGCCGAACTGCGCCGCGGCCACGACGAGATCCGATTCCGCAGCAGCCCGCACCTCGACACCGTCGCACTCGCCACCAGCATCGGCATGGTGGCCAGCCGGGTGGGGCACGACGAGTACGTCATCGACGCACCACCGCACCCACGGCTGATGGCACAGCTCACTGCCTGGCTGGCCGAGCAGGGCCACCCGCTCACCGATCTGCGCGCCGGTGCTCAACGCCTGGAGGATGTCTTCCGCAGGTTGACCGCCGACAAGAACCCGACCCGCGACGGCGAGACGCCGCAGCGAGAGGACGACCGGTGACGCGCTTCCGCAGCCAGCTGCGCACCGAACTGCAGTTGGTCGCACGCAACGGCGAGCAGCTGCTGCTCACACTCGGCATCCCGGTGCTGCTGCTCGTGTTCTTCAGCCTTGTCGACGTGCTGCCCACCGGCACGAAGGAGCCCGTCGACTTCCTCGCCCCCGGCGTGCTCGCACTGGCCGTGATGAGCACCTCGATGGTCAGCCTCGGGATCGGCACCGGCTTCGAACGCAGCTACCACGTGCTGAAGCGGCTGGGCGCCACACCGCTGGGTCGTGGCCGCCTGATCGCCGCCAAGATCACCGCCGTCGCCGTCGTCGAGCTGGTGCAGTTCGCCGTCCTCGTCCCGGTGGCCTACGCCCTCGGCTGGTCGCCGGGCAGCACCAACTGGCCGGCTGCCATCGGCGCCGTGCTTCTGGGCACCACCGCCTTCGCCGGCATCGGCCTCACCTTCGCGGGCCGGTTGCGTGGCGAGATCAACCTGGCCGCGCTCAACGGTCTGTACCTCGTGCTGTTGCTCCTCGGCGGCATGGTGATCCCGTTCGCCAAGCTGCCCGCGGCCGTCCGGGCCGTCGCCCATGCGCTGCCCAGCGGGGCGCTGGCCGACGTGCTGCGCGACACCTTGGGCGGCAATGGCACTCAGCCCGGCACCAGCTGGCTGGTGCTGGCGATCTGGGCGCTGGTCGCGCCGCTGGTCGCTGCTGCGTTGTTCCGCTGGGACTGACCCGCGTCAGGCCAACGGCAGCCTGGCGACGAACGAGGCGCCGTCGGTGCACGGCTCGGCGACGAGTGAGCCGCCGTGCACTTCCGCGACTTGCCGCGCGATCGACAACCCGAGGCCGGCGCCACCATCGTCGCTGGCCCGTGCCTCGTCGAGCCGGGTGAACGGCTGGAAGATGCGTTCGAGATCGTCGTCAGGGATCGGGGGGCCGTCGTTCCACACCCGCACCAGCGCCTCGGCGCCCTCGCAGGTGACGACCACGCGGACTGCTCGGCGAGCATGCCGCAGCGCATTGTCGACGAGGTTGCGCACCAACCGGACGAGCAGCGAGCCGTCGGCCGGCACCCACGCCGTGACCGTGGCCACCGAGAGC
>JBAVTH010000412.1:0-4110 GCA_049696035.1 Ilumatobacteraceae bacterium
GTTCTTCGCTCGAACGAGCTTGCGCCACGACGACGGCGAGTGCTCGACAAGCTGCAAGTCGTTGCCAGTCCACGCGTGAACGTCGGCCTGAAGGCGCGACAGTCGTTGATGCAGGTCGGGCGACTGGACGTCGTCGACCACTATCAGAAGGTCGACGTCCGAGTCGCTGTCGGCATCGCCGCGAGCCACGGACCCAAAGAGCCAGGCACCGTGGAGGTCGGGCCACGCGGAGAGCCGTTCGCGCAGTCGCCGGATCAGCTCGCCTCGCAGACCGGCCAGAGCGAGCACCGGCCCGGCGGCGAGGTGGTCCCGGTTCAGCACAACCATCGACGAACGGCCGGCGCCCGTCTCGCTCACCAGTCCAGCCTGGATGAGGTCCTCGATGACGGCGCTGGCGTTGCCGGGAGCAACGCCGGCAGCTGCAGCGAGCCGTCGCCGAGTGACAGGCTGCTCGAGGCGGGCCAGCGCTTGGAGCAACGCGCCGCGGACGGCCGGCGCAACGTCAAGAACAGGTGAACCCAGATCCATGCCGCCATGCTAGTCCACTGTCGATCTGAAACAAGATCATATGATCTCTTTCTAGATCACAAGTGAGGCACGTTCGCTCGGGACGTCACCTGGGAGGAACAGTCCTCCCAGCGCTCTCGCGTTGCCCGCCAGAGAACAGATGCACCAATCGGGCGACGGCTCGTATCCACGGCCGCCACCCACAGCACGTCGACGCCGTCTCCTAGGTCGACCGGATCAGAGGGTGGCGCACCGGCGTCTCGAAGCGACATGCTCGCCAACCCAGCCGAGCCGTCCACCCAGACGAACAGATGTCGTTCGTCGACGTCCTCGGCGGCCGCAAGCTTGGCGCGGTTCGGTTCGAGCTCGCTCATCGCCGCCTCAACGGCCGCGGCCGCCGCAACGGCTCCACCGCTCGATGTCGTGAAGGTGATCGCCGACTGTGCCGGCTCTGGAGCGAAGCTCACCCGCCGGACGCCCAGTGATGCGAGCGTCTCCGCCGATTCCCGGCGAGGGTCGGCGCGATTCCATCGGATGTACTCAACGTCGATGAAGCCGTCAGGGAACTCCGGAAGCAGCTTCGGCAGCCTCTTCCAGAGATCGTTCCGATTCGCGGCCGGATCGACGTTCACGAGGTAGGTGCCGCCGAGCCCGGGAACCTCTCGGTAGTGATCGCCCTTCCGCCAGAACGCCAGCATGTCGCTGTCCGAGTGCATGGTCACCTCGAGCGCGATGCGCCGGCCGTCTCGACAACGAAGGTCCCAGTCGTAGCGACCATCACCTTGGCCCGGGCCGTCATGAGGCAGCGCGACAGCATCGAGCAACTCGGCCAGGAGGGCGGCCGCTACGAGTTCATCGGAGCGCACGTGCGAACGCTATCGATACTCCGATCGACGCGAGGTGACAAGACTGTCGGTCATGACCGACGGCGTCCGCCACAGCTTCAACCTTTTCGCCGACTACTTCCAGTTCTACCTGCAGGACGACGACCGCGCGGCCGGGGTGGACGGCGACGCATGGACCCCTGAGGCGATGACCGCCCGCGTGGCCAACGGCGAGCGGTTCGTAGCGATCGGAGCCGCGCGCAACCTCGAAGTGCCGGCACCGTCGAGCTGGCCGATCGCTCGCCGGAGGTCGACCCTGGCGCATCACACGTCGTGGAAGCCGACTTGGTCGTGTCGAGAGGCCGCGTGGTGGTTGCCGGATGCACCGACGAGTTCGAGCGCGCCGCCCGACTTCCAGTCGAGGTCGGCCGCCACCGAGTGCGGGTTACCTACCGATTGAAATCGGCCGACGACGACGGATTCGGTGACTACTACGACTACATCGTTGAGCTCTGGCCAACGACCGTGAGCTCCCCCCGGCGAGTCCTCGTGCAAGGGCCAGAGCCCTGGGCGGGCTGACTGCAGCACGACCCATCCAACGAGCTGCGTACTTTCTGCGAACTCGACGACGCGACTGAACTGCAGCGTCGCAGGTCAGATGCCTTGAACAGGCGCTCTCCGACGTTCCGCTTCAACGTCTAGCAGGGGTTTCGCGGGCTGCGGTCTTTCGGTCGTAGTGCCTCTGACCTGGTCTTTTGCGTCCATCCAGGTACGTTCGGTTACACCCTGTTCGTTTGGAGGAAGGACCTGAGAAGGACCAATCCGGGACCAAGCCGCTCGCGACCGGTCGATCAGACGCCCTGATCGATCGACGACCCTTCGGCGGCGTCGCGGGCGTCTGGGTCCTGGCGGCTGGAGCGTCGAATGGCAACTCGAAGCGCGTGTCGCGTTTGTGCGACGAGTTGCCGAGCGGAGGAGCGCGCTCTCTTGACGAGCTTCGACGACGCCAGTCGTGCACGCCTGCCGACGGCGGTCACCGGTTTGAGCGAGGCGCGCGCCTGTGACGCCGTTGCTTTCACTCCGACGGTCACGCGACGCGCCGCGCTCCTGACCACTCGGCCAGCGGCCCGAATCGGTCTTCCCGCCACTCGTGCTCCGCCGGTGATGACATGTCTGGCTCGGCCAACGAGCGCTCCGACTGCTCCCATCAGCTGCCGACCGCTGCTTCGGACTCGACCGAAGCCGGTGCCGAGGATCCGGCCGACATGGCGACCCATGTCGGCTATGCCACGAGACACGGAGGCAGCGCCACGAGCGATCCCACGCGCAGCGCGCCGGACGGGCTTCACTACAGCTCGGCCGACTGCGGCAAGGCCCTGGCCCATCCGCCGAACTACTCGGAGCGAGAGGCGGGCAGCGCGCACAAGGGGGCCAATCAGCCGCATCCACAGGGCTCGGACAGCTCGACCGGCACCCGCAGCCAGCCTCTTGAGCCGGGCGGCGATGTTCCGGGCGAACGCAACGATCACACCGGCCACCCGGCCCAGCGAGTGACCCAAGCGCCCCAACACAACGCCAACCGAGTGTGACAACGCACGAGCCATACGAGCCAACGCCACAAGCACGCGCGAGACCGGTCTCACAATCGATCGGGCGACGGATGCGAAGCCGTGGCCGAACCGGCGAACGAGGCCGAGCAGGAAGCGGCCTCCCTGTCGGACGGGAACGATGACACGGCGCCAAGCTCCTCGAGCGGCCCGGCCGATCGCTCTGGCCACCCCACGCGCAGCCACCGCGAACCGGCGCCACACGCCCCGGATGGCGATCGCACTGGCACGAGCCCCGCCTCGGCAGGCCACCAGGACGCGGCGTACGACGCCGCCGAGGCCACGGGTGACTTGCCGGATCGTGGCGGCGGCCACCCGTCCCGCGCCTCGCAGCGCGAGGCCGAGCCGACGGGCGAGAGCAGCGACAGGGCGACCGATTGCTCGGCCGAGCTGACCGAGGCGTCGAGCAACGGCCAGCAATGGGCGCGTAGCGCTGCTCCACATCCTTCTGGCTACTGACGCGACGCTGCGGTCGAGCGCAACCACTCCGCGGCCGAGTCGTCGGCTCAATGACCCCACAGTGGCTACAACCCGTCGTCCGGCGCCTACGAGGGCTCGGAAGGGGACGAGCAGAAGTGAGCCCACTCGGTGGACCGCCGAAGCGACTCGGCGGCCCCCGGCCAACATCAGCTTTCCGACAGCTCTCCCGCCCGCCGGGATCGCCTTCGTGACGAGCGCTATGCCGCCCTCCCAGACAACGACGAACGGCGCAAGCGGAACAGCGATGATCTTCGCAAGTAGCCCGAGCTCGGGATCGGGCTGCATCACGGACGGCGTCTCCGGACCGCCGCTCGCCGTCGGGCGGTCCTGAGGATCAGGCGTCATCGGTGCCGAGCAGTTCACGCGACAGGTCGGTCGCGTCGGTCAGCGAACCGCCAGCCAGTTGCTCGACCTCGTGGCGCGCCTCGACGAGCGCACGCCGCCGGTCAGTTTCGCCATCCCCCACGCGCGGGTCCGTGACAGTGGCGGCGAGATCCTTGAGCGCACGAGTTCTGGCGGCCACGTAGTCGACCTCCACCGGTGCCCCCGGCGGGTGACCACCCAGCAGGGAGGCGACTTCGAGGAGCGCCGCGTGGGCGACGTCGTGGACCCGCGCACGCGGTGCTGTTGCGAGCGGTGCCGAAACGCTCAGCAGCCGTTGGTGCGCTTCAAGTAGCTGCTCGATGCTGGGG
>JBAVTH010000413.1:0-2395 GCA_049696035.1 Ilumatobacteraceae bacterium
CCATCGAGGTCGACCAATGCGATGGAGTCGTTGGCCCGCACCAGCACGTTGCCGTGTTGCAGGTCGCCGTGGGCGACGCCAGCGCGTTGCAGGCTGCGAACGACCTCCACCCACTGCGTGGCCAACGCACGCAGCCGAGGCGGGTCGTCCAGCATGTTCTCGACAGCGATGTTCAGTGGTGTGCCTTCCACCCACGGCATGACCACGACCGGCCAGCGGTCGTTGCCCACCATGATCCCGTCGCTGAGCCAGCGCGCCGCAGTGAGTGCCCGCGGCGCCGTGTCGACGAGGTGGTTCTCGAGCGCGGCATAGCGATACGCACCCTCCGAGGGAGGCGTGAGGAAGCATCTGACCGCGCTACGGGTCTGGCCCGTCTCCAGCAGGAAGACGACAGCGTTCTGACCGCTGGCAACCAACGGCATTCCCAACGCATTGGTACCCGGACGGCCCGCGGAGAGCTCTGCATCACTGAACGACGTCCCCGGCGACTGGATCGCCCGCGTGTAGTCGGTGCCCGTCGGCCACACCCGAGTGGGGCTGGCGGAAGGCGAGGCACCGTCGATGCGGCGTTTGTTGACTGTCATTTGTTCTCCCACCAGCGGTCTGGTGCGTTGTTCGGATTCGGAAGTTCACGTGTAGGCCCGTCCGGCGAGGCTGCCGGTGCCGGCGAGCGCGGCCGGATGACGGTTCGGTCCTCGGGTTCGGTGGGGGACGGCAGCGCCCGCGAGGGGCGCTGAATGGTGCGATCCTCCGCGGGTGCTCCAGCCTGTGCCACCGCCCTCGGGGCCGTATCGGTGGCCGGGCGGGCGAGGCCGCGGGGCTCGGTGGCGGTGGTGTCCGCCGGCACGGTGCCGGCAGTCAGTGACGCAACCCGTTCCGCACCGAGGTCGCGTTCGATGCCACGGATCACCGCCAGCGTTGCGGCCGCCGTCGGCCGCTTCGTTGCGTCGCGCTCGGTCATCAGGTCGAGCAGCGCGAACAACGCGATCAGCGCGCCGCGCTGCCCGGCCGACAACTCTCCGAAGTTGCGCCGCTCGTCGGCCACCTGCCGGGCGCGAGCCTCATTCGTCTCTGCGGTCAGCAGTTGGCGAATGGTGATGCCGAGCGAGTACACATCGGTGGCCGGGCCGATGTCGACCGCGTCCTCCAGCTCCTCGGGGCTCGCATAGCGGTACGACAGCGCACTCGTGCGATCGGTGTACTCGGCATCCTTGAGGATCGCGGCGATCCCGAAGTCGCACACCTTGCACTGGCCGAACTGGCCGACCATCACGTTGTGCGGCTTGATGTCGCGGTGCACGATCCCCAATGCGTGCGCATCGGCAACGGCCCGCGTGACGTCGGCCATCGCGGCAGTCGCCACCGCCGGCGCAAGCGGGCCACCGGCTTCGAGGAACGCCATCAGGGAACCACCACCGACGTACTCCATCACCAGTGCCAAGCCGGTGGGCAGCGAGATCAGCTCCTCGATCTGGACCACGTTGGGGTGGCCCTTCAGCTTCAGCAGGGCGTCGAGCTCGCGACGCACCCGGCGATCGGTCGCGTCGCGATCACCGAGCTCGCGCACGACCTTGATGGCAACGGTGCCCCTGGTCGAGTCTCGAACGGCGCGGTAGACGTCGCCCAGCCCACCTGAGCCCACCTTCGTCACGTCGCTGTAGCCGTGAAGGCGTAGCGCCTCGGCGGTCATCGCGTTCTCCGCAGTTTCACTCGTCGAGTTGGCACCAGTTGTCCCCCAACTGAAGGCGGCTGCCGGGAACCAGCTCGACGCGCTGCCCGCGGCTCAGCTGCACCGGGCCGGTCGGCAGCACGACGTCGGTGCCGTTCGTGGACCCGAGATCCTCCACCCAGGCGCTGCCGGCCGACGCGAGCACCACGCAGTGGGTGGACGAGATCGACAAGCTCGGGTCGGCAACCGCCTGCACGGCGGCGCCCGGCAAGTGCGCCGGCGCCACCGGTGACCGCCCCAACACCAGTGCGTCGGTGACGACGACGACGTCGCCGGAACCGAAGCGGAGCTTCACCATCGACCCCCGTTGGAGGCTCGTCCGGGGAACGGTCGCGTCGACGGAGGGAACGGGTGTCGCTGCCCACGCGGCAGCGGTGAACGCTGACGCGGCGGGTTCCTGTACGGAGTACGCGGTGGGTGCCGACGGCGCGGCTGGTGCCCCGAAGGCCTTCCCGGCCGACGGCGCGGCCGGTACGAACGAAGGGGCCGAGGGCGCGAGCGAGCCGGCTGGTACGAGCTCGGCCGGCGCTGTCGTGCGCAGCGACCATGCGGCCAGGCCGAGGATGCCCACAGCGGCGAACAGCACGAGGATCTGCAACGACGAACCCGTCGATGAACCCGGAGCGACACCGTGGCCTTCCGTACCGAAGAACCAGACCACGGTCG
>JBAVTH010000414.1:0-1869 GCA_049696035.1 Ilumatobacteraceae bacterium
CCGCACCGATGCGCCATCGCACAGCTGGCTTGCCGAGACGGTCTTCGTCGGCGCGGCTCGACAGGACGGCGACGACATCGTGATCGCGGTGTTCGCCGTCGGCTGACGTCACCGAGCCGCCGCTGGGGTCGCTACTGTCGAGCCGCCGGGCGCGGGGGAACGCCGCTCGCTGTGATCGAGGAGGCACCACCATGACCCGCACCCTGTACACCGGTGGCACGGTGGTCACCAACCTCGCCACCTTGCCCACGACGGATGCCGTCGCTGTGGCCGACGGGCGGGTGGTGGCGCTGGGCGCCGAAGCGCGCGAGTGGTCGCCGTCATGGGACGAGGTGGTGGATCTCAGTGGTCGTTGCCTGGTTCCGGCGTTCCGCGATGGTCACGCGCATCCGGTGTTCGGTGGGCAGGAGATGATCTCGTTGAACCTCGCCCCGATGCGATCGATCGACGAGGTGCTGGCCGCCGTCGGCGAGTGGGCCCGCAGCCACCCGGACGAGCCGTGGATCCTCGGAGGTAGCTACCTCTCCAGCCTGCTGCCCGACGGCATCGGCGAAGCGGCGTGGCTCGACGCGGTGTGCGCCGATCGTCCGGTGGCACTGACCTCGAACGACCATCACGTGATGTGGGTGAACTCGCTCGCGCTGTCGCTCGCGGGCATCGATGCCAGCACCGTCGACCCGCCGACCGGCCAGATCGTCCACCGCGGCGACGGCACGCCGATCGGCACCTTGCGCGAGTTCGGTGCGATCGAACTGGTGCAGGCCGTGATGCCTGCGCCCGACCCCGAGCTGCTGGGTAGAGGGCTGCAGGCCGCGCTCGGCGAGGCGGCCCGCAACGGCATCGTGTGGGTGCAGGACGCGATCGTCCACGACGAGCTGTTGCACGTGTACCTCGATGCCGCAGCTCGTGGTGGCCTGACCTGCCGGTTCAACGCCGCCTTCCGGGCTGAGCCGGGCCGTTGGCTTCGCCAACGCGACCACTTCGTCGCCGGTCGCGAATCGGTGCGTCACGACGAAGCGGCGCGAGGCTGGATCACCGCCAACACGGTGAAGTTCTTCGCCGACGGCGTGCTGGAGGCCGGCACCGGCTTCCTGCTCGAACCGTACGAGGATGCACCGCACACCTGTGGCCTGCCGAACTGGACACCTGTGGAGCTGGCCGAAGCGGTGCGGCTGTTCGACGCCGACGGCTTCCAGATCCACATCCACGCCATCGGTGATGGTGGCGTGCGCATGGCCCTCGACGCGATCGAACACGCGGCGCGGCAGAACGGTCCCGCCGACCGCCGACCTGTCATCGCCCACACGCAGCTGGTGCACCCCGACGACCGGTCACGGTTCGCGGCGTTGGGGGTGATCGCCAACTTCGAGCCGCTGTGGAGTCAACTCGATCCGGTCATGCTGCAGCTCACGATCCCGCGCATCGGGCCGGCGCGCTCGGCGTTGCAGTACCCGATCGGCTCGTTGGTGGCACACGGCGCCCGCATCAGCTTCGGTTCCGACTGGCCGGTGTCGTCGGTGAAGCCGCTCGACGGCCTGGGCGTCGCGGTCACCCGCCAGACCGCCGAGGGCCGGCCGGTGGAGGGCTGGTGCCCGCAGGAGCGGGTGCCGATGCTGACTGCTCTCGCCGCCTATTCGGCCGGCTCCGCGTACCAGGCGTTCGACGACGACCGCGGCTCCCTCGCAGTCGGCTCGGTGGCCGATCTGGCACTGCTCGCGGCCGACGTCACCGCGATGGACGGCAACGAGGCGCGTGGTGTGGAGGTGGACCGCACGGTGCTGGCCGGGCGCACGGTGTACGGCTCAGGGTGACTTCGCGCCGGCCCCGCTCGGCGCCGCGCTCAGTACTGCTCGTCGGCGAGCGAGGTGC
>JBAVTH010000415.1:0-3518 GCA_049696035.1 Ilumatobacteraceae bacterium
CCGAGCGTGCGTGGCCGACTTCCTTGATGCCCGCGATCAGGTAGCCCACCTCGCCCGGACCGAGCTCGTCCACAGGGGTGGGCACGGGGCGACGGACACCGACTTCGATGGGTTCCTGTTGAGTGCCCGCCTGCATGAACAGCAGCTTCGACTTGCTGTTGAGGCGGCCGTTCATCACGCGCACGCTGCTGACCACGCCTCGATACTGGTCGTACTGGCTGTCGAAGATCAGCGCCTGCAATGGCGCATCCGGGTCGCCCTTGGGGGCGGGGATGCGTTCGCAGATGGCATCGAGCAGACCATCGACACCCTCGCCGGACTTGGCCGAGATGCGCAGGATCTGCTCGGCCGGAATGCCCAGCACGGTCTCGATCTCCTGCGCGTAGCGATCAGGGTCCGCAGCCGGCAGGTCGATCTTGTTGAGCGCGGCGACGATCTCCAGGTCGTGCTCCAGCGCCAGGTAGCAGTTGGCCAGCGTCTGGGCCTCGATGCCCTGCGCCGCATCCACCACCAGCACCACGCCCTCGCAGGCGGCCAGGCTGCGGCTGACCTCGTAGCCGAAGTCGACGTGGCCGGGCGTGTCGATCAGGTGGAGCGTGTAGCCCTTCCAGTCGACGCGCACGTTCTGCGCCTTGATGGTGATGCCGCGCTCACGCTCGAGGTCCATCGAGTCGAGGTACTGACTGCGCATGTCGCGAGCATCGACCGCGCCGGTCATCTCCAGGATGCGGTCGCTCAGCGTGCTCTTGCCGTGATCGATGTGGGCAATGATGGAGAAGTTGCGAATGCGTTCGAGATCCATGATGAGTCGCCCGAGCCTACCGGGCGAGCGATGGTCAGCGAGTGTGGTCTGGCCCGCGAGGTTGGGGTCGCAGCACCCCCGCTGTTAGCCTTCCGAAGCCGATTTCAAGCGCCATCCGGTCTTCATCCAAAGGGTTCTCTCACGTGGCAAACATCAAGAGTCAGAAGAAGCGCATCCTCACGAATGCCAAGCGCGCCGACCGCAACAAGGCAGTGAAGAGCGAGCTGAAGACCCGCGTGAAGAACGCCGTCAAGGCTGCCGACACCGAGCAGAGCGAAGAGGCGCTGCGCCTGGCCGTCAAGCGCCTCGACATGGCTGCCGCCAAAGGCGTCATCCACAAGAACCAGGCAGCTCGCCGCAAGAGCCGCCTGATGAAGCAGCTCAACGCTTCCAGCTGAGCGTCCCGCCGGCCCGAAACGATCTGGAAGGAGCCCGGGCCGAGCGCCCGGGCTCTTTCGCGTCACCCGTTCAGCGACGGCCGCTGCCGGCGAGGCGGGAAAGGCGGGCGACGAGCACTTCCATGACCAGTTCCTCCGGCCACTCCTTGGCGCCGCGTAGATCGAGGTCGGCCTGAGCCAGCAGTCCGACAGCGCGGGCGACCGCTCCCCCGCCGATCTTGCGATACTGGTCGAGCGCCTTCTTGGCAGGGAAACCGGGCTTGATGCCCATCGCCGCTGCCGCCGACGCCTCGTCGCG
The DNA here is from genome assembly GCA_049696035.1 of Ilumatobacteraceae bacterium. Taxonomy (GTDB): domain Bacteria; phylum Actinomycetota; class Acidimicrobiia; order Acidimicrobiales; family Ilumatobacteraceae; genus UBA668. The sequence continues at coordinate 1,499 of JBAVTH010000415.1, forward strand.
GGCGCCGCTGCCATCGAGGGACAGCAACTTCGTGTAGTGCCCGTGCAAGATCGACATGACCTGCAACGGGTGGCGCTCGCCGGCGCGCATCATGCGGTGCAGGAGCTGCAGTGAGACGGTGGTGTCGCCGCGGTCGATGGCGTCGGTGAGATCCCACGGCGGCACCCCGCCCGCATCACCGAGGAACGGGGAGACATCGACCGCTCGCAGCACCTTTGCATCGCCGTACGTGGAATGCAGCGTGTCGAGGATGCCCTGCAACCGGCCGGCGTCCTCGCCCAGCCAGGCGGCGAGCAGTTGGACCGCCTGGGCATCGAGCTTGAGGCCAGCCGACTTGATCTGCTCCTCGAACCAGCCGGAACGCTCTCGCGCCCGGCTCGGCGGGGCAGTGGCGATCATGGTCGCGTTCGCACGCTTCAACGCATCGGTGAGGGCTTTCGCCATCCGGCCGCCACCAGCCACCAGGACCAGGTCGGTGCTGGGCAGTGGATCGTCCAGATAGGCGACCAGGGAGCTGACGTCGTCGGCGTTGAACCTGCCCACACCTCGGGCGACGACCACCCTCTTCTCGGTGAGGAACGGCGCCGTCTGTGCCGCGTCGACGACGGCGCGAACCTCGAACTCGTCACCGTCGAAGTCGTCGACCATCAGCGTGCGGTCGCCATCGCCGACGAGCTGCTTGATCAGATCGCCGATCGCGCTGAGCACGAGTGATTCGTCGTCGCCGGTGATGAGGTAGCACGCCATGGTGCTGCTCAGATTGCCACATGCGCCGCCGCCCGTCGCGAGCGGCGCCACACCCACCACGCGAGGCCCGCCAGTACGACGAGCCAACACAGCAGCGACCAACCGGGCGAGGGTTCGACAGCAGCGGCAACGCGAGCCACCGTTGCCACCCATCGTGTCCCAAGGCCGGCCGGCAGCATCACCAGTGCCTTCAGCGGCGAGGGCGCGAACGACGCCAACAAGCCTGCCGGCAGGCCGTAGAGCATCACGAAACCCGCGATCGGTACCGCCGCCAGGTTGGCCGGCAACGACACCACCGGCAGCCGGTGGAAGACCAGCACGCTGGGCAGTGCCACCCCGGCCTGGGCACCCAGCGTGACCGCCATCGGCAGCCGCAGCCATGAGGGCCCCGGCAATCGCGGCTGCAGCCATGGCCCGATCGCGCACACTCCTGCTGTCGCACCAACCGACAACCAGAAACCGACCGACCAGACGAGCAGCGGGTCGATCAGCACGAGCACGATGATCGCCAGCGCCAAGAACCGGATGGGTTGCACCTGCCGGCCGCGAACGTACGCAGTGGCAGCCAAGATGGCCATCACCCCGGCGCGGAGCACCGACGGCTCGAAGCGAGTGAGGGCCATGAACCAGGCGATGAGACCCACCGTCGCCGCCCACCGCCACCACGGGCGCAGCCGGCGCAGCACGGGCACCGCGGCCGCCAGCAGGAACGCAACGTTCTGACCCGATACCGCGGTGAGGTGCGACAGCCCTGCCGAGCGGAAGTCGTCGACCAGCCAATTGGGCTCGCGGCCATCGTCGCCGATGACGAGACCGGCGAACAACCCTGCATCGTCATCGGCCATCGTCGCCTCGGCGGCGGCACGCAGGGCTTGGCGAACCCGGTTGCTGGCCCGGGCGAGCGGCGATCCCTCGACCACATCACCGGTGGCTGCCAGTTCGAAGCGGCCGACGACGTGGCGAACCTGCGCTCGGCGCGCAGAACCCCCCAGGCCGGCGCGACGCCCGTCGACCCACACGTACTCCCCGCCCTGACGCTCGGCGAGCTTGCGACGGGCGCCACCGTAGACCCAGGCATCGAAGCGCTCGCCCTCGATCTCGAACGTCACACGCAACCCCTTCCCGAACGGCGCCGGGTCGCCCACCAGCTCGGCCCAGCCGGTGAAGCGGCCCTCATGACGGGCCGCAGATTGCTGCCAGGCCCGAGCTCCGCAGGCCCACCCGAGTGCCGCAGCAAGCAGGCACAGGGCTACCACCCAGCACGGTTGACGGG
>JBAVTH010000416.1:0-1543 GCA_049696035.1 Ilumatobacteraceae bacterium
TCGAACGGGATGCCCAGGTGGGCTTCGAGGAAGGGCAGGTCCTTCGCCGCCAACTGGTCCTGCAACGCCTTGGTGGCAGTGGCGACGACCACGCGCTTGCCAGCGGTGATCGCGGGCACGAGGTAACCGAGCGTCTTGCCCGTGCCGGTGCCGGCCTGCACCACCAGGTGCCGCCCACTCTCGATCGCGGAGGCGACCGCCTGTGCCATCTGCTGCTGGCCGGGCCGGTCCTCCGCGGCCGGCAGCGCGCCGGTGACAGCAGCAAGTGCCGTGGTGACAGCTGCGTTCATCTCGCTGCCTTCTTCGCCGAGGCGTGTTGGCAACGGCGGGGCGAAGGCATCCGGCGAGTGTACGTGGAAGGGATTGGCCGGCCTCGGCCTAGCGCGACCGGTGCCGGAGCTGCACGCGGACGGCATCGACCGTCGGGGTGGCGTCGTTGAAGAGCGCATGCACGTCCACGGCGGCCACGGCCAGCTGGGTGGTGGTGTGCGGGGCGTCCTCGCCCAACTCGGCCGTCCGTGATCTCATGAAGGCCGCTGCAGCGCGAACGGCATCGTGCAGCGCGAGCTGTTCGTCGGTGGTGTAGGTGAACACCCAACGGCCTGCGGTGGCGGCGATCGCAGCCTTGTCGTGGCCCTCGGGCAGGACACCGGCAGCGGGGAACACCCGGCAGTCGTAGGTGCGGCACGTGCGCGGCCGGTGCTCGTAGATCGAGCAGCCGGTCTCACGCAGCATCGGGCAGCGGCCGTGCTCGTTGTAGCCCATCAGCACATGCCCGCGTGGCGCACGTGGGGCGGGGAACACCAGTGCCTTCGGGATGTGTGCCAGGGCGTCGATCTCGTCGGGTGCGATGTGGATGAACTGCGATGAGGAGCAGCAGGCGACGCAGGTACCGCACGCCACGTCGGTGGCCCCTTCGCCGCGGATGGCGGCCTGCACCTCGCACAGCCAGGCTCCGAACTCGCCGGCCGGCAACGGCCCGTCGAGCGGGGCGTCGCTGCTCACGGCACGAGGGCGAGCGCCGAGTCGAGTTCGTGGCCGTCGAAGTCGGGCCACGGCCGGTCGGTGAAGTACACCTCGGCACCGACGCTCTGCCACAGCATGAAGTTGCTGATGCGCAGCTCGCCCGAGGTGCGCACCATCACGTCCACCGGTGGCAGCTCGGGCAGGTAGAGATGCGCCTCGATGGCTGCTTCGTCGACCGGGCCCTCGGCGGCGGCGGCCACGGCGGCGTGCACCATCTCCGCGTGGCTGCCGTAGTCGAACGCGACGGTCAGCACCATGCCGGTGTTCTGGGCAGTGTCGGCGATGGCCTTGCGGATCGCTCGCTGCACGTACTTCGGTGTGCGCGCCTCGGGGCTGTCGAACGGACGGCCCATCCACTGGATGCGCACGTTCAGCTCGTTGAGCTCGGCGACACGCCCGAACAGCTTCTTGTGCAGGCCGAGGATGTGGCGCACCTCGGTGCGCGGGCGCACCCAGTTCTCCGTCGAGAAGCCGAACACGGTGAGCCAGCCGACGTTGCGGGTGACCGCAACGCGCA
>JBAVTH010000417.1:0-2527 GCA_049696035.1 Ilumatobacteraceae bacterium
GTCGCGATCGATCAACGGCAACTTCTGCCTCGTCAGCACGATCGCCGAAGGCCCCGTCCGATACCGCAACGCCATCCGCCAAGCCTCCGCCGTCTCGGCCGCGTCGGCAGGCCGCAGCACCAGCAACCCCGGAATGCACCGCAGTGAGGCGAGATGTTCGACCGGCTGGTGCGTCGGCCCATCCTCGCCAAGCCCGATCGAGTCGTGCGTGAACACATAGATGCACTGCTGCTTCATCAGCGCCGCCAACCGGATCGCCGGCCGCATGTAATCCGCGAACACCAGGAAGGTGCCGCCATACGGGATGATCCCACCGTGCAGCGCCATGCCGTTCATCATCGAACCCATCGCGTGCTCGCGGATGCCGAACCGGAAGTTGCGCCCCCCGCGCTGCGCAGGCGAGAAGATCGGCGCGCCCTTCACGTCGGTGAGGTTGCTGCCCGTGAGGTCCGCCGATCCGCCGATCAGCTCGGGCAGCGCGATCGCGAGCGAGTTGATCACCGTTCCTGACGCGGCACGGCTCGCCACATTGCCGTTGCTCGCGTCGAACACCGTGAGCGACTTCTCCCAGCCGGCCGGCAGGTCACCATGCCAGCGACGCCCGAGCTCCATCGCCTCGCTCGGGAAGGCCTTGGTGTAGGCAGCGAAGCGCGTCATCCACTCGCGCTGGAGGTTCACGCCGCGCTCCTTGGCGCTGCGCCAGTGCTCGAGCGCCTCCTGCGGCACGAAGAACGACTCCGTGCTCGGCCAGCCGTACGCGGCCTTGGTGAGCAGGATCTCGTCCTTGCCGAGCGCCTCGCCGTGGGCCTTGGCGGTGTCGGCGCGGTTGGGTGAGCCGTAGCCGATGATCGTCTTGGTGCAGACGAGCGTCGGGCGCTCGGTGTCGGCCTTGGCCGCGGCGATCACGCGGTCGATCTGCGCCTGATCGTTCACGTCGGTGATGTGCAGCACCTGCCAGCCGTAGCTCTCGAACCGCTTGGCGACGTCGTCGCTGCTGGAGAGGCTCACGCGGCCGTCGATGGTGATGCTGTTGTCGTCCCAGAAGCCGATGAGCTTGCCGAGCTTCTGGTGGCCGGCGAACGAGGCGGCCTCGTGCGAGATGCCTTCCATGAGGCAGCCGTCGCCGGCGATGAACCAGGTGTGGTGGTCGAGCACGCCATGCCCTTCGCGATTGAACACCGCAGCCAGGTGCGCCTCGGCGACCGCCATGCCGACCGCATTCGCCACGCCCTGGCCGAGCGGGCCGGTGGTGGTCTCCACGCCGGCGGTGTGGCCATGCTCGGGGTGGCCGGGGGTCTTGCTGCCCCACTGGCGGAAGGCCTTGATGTCGTCGAGCGAGAGGCCGTAGCCGGTCAGGTAGAGCGTCGAGTAGAGGAGCATCGACGCGTGGCCCGCCGAGAGGACCACGCGGTCGCGGTCGGGCCAGTGGGGGTCGGCGGGGTTGTGCTTCACGTGGCGCATGTAGAGCGCGTACGCGAGCGGGGCGAGCGCCATGGGGGTGCCGGGGTGGCCGGACTCGGCGGCCTGCACGGCGTCAATGGAAAGGGTGCGGATAGTATCGATCGCGAGCTTCTGCAGCTCGGGTGAGACAGGTGCGACTACGGTCACTGGTGGGGCTCCGGCAGGGAAGTCGCCCGCGTGGCGTCGCGGGCACGGGGGACGCGCGAAATGGGGGCAGCGTCCGCGGGAAAGTTAGCCGGGCCGGCGCCTTCATGCAGTGCGCGGTAGCCCGATACTGTCACGCGCCCCATAATTCCCCCAATGGGGCGCCCCTCGACAAGCGTTGAGTCCGCGACACTGTCGCGGGACTTGGCAGACTTCCTGATCGAGCTCTCGATCGGGCTGCACAAGAACGCCATCTACCCGCCCGGCCACCCGCTGCTCGAACATACGTCGTCGGAGATCAAGCGACGGCTCGACATCCTGATGAAGGAACGTGAAGCGCTCTCGCTGGGCGTGGCGCGGCACCAGCTGATCATCGAGGGCGTGGCGACCGACGACAAGAACCCGGTGCTGCGCGAGCTCGCGGTGCGGTTGCACAAGCATCATCTGGGCGCCGTGAAGTTCACGCATGGCGTGAGCGAGGACGAGCTGATCGACATGCTGTCCACGGTCTCGGTCGACGCCGGGCGGAGCGCACGGCCGCTGGGGTTGGAGGGGCCGGAGGTGCTCGCACAGTGGGCGCACATCCGGCTCTTCCCCATGACGTTCGCACAACTGCAGCTGATCGAGGAATCGACCGACGCCACCGAAGGCGCGAGCGACGACCAGATCCGCGCCTCGACGTCGGGGAGCCGGTCGGCGCAACTGTGGATCGGCCTCGCGCGCGCCGCCCTCGTGAACCAGTCGGGCGTGGTGGTGGACGAGGACGACGCGGCGTCGTCGGACCCCAAGATGGTCGCAGCCGCGATCGAGGAGACCAAGCGCGACTCGGCGTACGACCAGGTGGTGGTGGGCTACCTGCTGCAGATCGCCGAAGAGCTCAAGGTGAAGGGGGGCCGCGACGCGGCCGCACTCACCAAGCGCG
>JBAVTH010000418.1:0-1521 GCA_049696035.1 Ilumatobacteraceae bacterium
GAGCAGAGCCCCAGGAGGAAGTAGCCGCCGTCGCTGCCGGGCCCACCCACGCTTTGCCCGAGCAGCTCGCAACTGCGCCCACGGATCACGGTCATGGTCACGAGCTCCGAGGGGCCCTTGTTCATGCCGGCCAGCACCCAGATCGAGGTCCACTTTCGGATTTGATCCAGACCGAGCAGCAGCAGCGCTTCGCGGATCGAGCCGACTTCACGGCGCAGGCCGAAGCCAGCCGAGTTGACGGTGCGCAACACGCGGTAGGTCAGAGAGGCGTCGTGCTTCAGCAGGTCTTCGATGGCGTTGAGCGAGACCGAGGGTTTGTAGAGCGCCGCCATCAGCCGCATCTGCGCCACCTGACTGGTCGACAGGGCGCGGGCCGAGAAGGTGGTCGGGCGGCAGAAGTAGTAGCCCTGAAAGAGCGCGCACCCCACGGCCTTGGCGCGTTCGAAGTCGGCCGTGGTCTCGACCTTCTCGGCAATCACCGACACGCCCTGTTTCAGCATGCGGGCGGCCGTCTCCTTCAGCGCCTCGGGGGACAGCGCCAACACGTCGAGCTTCACGAACTTCACGTGGGGGAGCAGCAATTCGGCGTCCGAACCGGGCACGAAGTCATCGAGCGCCAGGGTGTACCCGCGCCGGTCGAGCGAGGCGCACATCTCCACCACGTCGGGGGTGACCGTGACGTTCTCGAGGATCTCCAGCACCACCTGCTCGGGGTCGAGCACGCTGCTGGCGTCCGACAGCAGCGTCTCGGAGGCCAGGTTCACGAATGCGCGGCGGCCGTCGGTCAGCGTGTCGAAGCCGATGGCCAGCAAGGCGTCACCGATGACCTGGGCGGAGGCGTGCTGGGCATTGCCGGAGAAGGCCGAGGCCTCGGCGGTGCCGCGGTAGAGCAGCTCGTAGCCGAAGACCTGCTGGCGGGCATCGAGAATGGGCTGGCGGGCGATGTGGACCTGATCGACGGCGACGTTCATGGCGTTGCCCGAGTCATCGACCGGTGACGGCCGCACTTGAATCGCCCCGGGGCGCGCCGGCCCGGCCAGTTCAGCGACCGTCGAGCAGTTCGTGGATTGTGTCGAGCAGCGTGCGCGAGGTGAAGGGCTTCTGCAGCAGGTGCTCCACCGACGCGCCTCCCGAGAACACACTCTCTGAATAGCCAGACATGAACAGCACTGGGATGTCCGGGAACACGGCGCGCACCCGCTTGGCCACCTCGAGTCCATTGCCGCCCGGCAGGACCAGGTCGGTGAGCAGCAGATCGACCCGGCCGAGGTCGTCATCGAGCAGCGCCGTGGTGCTGGCGAGGCTGCTGGCGGCATGCACGGTATGGCCGGCGCGACGCAGGATCTCGGCGACGATGTCGCGGACGTCGGCTTCGTCCTCGACCAACAGTACGACCCGGCCCGCGGGATGGGGCAGCGGCGGCAGCGGTGCCGCTGCGACGTCGACCGGCGCATCGGCCCACGGCAGCAGGAAGTGCATGGTCGTGCCCTGTCCGGGCTCCGAGTCGACCAGGATGTGTCC
>JBAVTH010000419.1:0-2096 GCA_049696035.1 Ilumatobacteraceae bacterium
ACCGGGCTCCACGGGGAGTGGCGCCTCAGCCGGCGCCGGCGCATCGCCGGCCTCGGGGCGAACGGCCGGTGGCAGCAGCCGCACGTCGGGCGCGACGACATCGTGCGCGGGCCGCGCGGTCACGTCCACCGGCACGACGTCCACCGGCACGACGTCCACCGGCAGCACGTCCACCGGCACGGCGTCGATCTGCGCCTGGGTCGCATCGATCGGCGCCTCGGCGGTGCCGGTCAGCACCACCAGCTCGCCCGGAAGGATCAGCGACGGGTCGCGATGGCCGAGCAGGTCGTGGTTGAACGAGACCAGGTCCTCGGTGTAGTCGAACACCTCTCGTGGTGTGGCGTCGCGGCGCATGATCGTGGAGAGGTGATCATCAGCGATCCGCCAGTACGAGTCGCCGGCGACCACTTCGTGAGCCGGCCCGAGCGCGGTGGCCACCAACTGCTCCTCCGGCAACAGCACCTCCATGCCGGCGGGGAACACGCCCCCCTGCCACGCCACCCCGTCGGGCGCGGGGCGACCGAGGTTCACTTCGATGATCCGGTCGCGCAGCTCGGGCCGGCCGAGTGCGGTGGCGAGCGAGTACGGGGTTTCGCGGCCGTCGGCGAAGTGCGTCGGCAAACCGGCGGGGCGAGGGGCCACCGTCGACGTCGCGACCGTCGCCGCGGCCGGCGCGACAGACGGCGTGGTCGCGATCGAGGCGCGAGCCAACGGCACCAGGCTGCCGAACGCGGCCGTCGCCGAGACCGAGGAGACGGCAATGAACCGCACGAGACCACGGACCCACCCCGATGGACCGGGCGGCAACGGTGCAAGGCGAGCACGGGGGCCACCGAAGCGCCACGCCACCACATGCCAGAGCTCGGCGAGCGCGGTGACCGCGAACCACAACCACAGCACGGCGAACACCGCCATGCCCACGCGCACCACCAGGTCGCCGTCGATGCGCCGATCGTGCCAGGCATCGTGCAGATCCGTCGCGCCGGGCAACGGCACACCCACCAGCCGGAACACCGCCACCGGCACACCGACCAGCAGCCCGGCCAGCATCAGGAACGCACACCCACGTAGGAGCAGGCGAGGTAGTCGCATCACATCCGTCCTTTCATCGCGTGTAGGTGACTCGGGCTGTGCCCGACGCCTGCACGGTGATCGTTTCTTTGCCACCGAGGATCAGGAACACCGTTTGCCGGCGTTCGGTGACGGTGACGGTCACGAAGTCGGCTCCCACCACCACGGTGACATCGGAGGCGGCGACGCCTGCTCGACGGGCGTAGCCCAGCGCCGCAGCCGCCGCCGCATCGCGGTCGAAGCCGCTCACCGGAGTTGCGGTCGCGACCGCCGCACGCGCGGCCGCCTCTGCGGTGTTGGAGGCGTGCCGGCGGGCCACCATCGCCCGACCGCCGTCGACCACCAGGCCGGCGCCCGCCAGCACCATCACCAGCAACATGACCATCACCACCGAGATCGCGCCTCGGTCGCGGGGCTGCTCGTTCATCGCTGATACCTGTCCACCGGCTGGGTGTCGTTCACCACGACAGTGCGCGAGCCCGGCGCCCACACCCCCACCAGCGACTGGTTGCGGACGGTGCACGACACCTGCACCGTGACCGAGCCACCCTGCCAGGCGCCTGTCGGCGAGGGGTTCCACGACACGCTGACCCCGGCTCCGCCCTCGCAACGCGCGGCGAGGGCCGAGGAAGCGACCGCCTGTTGCGCCGCCGCCTGCGCGGCAACCGCATCCGGAGCCTGCGAAGCGGCCCGGGCCGCCGACTGGGCGGTGTTGGTGACCTGCACACCGGCCGCGTGCAGGCGACCGACGAACCCGAGGAACAGCACCGCCACAAGACAGAAGACGAGGAGGTACATCATCTCCACGGGAGTCGCGATCCCGTCGTCCTCGCGCCATCTCATCACCGACGACTGGAGCCGTTCGCGCATGTCATTGCTCCTTCGGCGCTGTCTCGGTGACCCGCGCGCGGAACCCGAGCGCATCGCCGAGCACACCCGGCGTGCTGCCGGTGACGGTGACCGCCACGATCAGCCCCTCCGTGCACGACACCTCCACACCGTCCGCCCACGAGCCTGCCGTTCGC
>JBAVTH010000420.1:0-1622 GCA_049696035.1 Ilumatobacteraceae bacterium
GACAAGGTGGTCCGTGACCGCGACCACGGTCGCTCCGTTCGCAGCGCCCGTCCGCTGCAGAAGCGGGTCAAGAAGACCAAGCGCCAACAGCCTGCCGGGTACACGATGACGTTCCGAGCCGGTGAGCCTCGTCGCCGGCTGGTGGCGGTGTTCATCATCAGCGTGCTGCTGTTCGGGGCCGTCGTGGCGCGCGTGGCGTTCCTGCAGACCGCCGGGTCCGATTCGCTGGTGGCTGCCGGCAAGGCGCAGCGCACCTCGGAAGCCGTACTGCACGCGCCGCGGGGCACCATCTTCGCTCGCGACGGCGGTGAACTGGTGATGAGCGTGCCGAGCAGCACGTTGATCGCGAACCCGAAGCTGGTGACCGACCCGACTGGTGTCATGTCGGTGCTCACCACGATGCTGCAGCTCGCGCCCGAGAAGCAGCAGTCGCTGTTGGAGGCATTCACCGCCAAAGAGAAGAACTTCGTCTACATCGCCCGTCAGATCGACGACGAGCTCGCCGACTCCGTGATGGCGCTGAACCTCGGCGGCATCGACCGCTTGCGCGAGGACAAGCGCATCATGCCCAGCGGCGAGGTGGGCCGCAGCCTGCTGGGTCGTACCGACATCGACGGCAACGGCACCGCCGGCGTCGAGCTGCTGTACGACGAGCAGCTCACCGGAGTCGACGGAGAGCGAGTGCGCGAACACGACGCCAAGGGCAGATCGATCCCCGGGTCGGGCACGACCACCACAGCGCCGGTGCCCGGTGACGACCTGGTCCTGACGCTGGACCGCTCGTTGCAGTTCCAGGTGGAGCAGGCCTTGATCACCCGCGTGGAGGAGCTGAAAGCCAAGGGCGGCGCGGTCGTGGTCATGGACACCGCCACCGGTGAGATCTATGCGGTCGCCAACGTCAGCCGCGGTGATGACGGAGTCGTGGCCGTCACGTCGGCCAACCTGGCAGCGGTGGAACCCTTCGAGCCGGGTTCGGTGGCGAAGGTGTTCAGCCTGTCGGCGGTCGTCGACACGGGCGTCGCCAACCCTGACACCACGATCGAGGTGCCCGGCCGGATCGTGTACGACAAGGGCACCGAGTGGGAGCACACGATCACCGACGCCGAGCCGCACAACGCGGAGCCGATGTCGTTGCGCCACATCATCGTCCACTCCTCCAACATCGGCACGCTGCTGCTGACCGACGAGGTCGGCACCGAGCGTTTCGGCAGTTACCTCGAGGCGTTCGGCTTCGGCCAGAAGACCGCGCTCGACTTCCCGAACGAGAGCGCCGGGTTGTTCAAGCCCGCCTCCGAGTGGGAGGGCACCGAGAAGCAGTCGCACAGCTATGGCTACGGCTACTCGGTCACGGCGCTGCAGCTGGCCGCGGCGGTCAACACCGTCGCCAACGGCGGCGTGTACGTGGCGCCGAAGCTGGTGAAGGCGACCATCGGCGCCGACGGTGAGGTGACCGACACGGTTGCGGCAGCGACGCACGAGGTGATCCAGCCGGCAGCGGCCGCGACGATGACCGACATGATGAAGGACGTCGTCTGCGACGGCACCGGCAAGGATGCCCAGATCGACGGCATCTCCGTGGCGGGCAAGACGGGAACCGCCTACAAGGTGCAGGAGGACAAGAC
>JBAVTH010000421.1:0-26908 GCA_049696035.1 Ilumatobacteraceae bacterium
GATCTCGTCGGCGCTCCATTCGCTGGTGCCCCAGTACAGCGCTTTGCCCTGCGAGATCATGTCGCTCATCGCCCACACGGTCTCTTCCAGTGGCGTGTTCGCGTCGGGGCGGTGACAGTACACAAGATCGATGAAGTCGAGCCCCATGCGCTCCAGCGACCCGTCGATCGCCTGCGCGAGGTACTTCCGGTTCAGCGTGTTGCGCATGTTGCGCATGTTGCCGTTGAGCCCCCAGAAGAACTTCGTGCTCACCACATACGACTGGCGCTTCCAGCCGAGCTCCTGGATGGCACGACCCATCTGGCCCTCGCTGCCACCGCCCGCATACGCCTCGGCGTTGTCGAAGAAGTTGCAGCCTGCCTCGTACGCGGCCTGCATGCACTCCAACGCCATCGCGTCGCCGAGCTGGTTGTCGAACGTGACCCAGCTCCCGAAGGAGAGAACCGACACCTGCAACCCGCTACGACCGAGCCGGCGATACTGCATCTTGGAAGCCATGCGCGGCACTGTACCGGCGAGCGGACGCCTGTGTCGGCTCAGGAGGCGAGCGATGCGCGAAGGGCGGCCAGCGCGGCGATGCCGGCAGTGCCGACACCGCAGCAACCGCCGATCAGACGAGCGCCTGCGGCCAGCCAGGCCGGCACCATCGCAGGGATCTCCGCGCCACCGGTCTCGCCCAGCCAGCACTTGTGCTCACCGTCCCAGTGAGCGCCGTGGTTCGGATAGGCGACCAGCGGCGGCGGCACCGACAGCGAGCGCAACAGGGGCTCGACCAGGCCCGGTGCTGTGCAGTTGACGCCCACGGCGGTGAGCGCCGGCGCCACCGCGGCGACAGCGTCGGAGAAGACGTCGCCGCTGCAGGTGTGCACTTCGTCGATGCAGGTGAAGGTCAGCCAGGCCGGCGAGTCGGTGAGCGAGCGCAGCTCCTGCACGACGATCTCCGCTTCCGCCCGCGACGGCATCGTCTCGATCGCGAACACATCGGGCGCGGTGGGCACCAGCACCTCCAGCCGGGCGCGGTGGAACGCACGGACTTCGGCCCAGCCGGCCGCGTAGCGCCCGTGGTACTCGCTCCCGTCGCCGAGGCAGGCTCCGAAGGGCCCCACCGAACACGCGACGATCCGTGGGCCGGCCGCCCGAGCGACGGCCGTGGTGGAGGCGAGCAACCGCCGGGCCTCGGCCGCGGTCAGGCCGGCGGCGACGAAGCCCGCCTCGCTGGCCTGGTAGCTGGCGGTGATGACGACATCGGCCCCCGCCTCCACGTACCGGCGATGCGCGGCAGTGATCACCTCGGGACGGCCGACGAGCGCGGCAGCCGTCCACAGCAGGCCGGATGGCCGTTCACCCATCTCCTCCAGCACGGTGGACAGGCCGCCGTCGATCACGGTGAACGGTGAGCGCAGCAACTCGGTCATGCCGGCCGTACCAGCACACCGGCGGCGGCCATCGCCCGCTTCGCATCGGCGATGGTGTGCTCACCGAAGTGGAAGATGCTCGCCGCCAGCACGCCGGTGGCATGACCGTCGGTGATGCCGGCGGCAAGGTGCTGCAGCGTGCCCACGCCGCCGCTGGCGATCACGGGAACGCCCACCGCGTCGGCCACCCGGCGGGTGAGGTCGAGGTCGAAGCCTTCCTTGGTGCCATCGCGATCCATCGAGGTGAGCAGGATCTCGCCGGCGCCGAGCCCTGCCGCCCGCACGGCCCACTCGACCGCGTCGATGCCGGTGGGCGTGCGCCCACCGTGCAAGTAGACCTCGTAGCCACTGCTGTCGAGCCGGTGCTTCGCGTCGATCGCACAGACGCAGCACTGGGAGCCGAACTCGGCGGCGATGTCGCTGATGAGCGCCGGCCGGTGCACGGCGGCGGTGTTGACGCTGACCTTGTCGGCGCCGGCGCGCAGCATCAGGCGGGCGTCGTCGGCCGTGCGGATGCCGCCGCCGACCGTGAACGGGATGAACACCTGCTCCGCCGTGCGGTAGACCACGTCGACCATGGTGTCGCGGCCGTCGGACGAGGCGGTGATGTCGAGGAACACGAGCTCGTCGGCGCCATCGCGGTCGTACTTCGCGGCCAGCTCCACCGGATCGCCGGCGTCGCGCAGACCCACGAAGTTGACGCCCTTCACGACACGCCCATTGGTGACGTCGAGACAGGGGATCACCCGCGCCACCCTCACTTCGCCAGCTCCTGCAGCGCTTCGGCCACCGAGAAACGGCCTTCGTAGATCGCCTTGCCGGAGATGACCCCGGCAAGGCCGCGCACCGATTTCAGCGCGGCGATGTCGGCAAGAGTGGCCACCCCTCCACTGGCGATGATGGGGATGTCGGTGGCCGCGGCAGCGGCGCCAAGCCCCTCCACGTCGGGCCCGCCCAGCATGCCGTCGCGGGCGATGTCGGTGATGACGAACACGGCCGCCGTGGGGAACCAGCCGAGGGCGTCGATGAGCTGCACGCCCGAGCCCTCCGTCCACCCGTGCACTGCCACCTCGCCATCACGGTGATCGAGCCCGACGGCCACAGCGATGACCGACGAGGCCTCGGCGACGAGGCGCGGCTCGGCGACCGCGGCACTGCCCATGACGACTCGCGCCACCCCGGCATCGGCCAGGGAGAGCGCGTCGCCCACGGTGCGGACTCCTCCGCCCGTCTGCACCTGCGCCCGGCCCGCAACCGCCCGCGCGATCGCCGCGACGACCGGGCGGTTGACGGGCGACCCACTGCGCGCGGCATCGAGATCCACGACATGGATCCAGCGCGCCCCGGCGTGGGCGAACGATTCGGCCACGGCAACGGGATCGTCGCCATAGGTGGTCTGATCGTCGTAGTCGCCCTGACGGAGGCGAACCACCTTGCCGTCGCGCAGATCGATGGCCGGGTAGAGGTCGATCACGACGGCTCCCCGGCCGTCACGCCGGTCGGGTGCACGAGCCGCACGAAGTTGCGCAGCAACGCCAGGCCGGCAGACCCCGACTTCTCCGGATGGAACTGGGTGGCGAACACGTTCCCCTGGCGGAAGGCGGCGTTCACGGTGCCGCCGTAGTCGCAGGTGGCCGCGATCGCCGAAGGATCGGAGGGCACACCGTGCAGGGAGTGCACGAAGTAGACCCACGGGCTCGCACCGAGACCGTCGAACATCGGGTCGCCAGCGGTGATCGCGAGCTGGTTCCACTGCATCTGCGGCCGGGGGAGTTCGTCGGTGATCCAGCGGATCGAACCGTCGATGACGCCCAGCCCGGCGTCGTCGGGGTCTTCCTCGCTGTCGCCGAACAGCATCTGCATGCCCACGCAGATGCCGAGGAACGGCCGGCCCGAGGCCACCGCATCGTGCACGACCGGCTCCATGCCGGCCGCGCGCAGCGCCTGCATGCACGCGCCGAAGGCACCCACGCCGGGGAGCACGACCGCCTCCGCCGCGGCCACCAGGCCGGCGTCGGCGGTGAGCCGGGCGTCGGCGCCGCAGTGCTGCAACGCCTTCTGTGCCGAACGCAGGTTGCCGATGCCGTAGTCGAGCACCGCGACGAGCGGGCCCGTCACAAGACACCCTTCGTCGATGGCACGGTCGACCCTTCGATGCGAACGGCGTCACGCAGGCAGCGCGCCAGGCCCTTGAACGCGGCCTCGATGATGTGATGCACGTTGGTGCCGTGGCAGAGCCGAACGTGCAACGTGATGCCGGCCGCGGTGGCGAACGAGCTGAACGCATGCTCGGCGAGTTGCGGATCGAAGGCCGGGTTCCCCAGTGGCAGCACCTCGGGCATGGGCACGTTCCACACCACGAACGGCCGGCCGGACAGATCGAGGGCCACCTCGACGAGCGCCTCGTCGAGCGGGTACAGGCCACTGGCGAAACGGCGCACACCGGCCTTGTCGCCCAGCGCCTCGCGAAAGGCCTCGCCCAGCGCGATGCCGACATCCTCGACGGTGTGGTGGGTGTCGATGTGCAAGTCGCCGATGGCCGCGATGCGCAGATCGAACCCGCCGTGCTTGCCCAGCTGCTCGAGCATGTGGTCGTAGAACGGGATGCCGGTGCTGACCTCGGCCCTTCCGGTGCCGTCGAGCTCGATCGACAGCTCGATCGATGTCTCCTTCGTCGTGCGCTGCCGATGGGCGGAGCGGCTCATCGGACGACCACCGGGGTGAGAGCGAGTGTGAGGGCGGCCAGGAACATGTCGTTCTCCTCGGCGGTACCGATGGTGACACGTAGGCAGTCCGCCAACCTCGGCCAAGCGGAACAATCGCGGACGAGCACACCGTGATCGAGCAGTTGCTGCCAGACGGTGCGTCCCGGCACACGGAGCGGACGGAACAGGATGAAGTTGGCACCGCTGGGGAAGACGTGCAGCGGCAGGGCGCGCATCGCGGCCGACAAGCGCTCGCGTTCGGCCACGATGAACTGCACGCGCTGCTCCATCTCGTCGACGAAGGTGAGCGCCAGACGGCCGGCGATCTGCTTGGCGGCGTCGAGGTGGTACGGCAGCACCACCTTGTCGAGCTCGGAGACGAGCCACGACGGGCCGATCAGGTAGCCGAGCCGAGACCCGGCCATCGACCACGTCTTGGAGAACGTGCGAGTGACGACGACCGGCGCCTCGTCGTCGACGAGTCCGACCGCCGACCAGTCGGCGAACTGGCCGTAGGCCTCGTCGACCACCAACAACCCGGGCACCTGGGCGAGCACCGCCCTCACGTTGGCCTCCGACTCCACCAGCCCGGTGGGGTTGTTGGGCGAGCACAGAAAGGTGATCACCGGCTGAGAGGCGGCCAGCACACGCTGCACCTCCGCGAGGTCGAGCGAGTAGTCGGCGGCGCGTTCCCCCTCCACCACGGCGGCTCCGGTGAGCCTGGCGATGTGACCGTGGAGCTGGTACGTGGGCTCGAAGGTGGCGACGGTGCGCCCTGGGCCGGCAAACGTGAGGAGCAGGGTCTGCAACACCTCGTTGCTGCCGTTGGCCACGAACACCTGATCCGGCCGTACGCCGTGCTGAAGGGCGATGCCACGACGCAGAGCAGTGGCGCCCCGGTCCGGGTAGCGGTGCCACTCCACGTCGGCGAGCTCGGCGGCGAACGCCGCCCGCCACGCTGCGGGCGGTGGAAACGGGGACTCATTGGTGTTGAGCCGCACGGGCACGTGCACCTGCGGTGAGTGATACCCCTCGAGAGCTCGAAGGTCGTCACGCACGGGCACACGGGTCACGGGCCACACGCTATCGACGCGACGTCCTCCGAGCGGAGTGCATTGCGCCGCGCGGCCAGCGCGGACCGCGGCACACTGGTGGCCATGCCAGCCAATCCCTCCGTCGCCCTGTCCGTGATGGCCGACCACGTCGACCGCTACCAGCAGGAAGTGGGCGACTGCGTGCCGGGCTACACCGTCAGCCAGCACGACGACGTCGCCGGCGCGCTGGTGGAGGCTGAGCGGGCACTGCGCACCGCCGCCAGGCTGCTCCGCCGGGCCGCGAAGCTGGCCGCTTCCACCACCTGACACGACGAGGTGGGCGGCCTGAGCAACCCATCAGAATTCCCACTGTCGGTGAAAACGCGGCGACGGCCCCTTGCGGGGCCGTCGCTCAGCGACGCCAGGCGGCGGATCCCAGCATCGCTCGCAAACCAGGTGGCGGGAACCTGGTTGGTGCGGTCACTATACACCGTATTTTCTTGCTTGCAAACCACCACTCAACGCGGTCGATTTGATCTGAAATTGATCTAGCGAGGCATCTGCGAGGCCGGGCACAGGTCTTCGAGGCTGCACTCGGCGCACCGCGGCCGCTTCGCATCGCAGACTCTGCGCCCGTGCAGGATCGTGCGCAGACTGAAGTCGCCCCACTGCGCCGCCGGGAGCAGCGCGCACAGTGCGGCCTCCACCTTGACCGGGTCGTCATCGGTGGTGAGCGCCCACTTGCGGGTCAGACGCCCGACGTGCGTGTCGACGGGCAGGCCGGGAAGGCCGAACGCAACGCTACGCACCACGTTGCCCGTCTTGCGCCCCACGCCGGCCAGCGTGACCAGGTCCTCGAGTGCGGTGGGCACCTCGCCGCCGAAGCGATCGAGCAGCCCGGTCGCCAGCGCCACCAGGTTGCGCGCCTTGCTCTGGTAGAAGCCCGTGGATCGGATGATCTCCTCCAGCTCTGCGGGGTCGGCGCCGGCGAGCGCAGCGGCGTCGGGGTAGCGCTGGAACAACCGAGGCGTCACCATGTTCACGCGCGCATCAGTGGTCTGCGCGGACAACACGGTGGCCACGAGCAGCTCGAACGGGGTGCGGTGATGCAGCTCGCAGACCGCGTCGGGATAGGCCTCCTCCAATCGTGCGGCGATCGCCTTGATCCGGCCCTTGGGCGTGCGCGGTGTTCCCATGGCCAGGAGGCTACGCACGGCCCGCCACCGGGAGGTCGAACCGGTCGCCAGTTCCGCCCCAGTAGCCTCGGCCGGATGCTGCAGGTGCGAGTGCGACACAGCCTCTCGGCAGCGGAGCGCGCCCAGGTCGCCGCCTTCCTCGACGATGCCCACCGACACGAGGGAACACGCCTCAACGACCATCTCCTCGGCGACCTCGCTGCAGGCGCCCACGGACCACTCTTCGCCGTACTCGCCACGAAGCACGACCAGCTGGTCGGCTACGCACAGGCATCGTGCGCCAACGATGGCCTGGTCGTCGGGTGCGTGGTCCGCGATGGCGCCGAGCCAGGGCAGGAGGCCCTGCTGCGCGCGCTCCTGAACGACCTCCCCGCCGACACCGCGGTCGTCTGGTGGGCTACCGAGGCGCAGGGCCCGATTGCCGCCCGACTGGGCATGACTCCCGATCGGCGGTTGTCGCGCATGACCCGGCCGCTGCCGATCGAGCAGTCCACCGACATCACCGTACGGGCGTTTCGAGTCGGCACCGACGACGACGCGTGGCTCGCGGTCAACAACGCCGCCTTCGCCTGGCACGGCGAGCAGGGCGGCTGGAACCGCCAGATGCTCCGGCAACGTCAGGGCGAGCCGTGGTTCGATGCATCCGGCTTCCTGCTGCACGAGCGCGACGGTCGGCTGGCGGCCTTCTGCTGGACGAAGCTGCACGCCGGGCCGACTCTTGTGGGCGAGATCTACGTCATCGCGGTACATCCCGACTTCCATGGGCACGGCCTCGGGCGGGCGCTCACGATCGCGGGACTGCAGCACCTCCAGGCGGTCGGTGCGACATCCGCCATGCTGTACGTCGACGCCGACAACACCGCAGCCGTCGGTCTCTACCGCACCCTCGGCTTCCACGTCGACCACGTCGACCAGTCCTACCTGCGAGCGCCGCGAGGAGCCATCACATGACGAGCCACGACCCGACGGCAGCCGGCATCGAGGAGGCGCCGCTACCCCGCTGGAGCGTGGCCGACGTGCACGAGTCGTTCGAGGCGCGGTCGTTCCTCGACGCCATGGACCGGTGCAGTGCCGACATCGCCCGGCTGGAGGCCCTGCTCGACGAGCACGACATCCGCCACACGGATCCGCGCCCGGTGACGAAGGAGGACGGCCTCGTCGCCGACACCGTCATCGGTGCCCTCAACGCGATGAAGGAGCACTCCGCCACCCTTGGCGCCTACATCCTGGCCACCACCTCCACGGACAGCTACCACGAAAAGGCGCAGGGCCTGATGGGCGAGTACCAGATGGCCGCCTCGCGCGAGCGCCCCTTGCAGGCGCGGCTGGCCGAGTGGTTGCACGCACTGGGCGTCGACGCTCTGGCTGGTGTGAGCGAGCAGGTTGCAGAGCACCGCGGCCCGCTCACCAAGTTGGCCGATCGTGCCGATCGGCAGATGAGCGAGGTGGAGGAGGGCCTCTACGGCGAGCTGGTGAACACCGGCTCGTCCGCCTGGTACCAGCTGCACAGCACCGTCACCTCCCAACTCACCACTGCGGTGTCGATGCCCGACGGCACCGTCGACGAGTTGCCGATGGCCGCTGTCCGCGGCCTTGCGTCGCACGCCGACCCCGCCGTCCGCATCGCCGCCTACGGCGCGGAGCTCGCCGCGTGGCCCACCATCGCGCCGGTCTGCGCGGCTGCCATGAATGCAGTCAAAGGTGAGGCCAACGTGGTCAATCGCCGACGTGGCTGGGCGTCGCCGCTCGACGTCTCGTTGTTCGCCAACAACGTCAGTCACGCCACGTTCGAGGCGATGCAGCACGCGGTCACCGACTCGCTGCCCGACTTCCGGAGCTGGATGAAGGCGAAGGCCCGGCTGCACGGCCACGACGGTGCACTGCCGTGGCACGACCTGTTCGCACCCCTGCCGTTCGCGCCGGCGGAGATCTCCTGGGACGAAGGTGCGGCCATCGTCCGCAACGCCTTCGCGTCGTATGGTGGCCCGCTGGCCGGGTTGCTCGACCGGGCCCTCGACGAGCAATGGATCGACGCCGGGCCACGTGCCGGAAAGCGTGGCGGCGCGTTCTGCATGCCGTTCGTCGACGACCGATCGCTGGTGTTCCTGAACTGGAGCGGCAGCGTGGACTCGGCGCAGACGACGGCGCACGAACTCGGCCACGCGTACCACAACACCCAGCTGGCCCACCGCACGCCGCTGCAGCGCGCCCTGCCGATGGCGTTGGCCGAGACCGCCAGCATCTTCTGCGAGACACTGGTCGTGGAGGAAGGCCTGCAGCGCCTCCATGGCCGCGACCGGCTGGCCCTGCTGGATGTCGACCTGCAGGGTTCCACACAGGTCGTGGTCGACATCCGCAGTCGCTTCCTCTTCGAGACCGAGGTGTTCACGCGCCGGCAACGGCGCACGCTCGGCGTCGGTGAGCTCAACGAACTGATGCTGCAGGCTCAGGCGGATGCGTACGGCGACGGGCTTGCCCAGGCCAGTGCCCACCCGTACATGTGGGCGCTGAAGCCGCACTACTACAGCTCGAACTTCTACAACTGGCCGTACACGTACGGCCTGCTGTTCGGCCTGGGGCTCTTCGCCCAGTACCAGCAGGATCCACAGCGGTTCACGGCCCACTACGACGACGCACTGTCGCGGGCGGGCATGAACACCGCCGAGGAGCTGGGCGAGATCTTCGGCTTCGACGTCACCGCCGGCGAGTTCTGGACGGCGAGCCTCGATGTCATCCGCCAGCGCATCGCGTCGTACGAAGCACTCGCTGCCGAGGTCGCATGACCAGCACGCTCTACTCCCCCGATCGCGACGGGCTCGCGGTGCTGCTCGAGGGCGAGCCGCGCTATCGGCTCGATCAGGTCTGGGCGGGTCTCTACACCCAGCTGGCCGCGCCGGCCGACATCAGCAACGTACCGAAGACGCTCCGCGACCGGCTCGTCGCCGAGTTGCCGACCTCGCTGACGCAAGTGGTCCGCCGAGTCAGCGATGGCGGCGACACGGTGAAGTACCTGTGGGAGCTGCACGACGGCAGCCGCATCGAGACCGTGCTGATGCTGTACCCCGACCGCGTCACCGTCTGCGTCAGCAGCCAGGCCGGCTGCGCAATGGCGTGCGGGTTCTGCGCCACCGGGCAGGCCGGCTTCACTCGCCAGCTCACCGTGGGCGAGATCGTCGAGCAGGTCGTGGTAGCGGCGCGCGACGCGCGGGCGATGGAGCGCAGGCTCGCCAACGTGGTGTTCATGGGCATGGGCGAGCCGATGGCCAACGAGGCCGCGGTGTGGCAGTCGGTCGAGCGATTCCACGGCGCGATCGGCCTCTCGGCACGGCACATCACCATCAGCACCGTCGGCCTCATCCCCGGCATCCGCAAGCTCACCGAACGCCAACTGCCGGTCAACCTGGCGGTCTCCCTGCATGCCGCCAACGACGAGTTGCGCGACGAGCTGGTGCCGATCAACAAGCGCTACCCGCTCGACGACCTGATGAAGGCCTGCGGCGACTACCTCGCGGCCAAGGGCCGACGGCTCAGCTTCGAGTGGGCGTTGATCGACGGGGTCAACGATCGCGACAGCGATGCCACCGAGCTCGCCGGCCTGTGCCGCCGCTTCCGGTTGCCGGCCCACGTCAATCTCATCCCGCTCAACCCCACGCCGGGGTACCCCACCATCGGCTCGTCGAAGACCCGAGTCGCTCGGTTCCATCAGCTACTGGTCGACCTGGGGGTCAACGCGACCGTTCGTCGAAACCGAGGCACCGACATCGACGCCGCCTGCGGCCAACTGGCGGCCGGTCAGCCGGTGACGTTGCGCTCGAAGGGACCGCTCGACTAGTCGAGGTACTTCGGGTTGGCCACCGCAAGCTTGTCGCGCACGTCGGCCCACACGACCGCACGCACTTCCTCGAGCCGGCCGTCCAACTCGCCGGAGCGGATGCGCTGCGCCAGCTCGGCATCGTCGGCGCAACCCAATTGTTCCAGGCGCCCCGCGTGCGCGACCGCCTGATCACCACCGAGGCGCAACTCGCGCTCCACCATGGCCAGCACGTTCACGGCCACCCGCGCATGGAACTGGAGCCGGCCGGTGGTACCGGCGATGACGTCGCGCTCCAACCACTCACGAACGGCTTCCACCAGCTCCTCGGCCGAGGGCATGTCGTGCAGGTTCACCAGCGACCCTCCAGCGCCAGGAACAGGTCGTGTTCGTTCTCGCACACTCGCCTGCCGATCGCCGCCAGCTCGTGGCTGCGGGTGAGCCCGGCTACGTGGGCGTTGGCCTGCATGATGCACATGATCCCCCACTTGAGCGTGCCCAGCACCTCCCACCAGCGCACCACGTCGGGGTCGACCGCACCGCCGCCTGCGGCCTCATAGGCGTCGAACAGCTGCCGGTACTCCCCGACGCCGGCGACCGGCCGCTGCGCCCCGAAGCGCCATGCCTTCACGCACAACCAGCCGAGGTCCTCCATCGGATCGCCGAGGTGGGCCAGCTCCCAGTCGAGGATCGCCCTCAGCCCGTCGTCGGCGACGATGACGTTGCCGAGGCGGAAGTCGCCGTGCACCAGCACCGGCGGGCGAGCCGGTGGTCGATGTGCCGCCAACCACTTGAACACCAGCTCGAAGGTGGGGTGAGGCTGCCCGAGCTGGTCGAGCGCTTCGCGGTACTGCTGCACTTGATCGGTCGTCGGCAGCGACGACAATCCTGTCGTGTCGACGGCGTGCAGTTGTGCCAGTGCTGCCCCCAACTGGGCTGGCAGCACCGTGCGCGCCCTGGCATAGTGCTCGTCGCGCAGGATCTTGCGGGCGATCGTCTCGCCCTCGACGGCGGTGAGCACCATGAACGCACTGCCCAGCGCGGAGGGGTCGGTCGATGCAGCGACGACCTGCGCCACCGGCACGCCAGCGGCTCCGGCAGCGCGCACCACCATCGCCTCGTTGCCCATGTCGCGCACGTCGCCGGCACGTTGGCGCTGCAGGATGAGCGAGCGGCCGTCGGCGCGGAACCGAAACGTGTCGCGTGAGGCGCCACCACTGAGGCGGACCACGTCGTCGACGTGGCTCGCTGACAGCACGTCGGCGAGCGCGGCTGCCAGGTCGTCGGTCACCGGCACAGCCTTGCCGATGGCGTGCCGGCGACCCGAACCGAGGGCCTCAGCAGTGAGCGCGAACGGTGGGGTACGGGTTCACCGCGGCGCCACCACCGGGGTGGATCTCGAAGTGCAGGTGCGGGACACTGAACCTGGCGTTGCCGGTCTGGCCCATGTAGCCGATGACCTCGCCCTTCGAGACGGCGCCGAGCGTGCCGTAGTGATCGAGGTGGGCGTAGTAGTACTTGTTGCCGTCGGCGCCGGTGAACCAGATGGCGATGCCACCCAGCTCGTTGCTCTTCGCCGCCGCGACACCGTCGACGACGGCGAGCAGCGGCACGCCGATGGGCCCGATCATGTCGACGCCCTGGTGACGCCGCCCGCCGCTGCGGGGAGCGCCCCACGTGTCGCCGAACGACACGGCCGAATCGCCCGTCGGGCACACCCAGTCGACACCGCCGTAGTCACTGCCACCGGCACCACCTGGCCGCCCGCCGGCGCCGCCCCCGCCTGTCTGGCCACCGCTGCCGGCGGCAGCCGCAGGGGCAGTGGTCTGGGGCACGCCACCGCCGCCGTCGGCGTCGGTGGGGCTGCCGGGCTCGACGGTGGTGGCAACTTCCTGAGCGGCCTAAGCCGCCTGCGCAGCCTTCGCCGCTTCGGCTTCGGCGGCCGCAGCACGTTTGCGTTCTTCGGCCTGCAGCGCCTTCTTGACCGCTTCATCCTTCAGCCGCTGGGCTTCGACTTCCTTGAGGTGCTCTACCTGGGCAGTTGCTTCGTCACGCAGCGCGGCGGCGTTGGCCTTCTGCTGCTCCGTCTCGTCGCGCTTGTCGGAGAGCGCCTTCTGCTTCTTGGTCAACTGGCGGTTCAGCGAGTCGTAGTTGTCGAAGTCCTGCGCAGAGGTATCGGTGATGACCTCCGACAATGCCGCAACCTGCATCTGCTCCTCCGGGGAGGCGAAGCCGTTGAGCAGCGGCGAGGTAGAGCTGTCGGAATGGGTGAACCGGTTGACGGC
This sequence comes from Ilumatobacteraceae bacterium, assembly GCA_049696035.1. Lineage (GTDB taxonomy): Bacteria > Actinomycetota > Acidimicrobiia > Acidimicrobiales > Ilumatobacteraceae > UBA668. The sequence goes on from JBAVTH010000421.1 coordinate 12,447, forward strand.
AACCTGCTGGACTCGCTCCTGCAACGCGGCGACCTGCGTTTGCAGATCAGCAACCTCGGCTTCCAGCGTCTGGCCCTGGATGCTGAGCGAGTCGAGCTCGGACTCGGCTTGGAAGTAGGCGTCGGCCGCCGCGTTGGCTTGCTCACGGGCATCGGCGATCTCGCGGGCGGCCTGTTCGGCAGCCGTGTCGTCGGCGCGAGCGACCGTTCCAGGCAGCGCCGGCACGAGCACGCCGACAGCAAACATGAAGATGACGGCGCGGCGCATTGCACGCCAGGCTACCAGTTGTTTCATTTTCGTTACAGTCACTCGGTCACAATGCCCTTCACGCTCCGCAACGCACGTATCGTCATCGGCAGCATGGGCGCAGCGCTGAACCTCTCGAACGTCAGCTTCGTGCGCGATGCCCGCAGCATTCTGGCTCCGCTCACCTGGCAGGTGCGGGATGCCGAGCGCTGGCTCGTGCTCGGCGCCAACGGCTCCGGCAAGACCACCTTGCTGCGCATCGCTTCCCTCTACGAGCATCCGTCCACCGGCACCGTCGAGGTGCTCGGCGAGCGCCTGGGCCGCACCGACGTGCGGCGGCTTCGGCAGCGCATCGGCTACCTGTCGGCCTCGTTGGCCGCACAGCTGCGCCCCGAGCTGCGCTGCCTCGACGTGGTGATGACCGCCAAGCACGCTGCGCTCGAGCCGTGGTGGCACCGGTACACGACGGCCGACGAGGCCCGGGCCACCGAATGCCTCGAGCGGATGGGGGTGGCGTGGACGGCGGACCGTTCGCTGGGCACGGTCTCCTCCGGCGAACAGCAGCGCGTGCTGCTCGCCCGCACCCTGATGAACGAGCCGGGCCTGGTACTGCTCGACGAACCGAGCGCGCGCCTCGATCTCGGGGGCCGCGAACACCTCGTGCAAGCTCTCAGCGAGCTGACGCTCGACGCGAGCGCGCCCCCATTGGTGCTCGTCACCCATCACCTCGACGAGGTTCCGCCGGGCATGACGCACGTGCTGATGCTGCGCGACGGCATGGTGATTGCCGAAGGAGGTCTCGACGAGTGCCTCGACAGCGAGTCGCTGAGCCAGTGCTTCGGTCTTCCCCTGCAGTTGGACCGACGGCCCGACGGCCGGTTCAGTGCGTGGAACGCACCAAGTCAGTGAGCCGTTCCCGGCCGTTCGTGATCTGATCGCCCAGCACCCGTTCCAGCACGCCGCCCGTCCACAGCGCTCCGCCGTAGTGCAGGTGCATGTGCAGGGTGCTGGTGTCGCCGTGTTCGCTCACCTCGGCCTTCAACACCCACGGGCTGTGCCGACGGCCGTCCGCCTCCGCCCGCTCGAACACGACCCGGTGCGCAGCCGGGTCGTGCACCGTGCGCCGCATGCGCAGCCGCTTGCTCCGCGCCAGCGGCCCGACCCTGGCCCGCAACTCCACCTGCCAGGAGGGCTCATCGCCTGCAACCGGCTCGACATGATGCAAGAGGTCCATCCACGCCGGGTACTGCACCAGATCGTCGACGAAGCCGAACAACCGGTCCGCCCCACACGGCGCCTCCAACGACGCATGCACATCCATGCGAGCAGTATCGCCGATCCCTGGCCGATCGCTCACAGATCCCTCACACCCTCAGCCCACAGTGAGGGCACCACCCGGCACACCAAGCGTGCCACTCCCCAGAAGGATCACCAGTCATGCAACAGCGGAACAAGATCGTCGTCACCATCAGCAGCATCGTGCTGGCCGGCACGCTCGCCTTCGGCACCGTGGCTTCGGCCGCCGGCGGCGACGACGGCACTGGCGCAGGCAACGGTCGCCCGAAGCTGACGACCGAGGAGAAGTGCGCCAAGGTCGACGAAGTGCAGGCTCATGCCGCCGAAGTGCAACAGCGGATCAGCGAGCGCACCACGGTGCTCCAGGGCAAGCGCGCCGAGGCCGAGGCCGCCGGCGACACCGCCAAGGTGGAGCGCCTCGACGCCCGCCTCGCTCGCCTCCAGCGGGTGAGCGCTCGCATGGAGGCTCGCCTCGCCAAGGTCACCACCTGGGCCGCTGGCCACTGCGCCACCTGACCCTGCTGCGATCGACTTCAGCGGACGCCGGCGCCTGCCCCTGACGGGGTGGCGCCGGCGACGCGTCAGGAGCCGCCCGGCTGATCGCGCTTGCCGAACGCCCTGGAGAGCAAGGGGCTCCGCGCCGTCAGCAGACCGTCGAGGTCGTCGCGTTGATCGAACACCGGCTTCCAGGGTGACGGCTCCGCGTCGCCGGTCTCGGCGGTCGCGCCGACGACGATGGCCGAAGTGGCAGCGATGGCCGGGGTGGGTATGTCGTGGACGGCCTCGACGGCAGGGGGATCCAGTTCCGCCGGCAGCGTGAGCTGCCCGGTTTCATCGCGATGGTGGTGAATGCGATGGCGACGGGGTCGCGGGGCCAGCGGTGGAGCGGCCTCTCGAGTCTTGAACAGCCGGGGCACGCTCTCGCGACGGTCGTCGAGCATCCAACCCAGCGGCACGACCATTGCATCTGCGTGCCGGCGGCACAGCACACCGGCGCGATGGGCGACGGCGCCATCGAGCGACTCGATCCACACGACCAGTTGGTCGGCATTGATGCCGTACGTCACCTCTGCAGGTTGCGAACATCCAGGTCGTTCGCACAGTCGCGCCATGCGGCGGAATCTACTCGCCAGCGCGACCGCGAATGAGGACAAGGGTGCAACTGTCAAAGATCTGTTACGCACGGTGCCCGCGCCACCGCGCCGTGCTCGCCGAGACACCGATTCGGCGCTGTTCGACGATGGGTTCCCGTGCTCGTGTCGCGGCCCGACCTCAGCACACTGCGGTGGAGACGCGACACGAGGATCCGAACCTGCACCAACGATGCGTCGAGTGATGGTGAAACGTCGCAGTCGCAGTCGCCGTGCCGGAACGGCAAAGGCCCCCGCCGAAGCGTCACGATCGAGTAGACGTCAGATGCGGAACAACTGTTCCGTATCTGACGTGCATGCGGTAGGCTCGCCGTCATGGACTTCGTCCACCCGATCTCGGCAGTCATCCCCGGCGCCCAAGGGCGGGTGCTCGCCGCGCTCGCCGAGACGACGGCGGAGCTCAACCTTCGAACCCTGGCACGCCTCTCCGGCGTCAGCGTGGCGCAGGCATCACGCGTGCTGCCTGGCCTCGTCGAACTGGGCCTCGTCGAGCGCAGGGAGGTCCCGCCGTCGTCACAGTTCCGGCTCGTGCGCACCCACGTGGCCGCCAGGGCGGTGCTGCAGCTGGCGGCAGCACGCGAGACGGTCCTCGCCGAGATCGGCGCCATGGCGGCCACGTTGGAGGTTCCCCCAGCCAGCGTCATCGTGTTCGGCTCCTTCGCCCGTGGCGACGCCGGACCGCAGAGCGACGTGGACGCGGTCTTCGTGCGGCCTGAGGGCGTCGGCGAGGACGACGATCGATGGGTCGACGGGGTCGAGCAGTGGCGCACGACAGTCAGGAGCCTGACCGGCAACGCTGCCGAAGTGCTCGAAGTCTCCATCGGCGAGATTGCGCAACGCGTGCACGGGCACCAGGCCATCTGGCACGACATCCGCCGTGACGGCCGGGTGGTGCACGGCCTGACGCTCGACGTGCTGGAGAGCACCGCACATGCCTAAGCCGATGAAGACGCGACCCGTCTCGGCAGTGCAGGTGCGCGCGTACGCCGGCAAGTCCGACGAGTACGCGTCGGCAGCAGAACACGAGCTCACCGAAGGCCGCTGCACCGCGGCGACGAGCTTGGCGATCCACGCCGCGATCAACGCGGCCGACGCCGTGTGCGGAGCCAGGCTCGGCCACCGTGCGGCTGGCGAGGACCACGATCAGGTGCTGGTCCTGCTGCGACAGGCAGGGCCTGACGGCGTGGCCATCGAAACCGATCTTCGACGACTGCTGCCGTTGAAGACGAAGGCCGAGTACGACTTCGAGGACATCGCACCGCCAGTCGCGGCGAAGGCCGTCGAACGAGCGAGGCGATGCACCACGGTCGCGCTGCGAGTCGCGAACTCCACCCGCTGATCACGCGACTTGGATCGACCAACGAAGTGTTGCCGAGCGCCGCCCTGTGTCGTCCGGTGCTGCCCTGTGGTCGTGCATGCCGTCTGATCCTGTGCACCTGGTGTGCACCTGGAACGGCAAAGGCCCCGCCGAAGCGGGGCCTGCAACCGGTGACCAGGTGCTGTGCGGTGGGCGATGCGGGGCTCGAACCCACGACCTCCACGGTGTGAACGTGGCGCTCTAGCCGACTGAGCTAATCGCCCTCAGTGGCAGCGCAAGGCTAGCACCCAACACATCGCAGACAACCTGCCGCGGCCGATGCCGCACACCGAGGCGGTCAGTCCACGCGCACGCAGGCCACGCCCATGCCCTGGCGGTCGCGATGCGGCTCGGAACCCTCCGGGCACAGCCCGGCCTCGGTCAACAGGATCTGCACCGTGCCGTCGTGCGGCTCGGCGCACAGTCGCTCCGCTGCGTCGCCGTTCGCCTCGATCACGACGCAGTCGCCGGGGTCGAGCACGTTGTCGACCTTCGGCGGCACGGGGTCGCCCGCCGTGACCACACCCACGATCACGAAGCCGAGACCGACCAGCAGCAGCATGCCCATGAAGCGCCAGGGAAGGCGTGGTGGGTCCTGGTAGCGAGCCAGCGGGTTGTGACGCGGCTCGGCGAGCAGCGGCTCTCCCACTGCAGCGGCGGGCACGGCACGGTGAGTCGCCAACGACAGGTCGTAGTCCCGCCGCCGCACCGGGTCGCCGAGCACCCGCCACGCCTCGTTCACGTCGGCCATCCGTGCTGCGCTCGTCTCCCCCTGGATGTCGGGGTGGCTGGCCCGAGCCGCACGACGATACGCCGCTCGGATGTCGGCCGCCGAGGCATCACGGGCGACGGCGAGCGTGTCGTAGAGCGTGCCGATGGTCATCACGCTACGCCCGACCGATCAGGTCGGCACGGAGCCGCCGCTACGCCAGTACTGGCCGTCGGCACGGTCGAGGAACCCTTCGTCGACCAGGTAGCGGCGCAAGGCCGCGGTGTCGGGGTGGCGCTGGCCGAGCACGAGGTTGACCATCGACTCGCTGTAGTGACGGCCCGGTTCGAAGAGTTGAGCCAGCCAGTCGAGGATGACCAACCGCTTGCTGGGCGACGAGGGAATCGACTGCAGCCGGCCGTCGACGACGAACGCGTGCATCACCTTGCGGGCCACCGCTGGAAGGCCGTCGTGCTCGCCGGTCACCGGCCGTGCGAGCGCGTCGCGGGCGGCATGCTGGAACACTCCTGCGACGACGGTGAGGCGGCCGTCCGTGCCGGCGACGAGCCCGACGTCGACCAGCTTGCCCAGCGCCTTCCCGACCTGGGTGGCGTTGAGGCCGGTGGCGAGCACGACCTCGTCGAGGTGGCCGGCGCCCAACTGCACGGCGGCCCACACGGAACGTCGATGGGGGTCGGCCAGTGCGCCGACGATCGCTCCCGCGGAGGGTTCCTGAGCGACCGCCATCGTCAGTAGCCGAGGTCGACGTGGATCGGGCCGATCAACGCCTCGCCGGCGGCAAACCGGCGCACGTTGGCGGTGATCCGCTCGGAGAGCAGCGGAACTGCCATGTCCGGGGTGTTCCCCACATGCGGTGTGATGATGCAGTTCGGGAGCGACCACAACGGATGCCCGATCGGTAGCGGCTCGGGGTCGGTGACATCCAACGCGGCGCCGCCGATGACACCGTGCTGCAGCGCCCACACCAGGTCGTCGGTGACGATGTGGCGCCCTCGGGCCACGTTGACGATCCAGGTGTGCGACGACATCTGCTCCAGCTCCGAGCGGGAGATCATCCCTTCGGTCTCAGGCGTGAGCGCGAGCGCGAGGAACACGACATCGGCGCCGGCCAGCGCGTCGACGTAGCGGTCCGGCTCGAGCACGTCGTCGGCGCCTTCCATCTCCTCGACCCGGTTGCGCACGACCGTGACATGGCAGTCGAACGGGGCGAGCAGGCGCAGCAGGTGCTCGGTGATGCCCCCGCCGCCGAGGATGGTGACGTTGGCGCCGATCAGGTTGCGACCGTGTGGACGCTGCCACTCCGCTGCGCGGGCGTAGCTGCCGACGTGTCGCAGCCCGGCCAGCGCCAACGTGAGGGCCAGCTCGGCAACCGGTTCGGCATACACGCCCTTGCCGCACGTCCAGACGCGATCGTCGTCGACCAGGTCGACGAACGTCTCGATCCCGGCGAAGGGCAGCTGCACCCACGTCAGGTGAGGCGCTTCGATGAGGGCGTGGCGCAAGGCTTCCGGGTCGCGCGGCGCCGCCCACACCAGCGCTTCGGCGTCGGCCAGCGGCACCAGGTGACCACCGCCGGCGATGACGGCATCCGCCATCCAGGCGGGCGCCCCTTCGGGCGCTAGTGCGATGCGAGGAGGCCCGTCGGATGCGGGCCCGGTTCGTGGCACGGTACTACTTGACATGGTCCGGAAAGGCTAGCCCGCCGCCACGATTCGAGCCGCGACGGTTTCGCCGCTCTCCAACGCACCCTCCATGTACCCGGTGCAGTCGGCGACGTGCTCGCCGGCCAAGTGCACGCGACCCCACGGCTCGCGCAGCACCTGCCAGTGCGCGGTCACCTGGCCGGGTTCGTAGACGGCGTACGAGCCGCCGAACCGGGGCTTGTTGCTCCACGCACGAGAGAACCCACCAAGTGCTGCCGGCTCCAGGTGGTGCATCGCCCTCATCTCGGATGCCGCCAACGCCATGCGCTCCGCCTCGGGCAACGCCGCCCACTCGCGGCCGCCGTCGCCACCGCAGTAGGCCATGAGGATTCCCTGCTCGCCGGCCTGGTCGATGGTGGGTTCGTACACCCGCTGCGCTCTGCCCGAGGTGGTGGCGTAGCCCGCCGGCCATGCGCGCCCGGGCCACTGCACCGACGTCTTGGTGACAGTGCCGTACCCCAGCTGGTGCAGCGCAGCGTGCAAGGCACTCGGCAGCCCGTCGCGGAAGTCGACGCGGCGCAGGGGCACCAGCGAGCAGGCGAGCACGAGATGATCGGCACGAAGCGTTCGCCGATCGGTCTGCGCGACGACGCCGTCGGCGTCCTGCTCCACGGCCAGCAGCATCTCGCCGAAGGACAGCACGTCGCGAACACCGTGGGCCATGCCGTCGGCAACCGCGCTGAACCCGCCGGCCACTCGATGCGACAACACCGTCTCCCCGTGGCTGTGCACTGCGTGGTACGCCCGCTGCTGAGCCACGAACAGCAGTGACACGCGGACCGGCTCCTCGGCGAACTCGCCCTGCGAGTCTCGCCACCGGAACAACCTCGCCAGCTCGCCGAGGTTCGCCTGATCGGCCACATCGGCCAGTGACCGGGCGTCGATCGCGGCGGCGTCAGGATGCAGGTACGGACGCGACGGGTCGGTGAGGCCGGCGGCCGCCTCCGTCACGATGCGATCGAACTCGTCGAGCTGCGCGTACACGTCGGGGTCGGCGGCACGGACCTGATCCGTGCTGAGCATCTCGCCGTTGCGATGGATCCAACGGCGGATGGTCGTCCACTTCTCTCCTGGGCCGAGCCGTTCGATGCCGAACCGCTCGAGCAGGGCCAGCATGCGCGCATGGATCGCGTCGACCCACTCCGCGCCGCTCTCCGCATACTGACCGCCGACGAACGGCGCCGTCACGGTGCGGACTCGGCCACCGGGCCGATGCCCTCCCTCGACGAGGACGACATCGCAACCAGCGGCGCGCAGCTGCTCGGTGGCGCAGAGGCCCGCCAGCCCGGCACCGACGACGATGACTCGCATGTGGGCGGTCAGCCGGCCATCATCGCGGCGATCTGCCCCGAAGATTCGCCGGACTTCTTGAGCACCGAGGCAACGAAACCCAGCGCCGACATCGTGATCAGGAAGAGCACGATGGCACCCACACCCCAGAACGGCTTGATGGCGCTCTTCTGAGCGCTGAGCAGTGCCACCGGGAAGGTCGACGACCCGGCGTCGCTGACCAGAGCGGAGATGACGGTGTTGTCGATGCACAGGGTGAAGGAGAGCAGCGCTCCGGCGATGAGCGCCGAGGAGATGAGCGGCAAGGTGATCTGCCGGAACGCGCGGCCGGGAGGGGCCCCGAGGTCGCCGGCCGCCTCCTCGAGTGATTCGTCGAGGCCGGAGAGACGTGCCCGCACGATCAAAGTGACCACCGCTGAGGCGTACAGCGACTGACCGACCCACAACCGATAGATGCCGAACACGAAAGGCCCCGAGCTGCCACGGTTGAACTGGTTGCCGAAGAACCCGGCGTTGTCGCCCAACCACGGGAACCAGGTCGACAACGAGATCGCATCCATTACCTCAGGCGTCACGAGGATGAGGAAGATCACGAAGATGAACGCGATGGTCCACTTCCCGGGACGGCGTGCCAGTGCGACGCCTGCCAGGCCACCGATCAGCACCGAGATGATCGTGGCGCCGATGGCCGCCAGGAACGAGTTCCGCATCGCATCGCCGATGTTGGCATCGCGGAAGATCTCGCGGAACCAGTTGGTGGTCTCACCCAAGTAGACGACGACACCGATGAAGGCGACCGGCAACGACCAGCGGGAGAGCAATCGATGCTTCTTCCCCGCCACGAGCCCCACGACGCGCGGCACGAGGGCCCCGATGCCGACTACGACGACGAACGTGATGAGCACCGACCAGGTCTTGTCGCCGCGGAACAGCCGGCCCCACCACACCGTCGAGGCGCCACCGGCCCAGATGGTGAGTGAGCCGCCCGAGTTGAAGGAGTGGATGATCACCAGCACGATCGGGATGAACATGAACAGCAGCACCAATCCGGTCCAGACGGCCCCTGCCGGCCGGAACCAGTCGAACGCCCACCGCCGTTCGCCCGTGGCCTGCTCGGACTCGCGGAGCCGCCGCTGCCACTGATTGCGTCGCATGCCGTCGAACAGCCCCGACGAGGCATGGATCAACCAGCGCACCAAGTAGAAGAGGCCGGCACCGAGCGCGAGCGTGACCAGCACCGCGAGGATCATCACCACGGCCATTGCCGCACCACTGGCCCAGTCCTGCGAACCGCTGAACTGGCTGGCGATCATCGCGCCGATCATGTTGCCCTTGGCCCCGCCCAACACCGTGGCGGTGATGTAGTCGCCGCACATCGGGATGTAGGTCAACAGCACGGCTGCGACGATCCCCGGTCCGGCAAGCGGCAACGTGACACCGAAGAAGGTGGCGAAACGTCCGGCGCCCAGATCCTTGCTGGCCTCACGCATGCGGATGTCGATGCGATCAAGCGCCACGAACAGCGGCAGGATGACGAAACCCAAGTAGTTGTAGACGATCGCCAGCTGCACCGCGAACGACGTCTGCAGCAGCTGGATCGGGTGATCCATCACTCCGATGTCCTGCAGCCACTTGGAGAAGAACCCATTCGGAGCGAGCGGGATCTTCCACGCCACCGTGCGGATCAGGAAGCTGGTGAAGCTCGGAATGACCACCAGCGCGAGCAGGGCTGCGCGCCACTTCTCGCCCACCTTGAAGGCGATGAAGTAGGCGACGGGCAGCCCGATGAGGAGGCAGAGCACCGTGGCCGTGATGGCGATGCGCAGGGTCTGCACGAACGTCTTGCGGGCGGATCCACGGAAGACATCGGTGTAGTTCTTCAGCGTCAGGTGGCTGAGATCGACAGGGATCCGCTGGCTGGAGTCCTTCGTGCCGAATGAGTAGACGACGATGAACGCGATCGGGACGATGAAGAAGATCAGGTACCAGACCATCGAGGGGATGGCGAGGCCGAACTTCGGGCCTCGCCATCTCCTCCGTGGCGCCGGCGTGAGTGCCGCTGTCACTGTCAGCCCGAGGCCTTGGCCTTCATCTTGTCAAAGATGTCGACGGTGCGGTCCTGCGCCGTGTTGACGGCGCCCGTCTGCATCGACTTCACCTGCTCGTCGCTGAAGAAGATCATGTCGCCGTTGACCAGGTTGGGCAGCAGTTCCGAGATCAGCTGCGACATGTTCTTCATGCCGCTGTTGTAGCCGTGGTAGTCGAGATCCTTGATCGAGATCTCGGGGATCAGCAACCAGTTGATCCAGGCGTGCGCTGCCTCGGCATTGGGGGAACCGGCGGCGATGCAGTAGTTGTCCATCCAGATCTCCGTCGCCGGCGAACCCAGGGCCCACTTCCAGTCGGCGGGGTTGCCGCCGGCGTCCTTGACCCGCACGAAGGCTTGGCGAGCATCGCCGTTCCAGATGCACGAGGCGGCATACGAGCCTTCGGCCAGAGCCGTGCTCGGGTAGCTGTCGAAGGCCTTGATGTGCGAGGCCAGCTCGTCGACGAGATAGGCCTCGGCGGCGTCGAGGTCTTCCTTCTTCTCGGTCGTCCAGTTGATGCCGTTGGCCCAGAAGTACATGCCGAGAGCGTTGGGCGCGCTATCCAGGATGGAGCAGTTCCCGCTGGCTTCGTTCATGCACACGTCCATGAAGTCCTGCCACGTGACGATGTCCTTGGAGACCTGGGTTGTGTCCCAGAAGTAACCGGTGCTGCCCCAGTCCTTGCAGACGGAGTACTCATTGCTGGGGTCCCAGTCGCGACCCATGTACAGGGGATCCACGTTGACGATGTTGGGGAGCAGCGACTTGTCGAACTTCTCCAGCAGGCCCTTCTCCAGCATCTGCGGGATGAACGGACCGGTGGGCACCACGATGTCGAAGCCACTCGAGTCGCCGGCGGTGGACAGCTTGGTGATGAGGTCTTCGTTGCTGGCGTAGTAGTCGACCTTCATCGACACCCCCAGATCGCTTTCGGCCAGCGCACCGACGATGTCCGGGTCGTTGTAGTCGCCCCACGTGTACATGGCCAGCGTGCCGCTCGCCTTGTTCGTGACGCGGCTCCAGTCGCCCGACGCCTGCGCCATGGCGGTGCCGGCAGCAGCGGTGGTGTCGGAACCTGCGCCGGTACCGCTCGAGCCGGAGGTGTCGCTCGATGTCTTCTTGTCATCGCCACAGGCCGTGGCGATGACCGCGAATCCGGCGGCAGCGCCACCGACCTGGAAGAGGGATCGGCGGCTGAGCTTTTCGCGGAAGCTTGCCGGAGCGAGGATCTTGATGGGTTCAGGCTGCGAGGCCATGTAGTGCTCCTTGATGGTGTGGAGAAGTGTTCGTCAACTGTGGTCGGGTGCTGTCGGAGCGGTCAGTGACCGGCCTCCGCAGACGGTTCCGCCAAGACCAGATCGGCCTGGCGCGCGGAGAACGAGTAGACATCCGCAGGCGTGAACGTGCACCACACGGCGTCGCCGATGGCCAGCCGAGGCGCATTGGCCCGAGGTGTGAGCACGAGCACATCGCGACTGGCAGTGCGTACGACGTATTGCAGAGTGTCGCCGAAGTGCGCCACGCTCGCCACGGCGCCCGCGATCGAGTTACGAGACGTACTCGGGGCTTCGGTGACCAATTGGAAGTTCTCGGGGCGGACGGCGGCCAGCGCCGGCTCACCCCTCGCGACCTGCTCGTCGGGCTTGGCGACCATGAAGACCGTGCCATCATCGGCCAGCACACCGTCCTCGGTCGCCACGCCGCGCCAGAAGTTGTTGCGTCCTACGAAGCCGGCGACGAACGCCGACGACGGGCGCTCGTACACCGTTTCCGGATCAGCGAGCTGCTCGACGTGCCCTTCGAGCATGATGGCGATGCGATCGCTCATGCTCATCGCTTCTTCCTGATCGTGAGTGACGAAGACGAAGGTGATGCCCAACTGGCTCTGCAGCAGCTTCAACTCGATCTGCATCTCCTCGCGTAGCTTGCGGTCGAGGGCACCCAGCGGCTCGTCGAGCAGGAGCACGCTGGGTCGGTTCACCAGCGCTCGGGCCACCGCCACGCGCTGTTGCTGGCCACCGGACATCTGCCGCGGTTTGCGATCCGCCAACTTCGTCATCTTCACCATGCCGAGGGCTTCGCGCACACGGACACCGACTTCGGATTTCGGCACGCCCTTCTGGCGCAGGCCGTAGGCGACGTTCTCGGCGACCGTCATGTGCGGGAACAGCGCATAGTGCTGAAAGACGGTGTTGACGTCGCGCTTGTACGGCGGGATGCCCTGCACGTACTGGCCGCTGATGCGGATGAAGCCCTCGTCGGGCTGCTCGAAGCCGGCCAACATGCGCAAGGTGGTGGTCTTGCCGCAGCCGGACGGACCGAGCAGCGACAGGAACTCGCCAGGCTGCACGACCAGGTTGAGCTGGTCGACGGCGACCATCGTGCCGAAGCGCTTGGTGACACCCTGCAGCTCGACCGAGCCGCGTTCGCCGGCAAGCTCACTGCCGACCGACATCGATGTCGCGTCCGTCACGCTGTCTCCCCCGAGAAGTCGTGGTGGGCTTGCGACCCACCGATCTGGTGCCGCCACGCACTCCCTGAGGAACTCGTGACGATGTGCTTCGTGGCCAAAGTGTAGGCACATCGGCCGAGGCGGACGGGAATCTGGCGGCGCTTCACGAACAGCAACCGTGCCATGGCGACGCGACGACCGGCAAGGAAACCGTTGATGAACAGCGTGTGCGCCACGGAATGCCTTGCGAAACGGGCCGCAGAGCACCAGTATCCGTAGCGATGGATCGCATGGGAACACAGATCGACGAGACGGATCGAGCGATCATCGAGGAACTGCAACGCGATGGCCGCCTTCCCTACACCCGCCTGGGCGCAGCGGTCGGGCTGTCGGAGGCGGCGGCCCGTCAGCGCGTGCAACGCCTGCTGGATTCGGGCGTGATGCAGGTGGTCGCCGTCACCAACCCGCTCTCCCACGGCAAGCGGCGCATGGCGATGATCGGAGTGCGCACCGAAGGCCCCACCGACGACATCGCGAAGACGCTGCAGTCGATGCGCGACATCGACTACCTGGTGGTCAGCGCCGGCTCGTTCGATCTCATGGCCGAGGTCGTGGTCGCCGACGACGGCGATCTGCTCGACCTCACCAACCGCATCCGCAGCGTGCCGGGCGTGCGCAGCACCGAAACGTTCATCTACCTCGATCTGGTGAAGCAGACCTTCACCTGGGGCGCTCACTAGCCAGGCCCAGGGCGCGGACGACCCGACGTGAGTGGTACTGTTCCGCCAGCGTTCGAGGGTGCTTCCGGGTCTGCGGGAAGGACTGAGTCCACCTCGAGTTGAGCGACGAAGCGTACGTCACCTCGTCTACCTCTCCCGTCGTGCAGGCCACGGGAACATGAGGAGATGAAATGACTTCCACACTGCCCGTACACCCCGACATCGCACAGCTCCGACGTCGGGCGAAGGAACTCCTTCGTGACGCGAAGGCGGGTGATTCCGCTGCCCTCGAACGGTTGGCACGGGTACTGACCGATCCGCCGGCAGCCACGCTGAGCGATGCGCAAACCGTTCTCGCGAGAGAGCACGGGTTTGCCAGTTGGCCGAAACTCCGTGCCGCAGTTGCCGAACTCACCCAGCTGCAGCCGGACTTCGGGGCAGCGCAGCCGTTGTTTCGCAACAAGACCGCCGGCGAATCGCTGTTCACCGCTGACGTCTTCATCGAGGGTGCGCTGAACGCCGGGTGGGAACCCGGCCCACTCCCCGATGCGCTGGTCTTCACCTTTCACGCCATCTACGCCCACCTGCTCGCTGGCGACAGCCGATTCGAACGCAACACTCGGCTCGCGCCCAGCAACTCGACGATGTTCACCACCATCGCCGACGGCCCGAGGGTTGGCGTCACGTGCCTCAGTCCAGGGGCGACAGCAATGGTCGGACAGGTGGAGAATCAGATCGCGCTCGGCGGCGCTACCCGATTCGTCATCGTCGGCACCGCGGGCTCGATCCTGCCGGACGTCAAAGTCGGCGACGTCGTGGTCGTCACGAGCGCTGTTCGTGACGACGGGATCTCACAGCACTACCTGCCGCCTGATACCTACGTCGACGCCGACGACGTACTCGCTACGGCGCTCGCGACGGCGTTGAAGGAGCACGGCGTCGACGCAACGCTCGGTTCGACGTGGACAGTACCGACGCCATATCGCTCCACCGCCGATGAGGTCGAGCAACTCGCAATGGACGGCGTAGCGGTCGTCGAGTGTGAGGTCGCTTCACTGCTCGCTGTCGCCGAAGCACGTGGTGTCGCCGCAGGCGCGTGCCTGTCCGTCGTTTCGAGCCTCATCGCGCACGACCGGGCTGTCACCCTCGTCCCGGCCGACCCGGCCGCCGTGCTCGAGGCAGCCCTCTCCGTGCTGGGAGTGCCGCCCCGCAGGTGATGCTCCGGCACCCGGGTTCCAGCGCGTCTGCACAGGAACCCGGGTGCGGACACCCGCAGGCCGATGGTCAGCTCCCCAGGTTGGCCATCACGTGCTTGATGCGCGTGTAGTCGTCGAGTGCGTACATCGAGAGGTCCTTGCCGTAGCCGGACTTCTTGTAGCCACCGTGGGGCATCTCGGCCACCAGCGGGATGTGGGTGTTGATCCACACGCA
>JBAVTH010000422.1:0-3983 GCA_049696035.1 Ilumatobacteraceae bacterium
GCCGCCAAGGAAGTAGCGTCGCCGGCGTGACGATGCGCCTCTACGACACTGCCCGCCAAGCCGTGGTGCCGTTCGAGCCAGGTGAGCAGGTGCTGATGTACACCTGCGGGATCACGCCGTACGACGCAACGCACCTGGGCCACGCGGCGACGTTCATCAACTACGACGTCCTCAAGCGGCGGCTCATCGACATGGGACACACGGTGAAGTGCGTTCGCAACGTGACCGACGTCGACGACCCCTTGTTCGCCAAGGCGCGCGAACTCGGTGTGCACTACCTCGATCTCGCGGCAGGGGAGGAGGCCCGGTTCGAGCGCGACATGGCAGCGCTCAACGCCCTGCCGGTGTACAGCTCGCCGCGGGCCTCCAGCGCCATTCCCGACATTCGGGGCTTCATCGGCATGGTGCTCGACCGGGGCTTCGCCTACGAGTCCGGCGGCAGCGTCTACTTCGACGTCTCCAAGTTCCCGTCGTTCGGCACCGTCAGCCACTACACCGAGGAGCAGATGCTCGACTACGCCCGCCAACGCGGCGGCAACGTCGAGGATCCGCACAAGCGTCACCCGCTCGACTTCGTGCTCTGGCACCCGTCGTTGCCCGACGAACCCAGCTGGGACACCATGTGGGGCCCCGGGCGGCCTGGCTGGCACATCGAGTGCAGCGCCCTCGCCCTTCGTGAGCTGGGCACCACCATCGACCTCCACGGCGGGGGGAGCGACCTCATCTTCCCGCACCACGAGTGCGAGCGGGCGCAGAGCGAGGCTGCCACCGGCGAGCCGTTCGTGCGTCATTGGATGCATGTGGCAATGGTCTTCATGGACGGCCACAAGATGTCCAAGAGCCTGGGCAACCTGGTGTTCGTCGACCAGCTGCGCACGGAGTGGGATCCCCGGGCGATCCGTCTTGCCATCATCGAGCATCACTACCGTCGCGAGTGGGAGTGGGACGACACGCTGATGCCCCGCAACGCCGCCCGTTTTGCGGCGTGGTCGGCATCGCACAAGGCCGAGAGTGGCGTGGTGGACGACGTGCGCGCAGCGCTCGACGACGATCTCGACACTCCGGCGGCGATTGCTGCCATCGACGCGGCGGTGGCTTCGGGGCACGGTGTTCACGACGCTGCAATGTTGCTGGGCGTACAGCTGTAGCTCTGCGCGACTATGCTCCGCGGCATGTCCACGGTAGGCATCAGCCGATGAGCGCGCAAGGCGCAGGAAAAACGCAGACGCGCTTCCGTCGCGTGGTGCGCCCCGTGGCCAAGAAGCTGTGGCACTTCCACCTGGAGGGTTTCGAGCGGCTTCCCGCGGAGGGCCCCGCCATCCTCTGCCCCAACCACATCAGCTTCCTCGACTCGGCGTTCCTGATGTTGCACGTACCGCGCAACATCAGCTTCGTCGGCAAGGCCGAGTACATGGACTCGTGGAAGACCAAGTTCCTGTTTCCTGCGCTCGGGATGATCCCGATCGATCGCGGAGGTGGCGACAAGAGTCAGGCCGCGCTCGACACGGCCGAACGAGTGCTGCGTCGCGGCGAGTTCTTCGGCATCTTCCCGGAGGGAACTCGAAGCCGCGACGGCTTTCTCTACAAGGGCCGCACCGGTGCCGCACGGCTTGCCCTGAAGGTCGGTTGCCCCATCTTCCCGGTGGGCGTGCTGGGCACTCGCGAGATCCAGCCCCCCGATGCCAAGGTGCCCAAGGTGCGGATGGACTGCACGATCAAGATCGGCCGACCGATCAACGCCAACCGGTACCGGAACCGGGGCGACGATCACATGGTGTTGCGCCAGATCACCGACGAGCTGATGTACGAGATCCGCGAGCTCACCGGCCAGGAGTATCGCAACGTGTACGCGGGCAAGACGGCCGAGACCGAACCGACGGTTGCCGCCAAGGTTGCCAACGTCTCCCAGGCCCTGGTGCCCGAGATGGCCATCAGCGCCGCGGCAGGCGACTGAGCGCGGGCCCTCGCCAGCGCTACAGGAACTGGAAGCTGCGGCGCATGTAGTCGAGGCGCTCGGTTTCGCGAAGGCGCCACACCCGCATGTCGACCACTCGGTGGGCGGCGACCATCGTGAACGTCAGCGCGGGCACGGCGTGTCGCAAGAGGCCCTCGATCGGGCTCCACTCGAGCAGGGCGACGTAGACGCCGGCGATTGCGGCCCCGAGGCCCACGGTCTCGACCCAGGCCCACTGCCTGCGTGAGCGACTGAGGTACGCCACGAGGAACACGTAGTGGAAGCCGTGGACCGTGGCGACGGCCGCCGCCGCGGTGAGCGGGTTGTGCACGAGGGCGAATGGCGCGACGAAGGCTGTGGCCCACACCAGCGACACCGCACGCGTACCCCACGAGCCGCCACCCGGTGCCGGCTCCGTGGCGGCACGAACGAGGAGGCCGACTGCGGCGACGCTCGCGGTGATGAAGCCGAGCCGGCAGAGCAGCAGCAGGTCGAGCGACCGCAGCGGTGTGGCCGACAGATCGACGGTGCGGACAAGCCCGATGATCGTGACCACCGCGGTGGCTCGCACGAAGCGGCGCTCACTCGGGCGCATGCGAGCGGTCGCCATCTCGCCCTTCAAGGCCATCGCGACGACGCCGATCTGCTGGCCGGTGTAGTGCCAACCCAGCCAACCGGCGAAGGCCGCGTTGAGCAACGCGCGACCGGTTGACGGGAGCACTGCCAACGAGAACGCAGTGCCGACACCGATGATGATCGGCCACAGTACGAAGAGTCGTCGGTGCTGCTGCCGGTAGGTGCGCATCTCGGAGTCGAGGTAGAAGAACATGGTCATGCCGACGTGCAGCACACCGGTGACGTAGATGAAGGAGGTGTTCCACCAGCCGGAGTCGGGGAGCGGCCAGGCGCGCAGGATGAGCGGGACGACGACGAGCGGCGCGATGCCGGTGACGAGGAGGACCAGGCGAAACCGGGTGTACGGGGCGAGACGTGCGACCACGCCACCGTGCTCAGCTGGGTTCCGCCGACCCGCAGTTACTTGGGACACTGCGGCAAGGGTAACCGTGGTGGCAGGTGTCGCCAACGCAACACGCGGATGAACAGCGTCGGCGTCCCAGGAATTGCCACGGGTCGTCACAGGGCCCGCCCGTAGACTTCTGGCCCTATGGCCGAGATCACGATTTCACTCCCCGATGGTTCGCAGCGCTCCCTTGCCGAGGGTGCCACTGCGACCACCCTGGCGGAATCGATCGGCTCCCGGTTGGCGAAGGCGGCGGTCGCCGCCGTGGTCAACGGTGAGGAATGGGATCTGGGTCGCGAACTCCCGGCGGGTGCCGAGGTCGCGATCATCACCGCCGATTCCGATGCCGGCCGCCACGTGCTGCGGCACAGCACCGCGCACGTGTTGGCCCAGGCCGTGGTGCAGCTGTTTCCCGGGGCGAAGTACTCCATCGGCCCGGCGATCAACGACGGTTTCTACTACGACTTCGAGCTGCCCGGTGGCCGCACGTTCACCGAGGCCGACCTCGACTCGATCGACACTCGCATGCGCGAGATCATGAAGGCCAACCAGCCGTTCGTGCGCGACGAGCTACCTGCGGCAGAGGCGCTGCAAGTGTTCGCCGACCAGCCTTACAAGTGCGAGATCATCACGCGCGTCAGCAGCGGGGCCGCCGACGGTGAAGATGCCGGCGAGGTGGGCAGTGGCGAGACGATCAGCGTGTACCGCAACACGCCTGAGTTCCTCGATCTGTGCCGCGGGCCGCACGTCCCCGGCACGGGCCGACTCGGCCACTTCAAGTTGATGAAGGTGGCCGGCGCCTACTGGCGCGGTAACGAGAAGGGCCCGATGCTGCAGCGCATCTACGGCACGGCGTGGGCCAGCAAGGACGAGCTGGCCGAGCACCTGCACCGCCTCGAAGAGGCGGAAAAGCGCGACCATCGCAAGCTGGCCACCGAGCTCGACCTGTTGTCGTTCCCCAGCGAGCTGGGTGGCGGCCTCGCGGTGTGGCACCCGAAGGGCGCCATC
>JBAVTH010000423.1:0-2333 GCA_049696035.1 Ilumatobacteraceae bacterium
GATCGCAGATCCTCCATGTCGCGATTGCCGCTCATCGCCCGAGCCAGGCGCACCCCCATGTCGGTCTCCACCAGGCCGGGAGCGACCACGTTGACGTGGATGCCGTAGGGGCGTTCCTCCTTGGCCAGGGTGAGTGCCAGTGCCTCCATCGCCGCCTTGCCCATGTTGTAGGGCGCACCGTTGGGGCCGATGTGGGAGGTGGCCACCGACGAGATCATCACGATGTCGGCGCGACCGCGTGTGCGCATGGAGGGCAGCGCCTCGCGGGCCAGGTGGTGCGGCCCGAACGCGTGCGTGGCGACCACGCGCATCATCTCCTCCGGGTCGGTGTCGGCCACTGCCCGGCCGCGCGAGGCGATGCCTGCGTTGCAGACCAGGATGTCGATGCCGCCGAAGTCGGCGACGACCGCAGCCACCAGCGCAGCGCAGTCGGCCGCATCGTCGACGGAACCCGCGTAGGCCCTCGCATGCCCACCAGCGGCCTCGATCGCAGCCACCGTCGCGGCCGCCGCCTCCGCGTCCTTGCGGTAGTTCACCGCCACGGTCGCGCCATGTGCCGCCAGCAGCTCGCTGATGCCGCGACCGATGCCCCTCCCGCCGCCGGTGACGATGGCCACCTTTCCGTTCAACTCGCTGCGCTGCTCCTGTGCCATGGCGCCATTCTCCACCAGGCCTGCCTGCGTGCGTGTGGTCGGAGCGCGCCCGCCTACGATCGCGGCATGTTCCTCCGCAACGTCTGGTACCCGGCAGCCTGGGAGCGCGAGGTCGGCGACGGCCCGTACGGCACACGAATCCTGAACGAGCCGGTGGCCATCTTCCGGCGCAGCGACGGCAGCTACGCGGCGCTCGACGACGCCTGTCCGCACCGCAAGCTGCCGCTCTCGATGGGCCGGGTGCAGGGCGACCACCTCGAGTGCGGCTACCACGGCCTGACGTTCGACTGCGCCGGCACGTGCGTGAAGGCGCCCACCAACGCCAACACCGTGCCGGCCGGCCTCGCCGTGCGCAGCTACCCGGTGCACGCCCGCTACGGCCTGGTGTGGATCTGGATGGGCGACACCACGTCGGCCGATCCGGCACACATCTTCGAGGTCGAGCACTGGGACGACCCCGCCTGGGGCACCACGGAGGGCGACGACATGACGATCGCCTGCAACTACCTGTACATCACCGACAACCTGCTCGACCCGTCGCACGTCGCCTGGGTGCACCCCGGTTCGTTCGCCGGCGCCGGCAGCGACGACACGCCGATGGAGACCACCATCCGCGAGGACGGCGGAGTGGGCGACGGCGTCACCGTCTGGCGCTGGATCCTCGACGAGCCGGCGGCCCCGTTCTACGCCCCGTACCTCGAGTTCGAGGGGAACTGCGACCGCAAGCAGCAGTACGAGGTGCGCTACCCCAGCCTGGCGCTGATCAAGGCCTTCTTCTGCCCGGCGGGCACGGGCGGCGAGGACAAGCCGTTGCACCCGCAGACGTTCATCATGGACAGCTACAACTTCCTCACCCCTGTCGACGAGACGACCACTCGCTACTTCTGGTTCCAGCAGCGCAACGTCGCCCCCGACGACGCCGAGGTGTCGCGCCGGTTCGCCGCCTCGGTACGAGGCGCCTTCGAGGAAGACAAGCGAATCCTCGCCGCGGTGCAGCGCGGCCTCGACGGCGAGCGCACGCCGCACATCAACCTGCGCAACGACGCCGGCGGCGTGCGCTTCCGCCGCCGCCTCACCCACATGATCGAAGCCGAACAGGCCGACGCCTAGCGGGAGGTGGCCGGAGACGGTGGTTTCCGTGCCACCTCCATGCCTGGCCCACGGCTCGCTAGCCTGGCGGCGTGCAAGACGGCAGCCGCAAGGCCATCATCGCCGCGTTCTTCGCCAACCTCGGCATCGCGGTGGCGAAGTTCATCGGCTTCCTCTTCACCGGCTCCGCCGGCCTGTTGGCCGAAGCCGGCCACAGCGTCGCCGACACCGGCAACCAGGGGCTCCTCATGCTCGGCGGCAAGCGTGGCAAGCGCCCGGCCGACCATGCACATCCGTTCGGCTACGGCCCGGAGCGCTACTTCTGGTCGTTCATCGTCGCGCTCGTGCTGTTCAGCATGGGTGGCCTGTTCGCCCTCTACGAGGGCATCCAGAAGGTGGCGCACCCGCACCAGATCGAGAGTGCGTTCGTCGCCTACGGCATCCTGGCGTTCGCGATCGTGCTCGAGACGTACTCGCTGCGCACCGCGATGAAGGAGGCCAACCTCGTCCGCAACGGCCGTACGTGGTGGAACTTCATCCGCACCGCAAAGGCTCCGGAGCTGCCGGTGGTGCTGCTGGAAGACGTCGGCG
>JBAVTH010000424.1:0-3687 GCA_049696035.1 Ilumatobacteraceae bacterium
GCGTCGATCAGTGCTTGGGGTGGGATGCGGCGTGCGGCATAACGCAGCGCGAGCGCGACGACGACGATGTCGTCGAGCGGGCCGATGACGGGGAGGAACTCGGGGATGAGGTCGATGGGTGAGAGCACCCAGAGCCCGGCGAACGTGACGGCGAGTTTGACACGCTTGGGAACTCGAGGGTCCTTGCGCAGCCGTCGTGCCGTGGTGACGCACGCCGGAAGGACCGTCGCAAGGTCCTTGGCGAGTCCTGGTGGGAGCCGGCGCGCGAGCACGATCATCACGATCCACGAGAGGGCGACGAGCACCACGGCGATGATCAACCAGCGAATCATCACGTGTCGTCGTTCTCGTCGGGGTCGAGCAGGATGAGGGAGAAGGTGGTGGGCTCGGGGCGGGTGAGGATGAGGCGTCCGCCTTCGGCTTCCGCGATCGAGCGGGCGAGTGCGAGTCCGATGCCGTGGCGGTCGCCGTGGCCGCGTTGGAAGATCCGTTCGCGATCGGCATCGGGTAGGAGGGTGCCTTCGTCAGTGACGTCGATGGCACCGCCGCCGGCGAGTCGTCGCGACGTGACCGCTATCGCCCCGCTGCCGTGGTGGAGCGCGTTGTCGATGAGCACATCGAGGATCTGTTCGATCGAGCCACCCGAGCCGCGAGCGGTCACCGGCGCAGATGCAGCGATCGTGATGGTCCGTCCCGGCGCAGCGACCCGAGGTCGCCATCGTTCCACCGCCTCCGTTGCTGCAGTGTCGAGTCGCACGGCGGAGGCGGTAGGGATGGCGTCGCGGGCGAACGCGAGCAGGTGATCGACAGTTTGTTCGAGCCGTTGCAGGTCGTCGAGCGCCAGTTCGATGGCATGCGGGTCGTGTGCGGTTCGCGCTGTTTCGAGGCGGAGGCGCATGCCGGTGAGTGGAGTGCGGAGTTGGTGCGAGACGTCAGCGCTGAACCGTCGCTCTCGGGCGAGTGCGTCGTTGATGCGCTCGGAGCTGTCGGCGAGCGCACTGGCGAGGGTGTCGATCTCGGTGACACCGGAACTCGCTGTCGGGCGGGCGATTGCGCCACCGTCACCGAGACGGGTTGCGGCGTCGGCGAGGTCGGTGACGGGTTGGGAGAGTCGGCGGGCGAGGCGCTTGGCGATGAGCCACCCGAGTGCCAACGCGGCGAGCCCGGTCGCCGCCATCTCGAGCCAGGCAATGCGTGATCGGTGGTTGGCACCGGCGAGGGATTCGGTGAGGCGCAGCGCTCCAACGACTCGTTCGCTGGCGTCATCGGTGATCGGGGTGGCGACGACGATCTCATTGTCGGTGGTGGACGCCGGGTTGCCGGCAAGGGCACGGCGTACGGCTGCGTCGGCCTCGAGTGGGCCATCGCCGAAGAGGAGGGTACCCGTTGCGTCGTAGACGCTGAACGGTGGTGGGGCGTCGGGTTCACTGCTGACTTTGGCGAGTTTCTCTGGGTCCAGAGGCACGGCGATCTCGGCAAGAGTTCGAGCGGCGGTGGCTTGCAGCTCGACGACTTCCGAGTCGAGGATCGACTGGTGGACGGCGAGGGCCAGTGGTATCCCGAGCACGAGCAGGATCAGCGCGGAGACGCCGACGATGGCTTCGGTGATGCGACGCCTCAAGGGGCCACCAGCCGGTAGCCGACCCCGCGGACCGTGGCGATCTCGATCGCGTCGCCAAGTTTGCGGCGCAGTGCCATGACGTGCATGTCGAGGGTCTTGGTCGAGGTCTCCCAGTGAAGGTCCCACACTTCGGAGAGGAGCCGTTCGCGGGTGACGACCCGACCCGCTTCGCGGCACAGCAGGGCGAGCAGTTCGAACTCGCGGCGACGCAGATCGACCGGTGCACCGTCGACGGTCGCGACGTAGGCGGCCGGGTCGACCCTCAGGGTGCCCAGTTCGACGGCTTCGTCGGGGCTCACCGCTGTGGCGCGGAGGTGGGCGCGGACTCGGGCGAGGAGCACGTTCATCGAGAACGGCTTGGTGACGTAGTCGCTCGCACCGGCATCGAGACCGACCACGATGTCGATCTCCGCGTCGCGTGCGGTGACCAGCACGATCGGCAGGTCAGGATGTTGTTCGCGCAGCTGGCGGCACAGCGTGAATCCGTCGACGTCGGGCAGGCCTGCGTCGAGGAGCACAAGATCCGGGATGGACCGGTCGATCGCCGACATCGCCGAGGCGCCGCCTGTGCACCACTCGACCAGGCAACCGTGGGCTTCGAGCGACTCGGTGACGATCCGTCCGATGGATTCGTCGTCCTCGACGACCAGGATTCGCCGATTCACCCGGTCTCCCTCTATTCGGTTTCGTCGATGAGCACAGGCTGGCGGCGCTGCAGGTTGGTCATGTACAGCACGACCGCCAAGATCGCCGCGAGGAAGATGATGCTGGTGACGGTAGTGCCGAGGCCGAGGCCTGTCTGGGTTCCGGGGTCGGCGTCCGCTGCGACGGTGCGCGGCTGCGACAGCAGGTCGCCGATTGAGGCGCCGAGCGGGCGCGTGATGACGTACGCCGCCCAGAAGGCGAAAATGGCGTTGAGGTGGAACTTGAGGTGTGCGACAGCGATAACAGCAATGATGCCAGCGAACAGCAGCACTGACTTGAAGTAGCCGAGGTTGTACTGCTCGCCGATCAGGTCGCCGGCCGCGGTGCCGAGCGCAAAGGTGAACAGGATGGCCACCCAGTAGAACGCCTCGCGCTTGGCGGTGTGGATCGAGTGGATCGACAGTGTTCTCTCGCTGGCGTACCAAACACCGAAGGACGCGAACATCAATACGGCGAACACGATGGTGCTGGTGTTGAGCGACACACCGAAGTGCTCGACCATGTTGTCGGTGATCAGGGTGCCCACGATGCTGATCAACACGACGGCCACCCAATACACCCCGGGGATGTACTCAGGCACGCGGAACTGCACCACCAACGCAACCGCCAGCAGCGAACCCATCACGAGGGTGGTGGTGTTCAGGTTGTCGCCGAGCTTGCCGTTGATGAAGTCGGCGAACGTCTCGCCCACGGTGGTGCACAGCACCTTGATGACCCAGAAGAAGAGCGTGACCTCGGGGACCTTGCTCAGCTTGGCGCGCAGTTCGGGGGACGGGTGCAACATCGACGGAGGGTGAGACATGGCGGTCCTTTCGATTTCGTAGATATGAGCATGCGGGTCTCGAGCCATTGGTTCGGTCATCCCACGTTCAACTCTCGGTAAATCGTTGATCCAAGTCGGAGCACCGCTCCGGTGCTGCGCGCACACCGCCGGCCATCGCGCCGTGCGGCTTCGCCCGGGCAGTCGAGGGAGTCCACAGCTGAAGGTGAGCGGACGGCCAGAACTGTGCGCCGTCGCTGGGATCGCTGGTCGGACTGCCGTACCGTTGGTTCGTGCCCGGTGAGCGGATCTTGATCGTCGAGGATGACGAACGCATCGGAGCGACCTTGCTGCGCGCCCTCGAGAGCAGCGGCTACGAGGCCCGTTGGGAGTCGACCGGGCGGGGCGCGTTGACCGCGGTGGCTGCGATTCGCCCGGATCTGGTGTTGTTGGACCTCGGACTACCGGACATGGATGGGCTGGAGGTGTGCCGGGAGATCCATCGGGGTGACTCGACGATCGATGTGGTGATGCTGACCGCTCGCGACGAAGAACTCGATGTGGTGGTCGGCCTCGATGCCGGTGCGATCGACTACATCAC
>JBAVTH010000425.1:0-7956 GCA_049696035.1 Ilumatobacteraceae bacterium
CGCCGACGTCGATCGCGTCGACGTGTTCGTGGAGGCCGACGTCGCCGAGCTCACCGCGTTCGTCCGCGACACCGGCCGCGGCTTCGACCCGGCGAAGGTGGCACCGGATCGGCGCGGCATCGCGGACTCGATCGTCGCCCGTGCGCACCGGGCTGGAGGCCATGCCACGATCGCCACCGAGCTGGATCACGGCACGGAGGTCGAGATCACCATCCCACGGGCTCGCCGATGACCGTTCGCGTGGTGCTCGTCGAGGATCATGCGCTGTTCCGCGCCGGGGTGCGTGCCGAACTGGCGCGGGTGAACCGCGAGTCGCCGCGCATCGAGATCGTGGGCGAGGCCGCCTCGGTGGAGGAAGCCGTCACCGTCATCCGGGCGACGAACCCGGATGTCGTGCTGCTGGACGTTCACCTCCCCGGCGGCGGCGGGCAGACCGTCATCACCTCGGTGCGCGAGGACCCGACGCCGCCGAAGTTCCTCGCCCTCTCCGTGTCCGACGCGGCGGAGGACGTGATCGCCGTCGTGCGCGCCGGAGCGCGCGGCTACGTGACCAAGACGATCGGCACCTCCGAGCTGGTCGATGCGATCGAGCAGGTGCACAGCGGCGATGCCGTCTTCTCCCCCCGCCTCGCAGGGTTCGTGCTCGACGCCTTCTCCGGCGATCTGCCCGCGCCGTCCGACCCGGATCTCGACCAGCTGACCGCGCGCGAGCAGGAGGTGCTGCGCTTGATCGCACGCGGCTACGCCTACAAGGAGGTCGCGACGCGGCTGCACCTGTCGGTGAAAACGATTGAGACCCACGTGTCGGCCGTGCTGCGCAAGTTGCAGCTCTCCAACCGCCACCAGCTCACCGCCTGGGCCAACGAGCGCCGCCTCATCTGACCCACCCCCGAACAATTGTTCTGCAGAACTTGAGTTCGGCGTGCCAACGGCTACTCGTAGACGAGGCAGCCGTCGTCGAGGTTGACGGCGGGCAGCGCATCCTTCTCGTACCAGTAGTCCTGCGTGTGCTGCCACTCGGGCTTGTTGCCGGCCTTGGGCAACAGGTGCTGGCTGCGCATCAGGTAGTTCGGGTTGAAGTTGTTCGGGTCCATCCACGGCCCGATGGGCATGTTGGCGTCCTCCGGGCGCAGAGCGGGCGTCACCCGCGCGACACCCATCTCGTCCATGTGCTGCAACAGGCGGCAGACGAGGTCGCCGATCAGGTCGGCGCGCAGCGTCCAGCTGGCGCGGAAGTAGCCGAAGATCCACAGCAGGTTCGGCACGCCCGTGAACATCATCCCGCGCCAGGTGACCGTGTCGGCCAGATCCAGGGGCTTGCCGTCGAGCGAGAAGGCGATGTCGCCGAGCACGCTGAGGTTGAACCCGGTGGCGGTGATGATGATGTCGGCTTCGAGCTCTTGCCCACCCTTGGTACGGATGCCGTGAGGCGTGAACGTCTCGATCTCGTCGGTGACCATGCTCGCCTTGCCGGCGCTGATGCCGGCGAACAGGTCGCCGTCGGGGACGAAGGCGAGGCGCTGCTGCCACGGCCGGTACTTGGGCGTGAAGTGCGTCTCCACGTCGTAGCCCTCCGGCAGCAGCGACTTCACGTTGTTGATCAGCTCGGCCTTGATCATCTCCGGCTCCTCGAACGCGAGCTTGGTGACCATCTGCTGATCGTGCAGCACCTTGCGGCGTACGATCTCGTGGATCCAGGTCTCGTCGACCTCCAGCTCGCGGAGCATGTCGGCGACCTCGTTCGCGTTGCGGCCGGTCCAGAAGTACGTAGGCGAGCGCTGCAGCACGGTGACGTGCTCGCAGTCGGCCGCGATCGCCGGAACCACGGTGGCGGTGGTGGCACCGGAGCCGATGCAGATGACCTTCTTGCCCTTGTACTCGAGATCCTCGGGCCAGGTCTGTGGGTGCACGATGGTGCCCTCGTACTGGTCCATGCCGGGCCACTCCGGCGTGTAGCCCTCACTGTGGCGGTAGTAGCCCTGACACATCCACAGGAAGTTGCAGGTGAACGTGTGGCTCGTGCCGGCCTCGGTGTTGGTGGCGTGCACCGTCCAGCGGTTGCCGGCGCTGTCCCAACTGGCGTCGCTGATGTGGTGGTGGTAGCGGATGTGGTCGTCGAGGTGGTTCTCCTCGATGACTTCGCCCATGTACTTCAGGATCTCCCCCGCCGTGGCGATCGGCGCGCCCGTCCACGGCTTGAACCGGTAGCCGAACGTGTAGAGGTCGCTGTCGCTGCGAATTCCCGGGTACTTGTGCATCAGCCAAGTACCGCCGAACGACTCCAGACCCTCCAGGACCACGAACGACTTGCCGGGGCACTGCGTCTGCAAGTGGTAGGCACCGCCCACGCCGGAGATGCCGGCGCCGACGATCAGCACGTCGAAGTGCTCGGTGTTCGCGCCGGCATGCGGCTGCGCAAGCGTTGCGGTCTCGCTCATCGTGGTCCCCGATTCTTCCGTGCAGCGTCCCACCGCCGCACTCTTGGACAGAGTGTCCAGTTGTCCGATTGTCGGACCGAAGCAGGCCGCCAGAACAGGGCCCTTCGTCCCTAGACGGACGCCACTCGCCACCGCGGTACGACCCGGGACTTCTGGGGCTGATTCGTCCCGCGTCGGCTTCCCGGGCTGTTTCGTCTCCACTTCCGGGACGATCCGGCCCCAGACGCCGTGGGGGCGGACGGAGACTCGGAGGGGCGGACCGGCGCGGCACGTCCGGCTACATCGCCACCGACAGCGATATGCGAGGCTGCGCCCATGAGGACTCCCGTCACCGACATGTTCGGCATCGACATCCCGATCCTGGCCTTCACGCACTGCCGCGACGTGGTCGCCGCAGTCACCAAGGCCGGTGGCCTGGGCGTGCTCGGCGCAGTGGCACACACCCAGGAGCAGTTGGAGATCGACCTCGCGTGGATCGAGGCCGAGGTCGGTGGCCGGCCGTACGGCGTCGACCTGATCGTGCCCGCCAAGTACGCGGGCGACGGCGACGGCGGGTTCACCATGGACGACATCCGCCAGTTGATCCCTGCCGAACACAAGGCCTTCGTCGACGACATCCTGCGCCGTTACGACGTACCGCCGCTGCCCGACGATTCCGGCCCCGGTCGTGGTGTGGCCAACTCCGGCAATGCGGCGCCGTTCTCCGCCAACCAGGCCGACCCGCTGCTGGAGATCGCGCTCGCACACCAGCCCGCACTCGTCGTCAACGCACTCGGCCCGCCGCCGCCGCACATGATCGAGCGGGTGAAGCAGAAGGGCCGCCTGCTGGCCGCGTTGGCCGGCAAGGCGCAGCACGCGCAGCGGCACGTGAACGCCGGCGTCGACCTCATCATCGCCCAGGGCGCCGAGGCCGGCGGCCACACCGGCGAGGTGGGCACGATGGTGCTCATCCCCGAGATCGTCGATGCGGTCGCACCGGTGCCCGTGCTGGGTGCCGGCGGCATCGGCCGCGGCCGGCAGATGGCCGCCGCGATGGCACTCGGCGCCTCGGGTGTCTGGTGCGGTTCGGTGTGGTTGACGACCAACGAGGCCGAGACCCACCCGGTGGTGAAGCAGAAGTTCCTCGCCGCCACGTCCAGCGACACCGTGCGGTCCCGTTCGCTCACCGGCAAGCCGGCCCGCCAGCTGCGCACCGCCTGGACCGACGAATGGGACAACCCCGACAACCCGAAGCCGCTGGGCATGCCGCTGCAGCCCATCCTCGTGGCCGAGGCGCAGGCTCGCATCGCTCGCGCCGCGCACAAGCCCGGTAGCGGAGCAGAGCAACTCAGCAACTACTTCGTCGGCCAGATCGTCGGCTCGATGAACGAGAGCAAGCCGGCGGCGCAGGTGGTCTTCGACATGGTCGACGAGTTCATCGAGGCCGTGCAGTCACTCGGGCGTCTGCTCGAGAGCTGAGCGGTGCGGCCGGCGCCGTTCGGGACCACCCGACCGGCTGTCGACCGCCCATTCGTCAGCCGATACGTCAGCCGACCACCACCAGCAGCTTCCCGCGGGTGTGGCCTTCCTCGATGCGGCGGAACGCGGCGGGCGCATCGTCGAGCGAGTAGGTCTGCGTCACCACCGGCACGACCGTGCCATCCGCGAGGTGCCCGGCGAGCACGGTGAGATCCGCGGCGTTGGTGGACGCCATGAACGGCAGGAACTTCTGCTTGCGGAACTTCGATCCGATCACGGCGCGGACCATCGCCGTGATCGGACCGAGGAGCTTGCCCTTCTTCGGGCCACCGACGATCACGCAGCGACCGTTCGGCATCAGCATCCGGCGACGCTGAGCCAGCGAGTGATTGCCGACGTTGTCGATGATGAGATCGAATCGTCGCCCACCGATCTCCTCTTTCGTGTAGTCGATGACCTCTTGCGCGCCGAGCGAACGGACGAGTGCGACGTTCGCAGTGCTGCACACTCCGGTGACGTTGGCTCCCATCGCCACCGCCAGCTGTACTGCGAAGGTGCCGACGCCGCCGGCGGCGCCGTTGATCAACACGGATTGGCCGGCCTGCAGCGCACCCTTGTCGCGCAGCGCCTGCAATGCAGTGAGCCCAGCGATCGGCGTGGCTGCCGCTGCCGCCACCGGCACCTCGGCCGGGCGACGGACCAGGCCACGCTCGCTGCCGAGCACGAACTCGGCGAAGCTGCCGTTGCCGCCTCCGAAGACCGCATCACCCGGCGCAAGTGCCGTGACCTTGGCGCCCACGGCCGTGACGGTGCCAGCCACATCTCGGCCCAGCACCAGCTGCTTCGGACGGCGCACACCCTCCACCATTCGCATCAGCCACGGCGTACCGGTCAGCGCGTGCCAGTCGAGCGGGTTGAGCGATGCGGCTTCCACGCGCACCAGCACCTGATCGTCCCCGGGCTTGGGGGTCTCCATCTCTTCGACCGCGAGCGCAGCGGGCGTTCCGTAACGGTGACGGACCAGTGCCTTCATGACATCCTCATTTCGTCCGGGTTCGACGAGACTCTCTACTTACGGTGTAAGTAGGAAGGGGACGCTACACGTACGATGTAAGTTCGTCAACCAGTTGGACGACAGAAAGCAGCACGATGGCAACACGCCGCACCTTGCCCCGCGAGACACTCAGCCGCCACCGAGTGCTGCAGGCCGCCGTGACGATGGCCGACGAGCAAGGTGTGGGCGCGCTGTCGATGCGCGCGCTGGGCCAGAGGCTGCAGGTCGAGGCCATGTCGCTCTACAACCACGTTGCCAACAAGGACGACGTGCTCGATGGCATCGTGGATCTGGTGGTGGAGGAGATCTCGCCACCAGCAGCCGTCGGCGACTGGCGGGCATGCATTCGCACCAGTGCACTCTCCGCGCATGAGGTGCTGAACTGCCACCCGTGGGCGTGCAGCCTGTGGCTGCAGCGCTACCCCGGCCCGGCCCGCATCCGCTACATGGAAGGCCTCCTCGCCTGCCTCGGGCGCTCGCGCCTCCCTCACGATGTCGCCCACCACGCTTACCACGTGATCGACACCTACATCGTGGGCTTCACCGCACAGCAGCACACGTTCGTGATGGGTGTCGATCAGCTGGAGTCCGCCGCCGCCGAGTTCCTCGAGCAGCTCTCGCCGACCGAGTTCCCGCACGTCGTCGAGCACGTCCACGAGCACCTGTCCGATGAGCCGAGCGCCAACACGTTCGAGTTCGGCCTCGATCTGATCCTCGACGGGCTCGGCCGCCTCGGGCGCACCCATCGAGGCCCTCGCCGAACATGACGCTCCAACACGGGTGCTCGAGGCCGATGTCCTCGCTTGCATTACTTACGTTGTAAGTATACGGTTGTACATACAGCGTAAGTAAGCGCGGTTCGAAGGAGATCGAGGACATGTCCGCAACGACGACACAACCGACACCAACCACAGCCATCACCACGACGGGCGACGCGGCCGAGGGCGGCATGCCGAGCCACCACCACTCGATCGTCGTTCCTCGGACTGCGAGTGCACGATGATGGACTGCCTGGTCGACACCGGTTGGCTGGCAGCGCACCTCGGTGAGCCCGGCCTCGTCGTGCTCGATTGCACCGTGCGCTTCGAGCCCACCACCGCAGGAACATCACGCATCGTCAGCGGCCGGGAAGCCTACGAGGCTTGCCACATTCCCGGGGCGGGCTTCGCCGACCTCATCCGCGACCTCAGCGACGCCTCGAGCGAGCTGTCGTTCGCCGTGCCGACCCCGCAGGCGCTGTGTGCAGCCCTCGGAGCGATCGGTGTCGGCGACGCCTCACGAGTCGTGCTCTACGACACGACGATCTCGGCGTGGGCGGCGCGAGTGTGGTGGATGATGAAGTGGGTCGGGTTCGACAACGCTGCCGTGCTCGACGGTGGGCTGCGGGCGTGGGTGGCCGAAGGTCGCGCGACGGCTGCCGAGCCGACCGCGCCGGTTCCCGAGGTGTTGACTCCTCGTGTCCGACCCGAGTTGATCGCCCACCGCGACGAGGTGCGCGACGCAATCGCCGACTGCAGCGTCGTGTTGGTCGACTCGCTCCCCGCCGGACAGTTCTCCGGAGCGATGCCCATGTACGACCGGCCAGGCCACATACCGGGCGCGGTCAACGTGCCCGTACTGGACCTGATCGACGACACCGGCAGGTTCCGCCCGCTTCCCGAATTGGCCGCCCTGCATCCGTTCGACCCGGGCATGCGCACGATCACCTACTGCGGCGGCGGGATTGCCGCCTCGTCGAACGCCCTGATCCTGACGAAGCTCGGCTTCCGTGATGTGG
The DNA here is from genome assembly GCA_049696035.1 of Ilumatobacteraceae bacterium. GTDB lineage: Bacteria > Actinomycetota > Acidimicrobiia > Acidimicrobiales > Ilumatobacteraceae > UBA668. The sequence goes on from JBAVTH010000425.1 coordinate 6,728, forward strand.
CGGTCTACACCGCGTCGCTCCAGGAGTGGACCGCCGACGGCGACAACCCGCTGACCACGGAGAACGAGTGACGCGGCCAGTTGCCTGCACGTAGGGCTCTGAGTATTCACGCGAATCAGGCTCCTGGCGCGATCTCGAAATGAGTAGCCGACTACTCATGCCGTATCTGACAGCGGCGACGACACTCTCATCAAGGAGCGGCACTCGCCGCCCCAACGGGAGAGGAACCCCACCACATGATTGCATCGAAGAAGTTGATGAGCTGGATGTTCGTGGCAGCCGCGTTCGGCACCACGGCCGCTGCGTGCAGCGATGACGACAGCAACAAGACCACCACGACGGCCGCGGCCCCCGGCGGCGACGTCGCCAGCAGCAACCCCGACGTGGTCGCGTTCTGCCAGAAGGCGGACGACCTGGCGGCCGAGTTCAAGAAGGTCATGGCCGACCCCACCAGCGGCGACGTGAACGCACTCACCACCACCGCCGGCGAGCTGACTGCTCAGGCCACCGCCCTGTCGTCGGCTTCGCCCGCCGACGCCCAGGCGGTCTCGGCCTGCCTGCAGAAGATGAGCGCGGCGATGACCGGCGGCTGATCCAGCCTGTTGCGGGAACGGCGGTCACCTCTCCCCTCGAGGTGGCCGCCGTTCAGCCGTTTTCGGCTGCGACGCGATCGGCGTCCACCTGCCGATCGCGCGTATCGGCGGCCGAAGAGCCTGTTCGCTCCGAGACTTCACCGGACTGCACCCAAGTGTTCATCAGCTCAATGACTCAACACATGTTGAGTCACTTATGCTGCAATCCGTGAGCGGCATCCGCACCAAGGTTCCAACGGCCCAGCCGGCCCTGCTGGAGGCGAGGGCGGCGATGCACTCTGCCCTCGGAGAGCCCGCGCGGCTCGCGATCGTCGATGCGCTGATGGTCAGCGATCGGTCGCCCAAGGAGCTCGGCGAGCGGCTGGGCATCCCTTCGAACCTGCTCGCACATCATCTTGCGGTGCTGCAGGAGGTCGGGCTCATCGTGCGGTGCTCGTCCGCCGGCGACGGAAGGCGGAAGTACGTCCGACTGCTGCGGCAACCGCTCTCGAAGCTCGCCGTTCGCGGATCGCTGCCCGGCGGCGATGTGCTGTTCCTGTGCAGCCACAACTCGGCCCGTTCGCAGCTGGCGGCCGCGTTGTGGACTGCACGCACCGGTCGGCCTGCCACGTCCGCAGGCACCCACCCCGCCCGCAG
>JBAVTH010000426.1:0-3061 GCA_049696035.1 Ilumatobacteraceae bacterium
ACCTTCAAGTTTTCGAGGAACGCCACGATCTTGGCGAAACCCTCACCGTCGTCTTCGATGATCTCGCCGGCGGCGCGGGCCTCGGCCTGCGTGACGCTGACGATGCTCTGACCGGCGCCGGCCCAGCCGACCGGGGTGACCCCCAGGTCGCCGGCCGTGACCGTGTCGATCGGCTTGCCCTTGGCTGCCATGATGCCCTTGAAGCTGGGGTAACGGGGCTCGACCACACCGGCCGTCACGCTGATGACGGCGGGCAACGGGCAGGTGACCTCGTCGTAGCCGTCCTCGGTCTGGCGGTGCGCTTCGAGCGTGCTCCCCGAGATGGTGACCTTCTTGGCGAAGGTGACCGACGGCAGGCCGAGCACCTCGGCGAGCTGCTCGGGCACGGTGCCCGTGTAGCCGTCGCTGGACTCGGTGGCGGCGATGATCAGGTCGGCGCCGCCCATCTTCTGGATGGCCGCGCCGAGCACCTTGGCCGTGGTGAGCGCATCGCTGCCCGACAGGGCCGGGTCGGAGACCAGGGTGCCCTTGGCCGCACCCATGGCCAGTGCCGTGCGCATGCCCGACACCTCACCATTGGGGGCCATGGAGACCAGGCTCACTTCACCACCACCGGCGGCGTCGACGAGCTGCAGCGCCATCTCCACGCCGTAGCTGTCGGACTCGTCGAGGATGAGCTTGCCATCTCGCTTGAGGGTGTTATCGGAGCCCAGCGCACCCGGCGTGGCCGGGTCGGGGATCTGCTTGACGCACACGATCACGTTCATGCCCGCCATTGTTACCGCTCGGTACGGCTCTCACCCAACCGGGCACTCCAACCGGGCACCCAACCGGGCACCCAACCGGGCACCCAACCGGACGCGCTGCGTCCCGGTTGCAGACGTTCAGCCTGTACCGTCCGTGCCGTGCGCATCCTGCTCGTGGTGAACGCCTTTGCGTCGTCGGTGACGGCCCGCAACACCGTGGTGGTGCATCGCGCCCTCTCGCAGGGCAACGACGTGGAAGTGGTCGAGACCAACCGTCGCGGCCATGCCACCCGCTTCGCGCAGGACGCCGCCCGCCGCGGTGTCGACGTGGTCATCGGCTACGGCGGCGACGGCACGCTCAACGAGGTCGCCACCGGCGTGGCCGGCACCGACACCGCCCTCGGGGTACTGCCCGGCGGCAGCACCAACGTCTTCGCACGCACGCTGGGCATGCCCAACGACCCCGTCGCAGCCGTGCAGATGCTCGCCGCCGGCATCGCCGCCCACGACATCGAGCCGATCGGCCTCGGCAAGGTGAACGGTCGCTACTTCTGCTTCCACACCGGTGTCGGGTACGACGCAGCGGTGGTCAAGGAGGTCGAACGGCGCGCCTCGTTGAAGCGCTGGCTCGGTCACCCGCTCTTCATGTACGCCGCAGTACGCACGTGGGCCGTCAACTACGACCGCAAGCAGCCTCACTTCCAGGTGATGTGCGACGGCGCCGAGCCGGTCGACGACGGCTACTTCACGATCGTGCTCAACACCAACCCGTACACCTACCTGGGCAACCGCCCGCTGGATCTCAGCCCGGCGGCCACGCTCGACCGTGGCCTGGTGGCCATCACGTTCCGCACGATGAAGGTGGGCGCCATCCTCAGCGGCCTCGGCGGCGCCTTGCGCGGCGGCGGCGTGAAGGCCAGCAAGACGCTCGCGCTGCAGACCGACGTGCGCTCGCTCTCCATCAGCCACGACACACCCTTCCCCTACCAACTCGACGGCGACTACCTCGGCGAGACGAAGCGCCTCGAGTTCACCCACGTGCCGAACGCCGTCCGCCTGGTCCGCCCGCAGACCGAGGGCTGAGCGGCCGAGCCGTGAGCTTCGAATGGGTGCGCCTCGAGCTCGACATCACCCGGTTCGACATCACCCCGTTCGAGGGCGAAGTACGCCAGGTGCGAGACAGCGGCATCGCATTGGTCACGCTCGACGAGTTGGGAGCACACGAGGCGAACTTCCGCCGGCTGCACGCCCTCAACGCCGAGTGCGCGGCCGACATCCCCGAACGCGGCCCGTTCTTCAGTTGGGAGGAGTACCGGCGAGTGCGCATCGAGGTGCCGTCGTTCGACCCCGCCGGCATCGTGGTCGCACTCGACGGCGAGCAGTGGGTCGGCCTGGCCGGCGCGGCGGATCACCGCGAGCGCGGCTACCTGTTCAACGAGATCACGGGCGTGGTGCGCAGTCACCGGCGCCGCGGCATCGCACTTGCCCTGAAGGTGCACGTCATGCCGTACGTCGAGCGCAGCGGGGTGACGATCGTCCGCACGGTGCACCACCCGGCGAACACCGCGATCATCGCCTTGAACCGCCGGCTCGGCTACACCGACGCCGACTGGCCCTACCCCGATCCGAGCTGACGCCGGGCCTGGCTAGTCGGCAAGAGCGGCCAGGGCGTCGAGGGCGCCGCGGTAGAAGGTGGGGTAGGCGTAGATCATCGTGCGCAGCGTGGCGATCGGCACTCGGGCGTGCACGGCGAGGTTGAACATCGACAGCACTTCCCCACCGCGCGGACCGACCGATGTCGCGCCCACCAGCACACCGGTATCGGCGTCGGCGATGAGCTTCATCAGGCCCTCGTTGCCCGCGCCGTGCAGCCAACCGCGGCTGGAACTGGCGCTGTTGGCCAGCCCGACCCGCACGTTGAGACCGGCCGCGCGTGCCTGCGCCTCCGTCATGCCCACCGAGCCGACCTCGGGGTCGGTGAAGGTGACACGCGAGACCGCGTGGTCCTCACTGAGGCGCGGCGACGAAGCCCCGGTGATGTCGTCGAACGCGATGGCCGCTTGGTACACGGCCATGTGCGTGAAGGCCCCCTTGCCGGCGATGTCACCGACGGCCCACACGCCCTCGACGCCGTTCACGCGCATCCGGTTGTCGACGGTGAACGACGGTCGTGCCGTCTCGTCGAGGCCGATGGTGTCCAGGCCGATGCCGCGCACGTTCGGGGTGCGCCCAGCCGCGACCAGGATCTCGTCGGCATGAATCTCGCTGCCGTCGGCCAGCGTCACGGTGACCTGGCCGTCGCGGCGCACCGAGGC
>JBAVTH010000427.1:0-3106 GCA_049696035.1 Ilumatobacteraceae bacterium
TGCAGAACGGGCAGTGATCGGTGCTCACACACGCGAGCTCGTTCATGCGCAAGCCCTTCCACAGGTCGCCTTGGTGGCCATGGCCCATCTGGCCGATGTAGTCGGGGTCGTGGTCCTTGCTGCGCACGGGCGTGCTGCACACCCACTTGGCACCCTCGAAGCCAGGCTTGCCCAACGTCTCCTCCAAGGTCAGCCACAGGTACTGCGGGCATGTTTCGGCGAACACGTTGCGGCCCTCGTGGCGAGCGGCGGCGATCTCGTTGAGCGCATCGCCTGCGCTCATGTGCACCACGTACAGCGGCACGTTGCCGGCCACGTGCGAGAGCACGATGGCGCGGTGCGTTGCCTCGGCCTCCAAGGGACTGGGCCGGGTGTAGCTGTGGTACTTCGGGTCGGTCTCGCCGCGAGCGAGCGCCTGCTGCACGAGCACGTCGATGGCGATGCCGTTCTCGGCGTGCATCATGATCATCGCCCCGCACTCGGCGGCGGTCTGCATGGCCTTGAGGATCTGGCCGTCGTCGCTGTAGAACACGCCGGGGTAGGCCATGAACAGCTTGAAGCTGCTGATGCCCTCGTGCTCGACGAGGTACTTCATGTCCTTCAGCGACTGGTCGTCGACGCCACCGATGATCTGGTGGAACGCGTAGTCGATGCTGCAGTTGCCGTCGGCCTTGCGGTGCCATTCGGCGAGGCCTTCGTGCACGTTCTCGCCGTAGCGTTGCACCGCCATGTCGATGATGGTGGTGGTGCCACCCCAGGCTGCCGCGTTGCTGCCGGTCTCGAAGGTGTCGCTGGCGAACGTGCCACCGAAGGGCAGTTCCATGTGCGTGTGCACATCCACGCCGCCCGGGATGACGTACTTCCCCGCCGCGTCGATGATGCGATCGTGCCCCTCCTCGGTGAAGTAACCGGGCGAACCCATCGCCCGGATGGTCTCACCGTCGATCAGCACGTCCTGGGCGATGACGCCCGTGCTGCTGATGACCTTGCCGTTCTTGATGAGTGTCGTCGACATGAACTCGTCTCCTCGCTTCAGCGCTCGAACAGGTCGTCGTACGCGTCCGGACGACGATCACGATAGAACGCCCACCGATCGCGGACCTGCTTGATCTTGTCGATGTCGAGATCGCGAACGATCAGCTCCGGCTTGAACGGGTCGCCCACCTCGCCCACGAACTGCCCCTCGGGATCCACGAAGTAGCTCTGCCCGTAGAAGTCGTTGTCGCCCAGCGGTTCGATGCCCACCCGGTTGATGGCGCCGACGTAGTACATGTTGGCGACGGCTGCTGCGGGCTGCTCGATGCGCCACAGGTACTGCGACAGGCCGCGGCTGGTGGCCGACGGGTTGAACACGATCTCGGCGCCGTTGAGGCCGAGCGCCCGCCAGCCTTCGGGGAAGTGGCGGTCGTAGCAGATGTACACGCCCACCTTGCCGACGGCGGTCTCGAAGATGGGGTACCCGCCGTCGCCGGGGGCGAAGTAGAACTTCTCCCAGAAGCCCTTCGTCTGCGGGATGTGCTGCTTGCGGAACTTGCCGAGGTAGGCGCCATCGGCGTCGACCACTGCGGCGGTGTTGTAGTACAGGCCGGGGCGCACGATCTCGTACATCGGCAGCACCAGCACCATGCCGGTCTCCTTGGCGACGCTCTGGAAGCGCGCCGTGGTGGGTCCGTCGGGGATCTGCTCGGTGTAGTCGTAGTACTCCGTCTCCTGCACCTGGCAGAAGTAGGGGCCGTAGAACAGCTCCTGGAAGCACATCACCTGCGCGCCTTGCGCCTTCGCCTCGTGCACCGCCTGCTCGTGCTTGTCGAGCATGGCCGCCTTGGTTCCCGCCCAATCCGTCTGCAGCAGTGCTGCTTTCACGATGTTTCCTGTGGCCGTTGACATGGCGCCGACTCTAATGTGACACCCGATGGCGCACAATAGATGTATTGTTACCGCACAATGAACGCAGGATGCATCGTCGCGTTCTCGCCGTCGGTCGCGGTCGAGATCAACGACCGCAGCGCGCGCGGCATCGCCGCCGCCGTCGGCCGGCTGATCTCCTCCGGGCAGCTCCCGGTGGGCACCCGACTGCCCACCGTGCGCCAGCTCTCGAAGGACCTCGCCGTGTCACCCACCACTGTCAGCGAGGCGTGGCAGTCGCTCGCGGCAGTGGGCGCCATCGATGCCCGCGGCCGGCAGGGCACCTTCGTGCGTCAGCCCACGGGCCCGTCCACACCGCGGCGCTACCGCCGCGTCACGGAAGGCCCGGGGCACTTCGAGCTCGATCTCAGCACGGGCACCCCGGATCCGGCGTTGCTGCCCGATCTCGGCCCGGTCATCGCCCGCGTCAGCCGTCAATCCCTGACCAGCAGCTACCTCGACCAGCCGGTCCTGCCGGGCTTGGCCGAGCGGGTGCGGGCAGACTGGCCCTTCGCCCCGGAGGAGCTCACGGTGGTCGACGGTGCGATGGACGCGCTCGACCGCGTCGCCGGCGTGATCGTGCACCTCGGCGACCGAGTGGTGGTGGAGCACCCCACCTTCCCGCCGCTGCTCGATCTCCTCGAGTTGCTCGGCGCGGAGGTGATCGGCGTCGACATGGACGACGAAGGGATGCTGCCCGAAGGGTTGACGGCAGCGGTAGCGCTGGGGGCGTCGGCGGTCTTCCTGCAGCCTCGCGCGCACAACCCCACCGGCATCACGATGTCGGGTCGCCGGGCGAGCGAGTTGGCCGCCGTCCTCGCCGCCGGTTCGGCGATCGTGGTCGAGGACGACCACTCCGGCGACATCGCCAGTGGCACCCTGGTCAGCCTCGGCTCGACGCTGCCGGCCCGCACGGTGCACATCCGCAGCTACTCCAAGAGCCACGGTCCCGACCTTCGCCTCGCGGCCGTTGGTGGCGCCGGCGAGGTGGTGAGCGCGGTGGCGAACCGTCGCCTGCTCGGTCCCGGCTGGAGCAGCCGCATCCTGCAGGCCGTGTTGCTGGAGATGCTCGGCCACCAGCCAACGATCGACGCGGTCACCGCGGCGCGCGGCGAGTACGCGGCGCGACGCCGCGCGGTGACCGACGTGCTGGCGGCGGCGGGGGTCGGGTTCACCGGCACCGACGGCATCAACCTCTGGA
>JBAVTH010000428.1:0-2120 GCA_049696035.1 Ilumatobacteraceae bacterium
GGCGCGGCCGTCGGCGGTGCCCAGGTTCAGGTCGGGCAGCTTGCCGTCGAAGAAGCGCGGCATGACGCTGGCGATCGAATGCGCGTCCCACAGCAGCACCGAGCCGTGCGCCTTGCGCAGGCGATCGAGCTCGGCGCGCAGCGCGTCGTGGTACGGCTGCCAGTACCTCGCGCGCCGCTGCTGCGCTTCGGCCGCGTCCGGGCCCGCGCCCGGAAGGTACAGCGGCTCCTTGCGGAAGGTGTCGAGCGGCAGCAGCCCCGTCACGTCCTGGCCCGGGTACAGGCTGGTGTCTTCGGGCGGACGGTTCAGGTCGATCACGTGGCGGGCGAAACGCGCTGCGATCGTGCTGGCCCCCATCGCGTGCACGAAGGCGTAGAGCTGCGGCAGGTGCCAGTCGACATCGGCGCGCAGCAACGCCTGCGGCGTCATGCGCCCGGCCAGGTCCGGCGGGATCTCGGTGCCCGCGTGCGGGAACGACACCAGCAGCGGCGCGGTGCCCCGGGTCAGCAAGTACATCGTCGAATCCATCGGTGGCAACCCTGGGAGCCTGTCGGGCTTGGGGAGCGTCGGCTGCAAATTGGCCGCAGCGGTCCACTTTTCACCGGTTTCTTGTCCCATAGCTTCGGCTATGGGCCGGCGAATCCGGCAAAAACTGTCCTCGCTGGGGCCAATTCTCGCTTCGACGCCCCAAGCCCGACAGGCTCCTAGTACCTCAACATGAAAGTTTCGGAACGTAATGCCGCCCCAGCTTCTGATCTGCGTCCTGTCGAGTGAACGTCCACTCAATGGTTCGCTCCAGAGCGTTTCGCGCTTGCTGCCAGGCATCGACCTCGCTGCGCAGGAGCTGCCTGCTGTCGATGCGCCGGTCCAGGCACTGGCGGCTCAGGATGCCGATCTCGATCTCCGCCATGTTCAGCCAGCTTGCGTGCTTGGGCGTGTAGTGGAATTCGACGCGGCGCAGGAGCTTTGCCGCGGCGCGTGTTCCCAGCACGTCGTCGAAGCACTTCCTGAAGTGGGTATTCAAGTTGTCCACCACCAAGTGAATACGGCGCGCCTTGGCATACGCACCGGTGAGCAGCTCGCCGACGAAAGCCACGAAGTCGACCTTGCCCCGATGCTCGGTGACCGAGACGACGCGCCTTCCTGCCTTGGGCTCGACGGCCACGAACAGGTTGGTCGTGCCGTTGCGGGTGTACTCGTAGTCGTGCTTGGCGGGGGCGCACTCGGTCATGGGCAACGGCTCGCGGCTGTGGCCAAGGAGTTGCAGGCTTTTCTCGTCGATGCAAATCACTGGCTCGGCTGGCGACAGCGGTCGCGCGTACAACTCGAGCAAGGCGTACATGCGGTGCCGATACTCCTCGGTCAGCACCCCGACGCACCACATCAGCTTGCGCCACGGTTTGAGGTCGTTTTTTTGAGCATGCGTCGCACAGTCTCCCGACTCACACCGCCCAGGCCCGGTTCTTGGCGAGCAACGCGTTCGAGCTCGACCATTGTCCAGCGCTGGCGACCCTCGGGAGGCGCAGAACACGCCAGCGCTGTCACACGCGCTTCGGCGTCGGTGTCGTACTGGCGAGGTCGCCCCGACCGCGCGACGTCGAACACCGCCAAATCGACGCCCCCTTGCAGATACGCCGCACGGGCGCGCCACACAGCCGTGCGACCCATTCCGAGCACTGCCATGATCTGGGCTTCCGGAACGCCTCGATCCAGGCACGACAGCACATGCGCTCGATTGACCTCCCGCGAAGAATGAACGCCCTTGCTGCGAATCTCGTCGATGACCGAGCGATCCTCGTCGGTCAAGTGCAGTTCCGTTTGACGCATGGCCACACCTCTTTGCGCCGGATGGCGGTAGCGAGAGTGTATTCATGTTCCGTTACTTGTGTGTCACAGTACTAGGGCCGCCTGAACTGGACGGAATAGAACGGCGGATTGCTTGCGCTCCAGCTGAGGCCATCGGCGCTGAGCGACACGTCGGGAGCCGACATGAACGGGAACCCGCGGGTGATCGTGCTCGTGGAACCCGGACACACGACGGTTTGCGTCCCAGTGACCATTCCCGACCCACCAGCAGTTGGAGGGTTCGCTCCGTAGTTCACTTCGAACTGGTTCGACTC
>JBAVTH010000429.1:0-2262 GCA_049696035.1 Ilumatobacteraceae bacterium
TCGCCCATCTCCTGCGCCACGCGTTCGAGCGCAGCGAGCACCGAGTCGCGCTCGATCTCGCTGAGGATGCCCACGTGCGCCAGTCCGTGCACGTGCGCGACCGAGCCGGCGATGTCGTCGGGCCACAAGCGCTTGTCGAACGACAGGCTCTCCGTGTACGCCATCAGCTCAGCGGCCGGCCCACCCTCGAAGCGGCCGTGCCAGAGGGCCTTTCCCTGACCCGCGTTCATGACAGGCCCGCCAGGTCACGAAGTCGTGCCGCCAGCGCTACACCACCGAGCTCCTCTTCAGCCACGCACAGCAACGTGTCGTCGCCGGCCACCGTGCCCAGCACGCCCTCGAGCCCGCTGCGATCGAGCGCAGACGCGACCACGTGAGCACATCCGGGCGGGGTGCGCAGCACCACGAGATCGCCGCTGCGCTTCACCTCCGCAACCCACTCCCCCATCACGCGACGCAACTGGTCTTCCGGAGCCAGCCGTGCCGGTTCGTACTCGGGGATGGCATAGACCGTCTCGCCACCCGGCACTCGCACCTTCACCGCACCGAGGTCCTCCAGGTCGCGCGAGACGGTCGCCTGGGTTGCGGCGATGCCGTCGGTGGCGAGCAGATCGACGAGCTGCGGCTGATTGGTGACAGCGTGCTTCCCGATCAGCTTGGCGATCGTCTGCTGGCGTTGGACTTTCGAGCTCATGTCAGCGGACCCCCATCAGGAACGCGAGTGCCCCTCGCGCGGAGTGCAACCGATTGTGTGCCTGGGCGTAGACGTGGCTGTTCGGCCCGTCGATGACCTCGGCGGCGACCTCGAGACCGCGATACGCCGGGAGGCAGTGGTAGAAGCCGGCGCCGACCGCTGCATGCGACATCATCTCGTCGTCGACCGTGTAGCCCTCGAACGCGGCTTTACGTGCCTGCTTCTCGGCTTCCTGCCCCATCGAGGTCCAGCTGTCGGTGTGCACCGCGACCGCGCCTGCCACAGCCTCTGCTGGGCGGTGCACCTGCGTCACCGAACCCGGGCCGAGCGCGTTCAGCCGCTCGAGCTCTGCATCGTCGGCGTGGTAGCCCACCGGGCAACCGAGCGCGAGAGTTCCCCCGAGCAGCACCAGCGCCTCGGCCAGCGATCGCGACACGTTGTTGTAGTCACCGACATAGGCGACCGGAAGGCCGACCACGGAGCCGTGGACCTGTTGCATCGTGAGCACATCGGCCAGGGCCTGCAGCGGGTGCGAGTGGTCGCTGAGCATGTTCACCACCGGCACCGGGCTGACCGCTGCCATGCGGGTGACGATCGAGTGCGAGAACACGCGAGCGGCGAGCATGCCGTGGTAGCCGGACATCACGTGAGTGATGTCCTCCGCCGACTCGCGCACGTCGAAGCCGACTTCCTCGCCCCGCGTGTAGACCGGATGCCCACCCAGCTGGAACACGGCCATCTCCATCGAGTGACGGGTGCGGTTCGACGGCTTCTCGAAGATCAGCGCGACACCCAAGCCATCCAGCGGACGGGGCAGGTCGGTGCGCTCGGCGAGCTGCAGCACCGTGCGCAGCTCGTCGGCGGCGAAGTCGGTGATGTCGATGAGGTGGCGCGTCATTCGACGAACTCCTGGAGGGTGGTGCGAAGGATCTCGACGGCCTCGTCGATCTCTTCGGTGGACACGGTGTAGGGCGGGGCCAGCCGTAGGGCCGTCGCAGTGACAGCGTTGGTGACCAGCCCGTTGGCCAGCAGACGGCCGTACACGGCCTTGGCGTCGATGCCGGCGGCCAGTTCGACCGCGAGCAGCAGGCCGGCGCCCCGAACGCCGGCCACGCCCGGCACGGCCGACAGCTTGGCGGACAGTTCGGTGCCACGCTCGGCAGCGAGACGGGGCGCTTCGATGCGACGCATCTCGTCGATGACGGCGTTGACCACGGCCGCCGCGAGTGCGGTGCCGCTGTAGGTGCTGCCGTGGTCGCCGGGCTGGAAGACTGCGGCGATCTCGCGCTTGGCCCACATCGCACCGACGGGAAACCCGTTGCCCATCGCCTTCGCCATGGTGACCACGTCGGGCACGATGCCCGCGTGTTGGAAGCCGAACCACTTGCCGGTGCGGCCGTACCCGGTCTGTACCTCGTCCATCATCAGCAGCAGGCCGCGCTCGTCGCACAGCGCCCGCACGTCGCGCAAGTACTGCGGATCTGCTGGCAGCACACCGCCCTCACCTTGCACGGGCTCGAGCAGCACGGCGGCCACGGACGGGTCGATGGCCGCCTCCAGCGCTGCCA
>JBAVTH010000430.1:0-2123 GCA_049696035.1 Ilumatobacteraceae bacterium
GCATCGGCTGCTCCAACTGTGTGCTCGCCTGCCCGTTCGGGGTCCCCAAGTACGTCGCCGACTTCGACCAGATGATGAAGTGCGACATGTGCACCGACCGCACCAGCGAAGGGCTCACCCCGATGTGCGCCTCCGTTTGCCCGAGCGAAGCGCTCTGGTACGGCACCATCGAAGAGTTCCGCGACACCCGTCGCGGGTCGCTGTTCCGCGACTTCCTGTTCGGCCGCCAACAGGTCCGCACCAAGGTCTACACCGTGATCGACGACGCGCTCGCCGGTCCCTTGGACGTGCTCGCCGGCGTGACCAGCACGTGGCTCGACGACCCCTTCGGACTCGACATGGAGGCGCCCTCATGAACGGTGACATCGAACCGGTCCCCGTCGCCCCACCATGGAAACGGGACTTTCCCTACGAGGCACAATCCGAAGAAGAAGTCACCCGCCGCGAGTTCGCCCGCTACCTCGTCCTCGGTGCGGGCACCATGGCTGCTGCCAACGTCGGTATCGCGATCTGGACCCAACTGCGCAGTATCAACACCGGCGAGCCACGTGCGATCGTTGATCTCGCCGCTGTCGACATCGGCAGCACCTACCTGTTCCGCTACCCGGGGAACGATGACCCGGCGATCCTCGTCCGCCTGACCGACACCGAGGTCGTCGCGTTCAGCCAGAAGTGCACCCACCTCGGCTGCGTCGTCTACTACGAGGAATCCGAGCAGCGCTGGCACTGCCCCTGCCACGAAGGCAACTTCGAAGCCCGCACCGGCAACGTCATCTCCGGCCCACCCACACGACCACTCGGCCGCATCGACCTCGAAGTCCGCGCCGACGGCACCATCTGGGCACTCGGCAGGCACACATGAGAACCTCCGCCAAAGCACGACGCACCTCCTCGGCCGTCGTGCTCTACGTCATCGTCCTGGTCGCGTTCCAGGTGTTCCTGATCACCGTCGCCGTCGAAGCTTTCCAAACCGACACCGAATCACTCGCCTGGGCGACCGCAGCAGTCTCGGTCGCCCTCTTTGCCGCCGCAGCGGCCTTCCTGCGCTACCTCCGACCATGACCAACACCACCGGCAAGACCCCCGAACCAGCGGCACGCGTCCACCCCATCGCCACTCTGTTCCCCGGCTACTTCGCGCTCGTCATGGCTACCGGCATCATCGCTATCGGCGCTAAACAACAGAAGATCGACTGGCTGGCCAACAGCCTGTACGTCGCGGCCGCCGGCGCGTTCGCGGTGCTCGTCGTCTTGTTCGCCGCACGCCTCGCCCTCTACCCCAAGCGCCTCGCAGCCGACCTCACCAGCCACGCCAAGGGATTCTCGTTCCTCACCATCGTCGCCGGCACCAACGTGCTCGCCAGCGCCTCCGCGATCATCCACGGCTGGTGGACCCTCGCCGAGATCCTGTGGTGGTGCTCACTCCCGCTCTACGTGATCCTGCTCTACACCGCCCTGATCTCCGACGTGCTTCGCCACGAAAAGCCCGGCCTCGGCGCCGGCATCAACGGCTCCTGGTTCCTGCTCACCGTCGCCACCGAATCAGTCGCCGTGTTCGGCGCGCTCCTCCTCGGCCACCACCCCAGCGACTTCCTCGCGTTCATGTGCATCGCCGCGTTCAGCCTCGGCCTCGTGCTCTACCTGATCGTCATGACCATGGTCTTCCTGCGCTGGACCTTCCAACCACTCGAACCAACCGAAGCAGACCCGCCTGCCTGGATCGCTGCTGGCGCCGTCGCGATCACCGTTCTCGCCGGCTCCAACCTCCTCGCTGCCCGCGCCGTCTCTACCCGAGTCGATCGGCTCGGACCGCTCATCGAAGGACTCGTCACACTTGCCTGGGCCACCGCCACGTTCTGGTTCCCGGTCATGGTCGCCATCGGTGCATGGCGCCACATCGCCCGCAAGGTCCCGCTCCGTTACCACCCCTCCTACTGGGCGCTCGTGTTCCCGCTCGGCATGTACGGCGTTGCCACCTTCAAGATGCGCGCCGTCACCAAACTCGACCAACTCGAATGGGCACCCAAGATCACCCTCGCCGTCGCGCTCACCGCATGGACCGCAGCCTTCATCGGCCTCGTCGTCCAAGGCGGCCGAGCCGTGTTGAAACGGGCACCGTCGGCC
>JBAVTH010000431.1:0-5507 GCA_049696035.1 Ilumatobacteraceae bacterium
CACTCGCCTCGCACCCCGTCTCAAGGAACCGAACTCAGATGTCACCGCAACCGATCAAGCCCAAGCAGATGCCCTTCCACAAGTACGAACGCACCGTGCCGGTGGTGCTCCACGACCGCACCTGGCCGAACAAGGTGCACGAGATCGCCCCGCTGTGGTGCAGCGTCGACCTGCGCGACGGCAACCAGGCGCTCATCGACCCGATGGACCCGCAGCGCAAGCGGCGCATGTTCGACACGCTCGTCAAGATGGGCTTCAAGGAGATCGAGGTCGGCTTCCCGTCCGCCAGCCAGCCCGACTTCGACTTCGTCCGCCAGCTGATCGACGACGACCTGATCCCCGATGATGTGACCATCCAGGTGCTGACGCAGTGCCGCCAGGAGCTGATCGAGCGCACCTACGAGGCCATCGCCGGCGCCCGCCAGGCCATCGTGCACTTCTACAACTCCACCAACCCGCTGCAGCGCGAGGTCGTGTTCGGGCTGGACAAGGCGGGCATCACCGACATCGCGGTGAACGGCGCCAAGCTGTGCCGCAAGCTGGAGGAGACCATCCCGCAGACGTTCGTGCGCTACGAGTACTCACCGGAGAGCTTCACGCTCACCGAACCCGAGTTCGCCATCGAGGTCTGCCATGCAGTGATGGACGTGATCGAGCCCACGCCGGAGAAGCCGCTGATCCTCAACCTGCCCGCCACCGTCGAGTGCTACACACCCAACGTGTACGCCGACGTGATCGAGTGGTTCGGGCGCCACATCCGCACTCGCGGCTGCGTGCAGATCAGTCTCCACCCGCACAACGACCGCGGCACCGCCACGGCGGCCGCCGAGCTGGCGATGCTGGCCGGTGCCGACCGCGTGGAGGGCACGCTGTTCGGCAACGGTGAGCGCACCGGCAACGTCGACGTGGTCAACCTGGCCATCAACCTGATGGTCAACGGCGTCGACCCGCAGCTCGACGTCAGCGACATCGACGCCCTGCGCCGCGTGGCCGAGTACTGCAACCGGTTGCCGGTGAGCCCTCGTCACCCGTGGGTGGGCGATCTGGTCTACACCGCCTTCAGCGGCAGCCACCAGGACGCGATCAAGAAGGGTTTCGACGCCCTCGACGCGAAGGCCGCAGAAAACGGTGGCGAGTACCCGGTGTGGGGTGTGCCCTACCTTCCGCTCGACCCGAAACACCTCGGCCGCAGCTATGAAGCGGTGATCCGGGTCAACAGCCAGAGCGGCAAGGGCGGCGTGGCGTACGTGATGAAGACCGAGCATGGCTTCGACCTTCCGCGCCGGCTGCAGATCGAGTTCTCCAAGACCATCCAGCACATCACCGAGGACACCGGCACCGAGATCAGCCCGGTGATCATGTGGGACGCGTTCCAGGCCTCCTACCTCCCCGAGACGCCGCGGATGCGCATGAGCAGCCACGAGCTGCGCAGCGACAGCGCGAGCGGCATCACCACCATCACCGCCCAGCTCCTCATCGACGGCGCCCCGGTGACGGTGACCGGCGGCGGCAACGGTCCGATCGATGCGTTCGTGCGGGCACTGCGCAACGACCTGGGCGCCACCATCGATGTCGTCGACTACGCCGAACATGCGCTCGGCGAGGGCAGCGAGGCGCGGGCCGTGGCCTACGTCGAGACCAAGAACGGCGATGGCCGGGTCCTGTGGGGCGTGGGTACCGACCCCAGCACCATCACCGCCGCCCTCCGGGCGGTGCTGCAGGCCCACGAACGTCACCACCAATAGCGCGGCGGCCGGCCTCAAGCACCGGTCGCCATCTGCCGACACTGTCGGGTATGAACGGCGACAGGCGGGTTCCACTGATCGCGTTCGCAGTGATCGGCCTGCTCGGGTGCGGTCCCACGACAACGGACGCCCGCGTCGCGCTCGAAGTCGGAATCGAGACGGCTCCCGAGGGCATCGTCGTGATCGCCACCGGGAACGTCTGCAAGCATGACCTCTCGGTCTCGGCGAAGTTCGACGCACAGCAGCAAGTGATCACCCTCGTCGGCGAGGGGTCGATCCCGGAGAACGAGCTCGACTACTGCGAGCGCTACATCGACACCGGCGGCAGCGGCGTCGAACCCGTGGAGTGGCGAAAGCTGGTGGTCGCCCCCCACCCAGGCGTCTACCTGCTGCGCAGCGCGGTCGGCTCGGATCAGGTCGAGTTCGAGGTCGCCGACGACGGCGAGGTCACCTCCTCGGACCCGTTCCCGACGTTGGCGCTGCTGCGCGAGCGGCAGCCCGATCGCGAGGCCACCATCGCACTCGCCACACGGCTCCTCGACGCATGGAACCTGCCCGACGCTGACAGCTCCGTGCGCTGCGACCTCGATGACGACCTCGACACCGAGATCGAGCGGTATCACACGTCGTGCAGAATCCTGACGCCTGTGATCACGCTCGACGCCGGGCTGCATCCGATCCCTGTGGAGGCGCTCGACAGCATTGGCTGCCTCGAGCGGACGGAGACGGACCCGGTCGACGTCAACGGCGGGTGGGAGCTGACTTGCCCCGTGGCCGTGAACGGTCGCGAGGTGGATCTGCACATCTCCGGCAACCACAACGTCAGTGGTCGCGAAGGCATGGAACCGGGCTGGCGATGGGCTGGTGGCTTCAAGGTCTGGATCTCCTCGACCGGTGCGTCGGGAGCGTTCGGGCGCGGCGAGACTACGCTTCGAACATGACCGGAAACCGCTCTCGCCGTTGGCTCCTGATGCGGGCGGCCCTGCAGGCCCACGAACGTCACCAGGGCTGATGTCTCGCTACACGCCGGTCACTGCCCGGGAGTTCGCCGACCTCGCGCTCGACGACTGGCGGTACGTACTGGGTGCGATCCAGAGCCACTTCAGGGCGAAGTCGTTCGGCGCGGCAGGTGAGTTGGCGGCCGCCGTCGCAACGGCTGCCGACGTGGCCGACCATCATCCCGACATCGATCTGCGTTACCCCGGCGTGGTGCGCGTCTCGCTCACCACGCATGCCATCCATGGGCTGTCGACGGAGGATGTCGCGCTCGCCCACCAGGTGTCGCAGCTCGCAGTCGCCGCCGGGGCAGCCGCAACGGTCGATGCGGTCTCGGTTCTGGAGATCGCGATCGACACGCTCGACGCTGACCGAATCCGCCCGTTCTGGGCAGCGGTGCTCGGCTACCGCTCGCGCAACGGCGTGCTCGTGGACCCGCTGTCAGTCGGCCCACCGATGTGGTTCCAGCAAATGGACGAGCCCCGCACCGGACGCGGGAGGTTCCACCTCGACGTCTCGGTACCCCACGACGTGGCCCAGGCTCGGCTCGACGCTGCACTGTCGGCAGGCGGAACGATGGTCAGCGACCGGTTCGCTCGCGCGTGGTGGGTGCTGGCCGACGCTGACGGCAACGAGGCATGCATCTCCACCTGGCAGGACCGCTGACCATCGCCTGCGGAGCGGGCTACGCTTCGGTCATGGCCCGAAACTGCCGCAGACGTTGGCCCGTGCTCGTGCTCCTGCTCGCCGTTGCCGGCGCGACCGTGGAGTTGCGTCGGCGCCGTCGCCCATCGGTCGCCGAGCCGGCGCCGGCATGGCCGCCGTTCGAACCGTCGCCGGCTGCTGCACCGACCGATGTACCGGCCGCAACGGTCACGCCGGAGGCCCCGACACACACGCCAGAGGGCATCGCCACGTTCGTCGATGCACAGCGCTCCGGCGCAGCTCCCACATGGGTGGCACCAGTCGACGGCGTGTGCCCGGAGGGCTTCCCGATCAAGGCCAACGACAACTCGGGCATCTTCCACGTACCAGGCGGGCGTTTCTACGCTCGTACCGTGCCCGAGCGGTGCTACGCCGCTGCCGAAGACGCCGAGGCCGACGGCTACCGTCGGGCGAAGGCCTGAACACATCGCCCCCGAAGGAGCGCCACCCATGAAAGTGACAGTCGACTACGACATGTGCGCCAGCACCGGTGCTTGCATGCAGCTGTGCCCGGAAGTGTTCGAAGTGCGCAAGGACGGCTACCTCTACGTCCTGCAGGAGGAGCCGCCGGCGGAACTGGCCGACAAGGTTCGCATGGCCGCCGACATGTGCCCGACGGCAGCCATCTCGGTGTCCGACTGACCGCCGGGTGCACGAATGACGAATCGGGCAGAATTTCTGCTTCAGTTCGGCACCGAGGCTGCCGATGAGGGCTGTAGGCCCGCCGCGGACCGAGGCAAACCTGTCGTAGGTGCGCGTCGTGTCCTCGGCACCGATCGGATTGGTGGTGTATGGAACGTCGTACAGCTCTCGCGCTGAGCATCAGCTCGGCGGCTACTGTGCTCCTCGGGGGATTCGCGTTCGCAGCCCTCGGCGGAGGCGGGCTGCTGGGCTTCGGCGGCGTGGACAACGCCGCACCCCCCACCATCGTCACGGAGGTGCCGATGGTGGAAGGCGTCGCGGTCGACACCACCACGACGACCACCCTGCTCGGCGTGGAGCCCACCATCACCGAGGCGACGGCGACAACGCTTCTGGTCGTCCCCGGAGCGCCGGCCGCCGCGACGCCACGCAGCAACGCACCGTCCGCGAACGCCCCGGCAGCCACCACGGCGGCCACCACACCCGGCGCCCCGGTGACGAACCCCACCGCCACGAGCCCCACCGCCACAACTCCCGCCGCCACGACACCCGCCGCGACCACGCCCACAGCGACCACCCCCGCCGCCACGACCCCGCGGGCCACGACCCCGGCCACCACGGTGGCAACCACACCGGCCACCACCCCTGCAACGGCACCACCCACGACGCCCGCACCCACCGCCGCGCCCACCACCGCCGCGCCCAGCAGCACGCTGCCCGCCGGAGTTCCGAGGGATTGGCCCGCCGGCAAACCGATTCCGCCCAAGCCGGCCGGGTGCGTGAACGGGCAGCTCGAGGACAACGGAGTGTGGAACTGCCAGAACTAGTTGGGCCCTGCCTGGCCGGGCCGGGCAGGCCGCCCGCCCGCTAGATTCGCTCGTGATGCCATTCCACGAGCACCTGCGCCGGGCCTGGGCGACCTCCGACTCGATGCTGTGCGTCGGCCTCGACCCCGATCCGGCACGCTTTCCCGACGTCGTACGCGGTTCGGTGTTCGACTTCTGCATGGCGATCGTCGAGGCCACCGCCGACGTGGTCTGCGCGTTCAAACCGCAGATCGCCTACTTCGCGGCTACCGGCGCCGAGCGAGAGCTGGAACGGATCTGTGCCGCGATCCGCGACCGGCATCCCGACGTGCTGCTGGTGCTGGATGCCAAGCGCGGCGACATCGGCAGCACCGCCGAGCAGTACGCCCGTGAAGCCTTCGATCGCTATCGCGCCCACGTCGTCACCGTCAACCCGTACCTGGGTACGGATTCCGTCGAGCCCTTCCTGTGTCACCCCGACGGTGGCGTGTTCGTGCTGTGCCGCACCAGCAACGCCGGCAGCGGCGACTTCCAGAACCTCTCGGTCGACGGCGAGCCCTTGTACGCTCACGTCGCCCGCCGGGTGGCCGCCGAGTGGAACGAGATCGGTGAC
>JBAVTH010000432.1:0-1777 GCA_049696035.1 Ilumatobacteraceae bacterium
ACCAGAGGGCATCGAAGCCGCGTGCCTCGGCTTCGCGCCCGAGCTCGATGGGCTGGATGCCCTTGTCCGTGGGGAAGATGATCATGCCGACGCGCATGGGGCCGAGAGTACCGCGGCCGCCGCCGCCCGGTGGCCGACCGTCAGTCGCCGGTGGCGCCGTCGATGCGCTCGCGGAGCAGGTCGAGGTGACCGCAGTGGCGGGCGTACTCCTCGATCATGTGCACCATCACCCAGCGCACGTTCGGCTGCCAGCCGGGTATGCGTTGCTGTGGCGGTACGCCCTTCATCAGGGCGTCGGGAGCGACGCCGGCAGTAGCGGCCCGCGATGCCTCGATCTCGTCGTGCAGCACGGCCAGCGCGCCGGCGAGCGTGTCATTGGCGGCGGGGTGGAAGTCGCGGTCCTGATCCTCGTCGTCGCAGTACAGCATTCCCTGATCGAGATGGCCGGCGATGCGGCGGCGGAACCAGCCACGCTCGACCTCGGCCATGTGGCGCACCAGCCCGAGGATGGTCAGCTCGCTGGGTTCGATGGTGGTGCGTGCCTGGGCCTCGGTGAGTCCGTCCGTCTTGCGTAGGAAGATGGAGCGGTAGTACTCGAGGAACGAGTGCAGCACCCCGGCCTCGTCGGCCTGCGGGCTCAGCTCGGGGTCGGGTGCCAGTTCGGTCATGTTCCGCTCAGTCGCCGACTGCGCCGTCGATCGCCTCGCGGATGACATCGGCGTGGCCGCAGTGGCGGGCGTACTCCTCGATCATGTGCACAAACACCCAGCGCAACGAGCGAGGGCCGTAACGCTCAGGGTTGTCAGGTGGGCCAACGGGAATCGCAGTGAGGGTGTCGAGCGAGCTGGCGCCAGCGGCGATGACGCGGGCCTTCGCGATCTCTTGGTGCAACGCCTCGACTGCGGCGGCGAGCGTGTCGTCCGGGCCGGGGTGCCAATCCGAGTCCGGATCGTCGGGGTCCGCCCACAGATCTTCCTCCGTGCTGCCGGCGAACGCCTGACTGAACCACCATTGCTCCACCAGCGCGAGGTGGCGGATCATCCCGAGCATGTCCATCTGGCTGACACCGACGCGCTGGCGTGCCTGCACCTCGTCGAGGCCGTCGGCCTTGCGCAACAGCACCGTGCGGAAGTAGTCGAGGAACTCTTCGAGCGTGGTGCGCTCGTCGGTGGCGACGCGTGGGAGAGGGGCGAGTTCGGTCATTCGAACGAGTCTCCGTCGAAACGGTCGACCGTTGCAAAGGAATTCACCGGGTTGCGGCGCAGCTTGGTGTTCTGATGCGTCGGCACGCCGAGGAAGATCGTTGCGACGAGCGCATGATCCGCAGGCAGGCCGAGTGGCTCCGCCGCGGCGGGCTCGGCGCGGCTGAGACAGGTGGTGAGCACGCCTCCCAGGCCGTGGGCGCGGGCGGCGAGCAGGATGCTCCAGCAGAACGGGTAGATGCTCGCGCCACCGACCACCGGCGGCCGTTCGAGGTTCCCGTCCATGATCGCGATCTCCTGCAGGTTGGCCGCGATGGCGAGCACGACCGGCACGGTGGCGATCTCGTCGATCAGCGCGTTGGGCACGGCGACCGGCGGTGCGTCGATCGAGCGCCCCATCACGAACGGTCGCCTGCCGACCGCGTTGGCGCCGCAGTACTCCTCCCACACCGGCCGCATCAGCCCTGCCATCGTCTGGCGTAGCGAGGCGTCCTTCACGACAGCGACGCGCCACGGCTGGCGGTTGCCGCCGCTGGGTGCGAAGCGGGCTGCCTCCAGCACCGCGGTGATGGTGG
>JBAVTH010000433.1:0-19160 GCA_049696035.1 Ilumatobacteraceae bacterium
CGTCCGCCACTGCTGCGAAGTCATCCTCGGTACCGCCGACGAGCTCCGGCGCGCCGACGAGCTCCGGCGCGCCGTCGAGCTCACCGGCGGGCTCGACCGGCGGGGCGTCGGAGAGGTCGTCGAACTGCGGGGGCGATGCAAGTGCGGCGGCCTCCAGATCGACCGGCTCGGCTACGGGAACGGCCATTCCCTCGCCTGGCTCCGCTCCCGCCGGTCGAGCCTCCTCCAGCCGCCGGCGGCGCGAGGTGTAATCGCCCCTCCACCACGATCGGGTGCCCATGACCTCCAACGGGCCCAGTGCAGGGTGCTCGACCTTGCTGGTCCGCCACCACCAGAAGGTGCCGGCTGCCACCAGGGCGCCGATCAGTGCCAGGCCGCCCGCGGCAAGGTAGATCACCCGGGCGTTTTCCGGGTCTTCGAAGCGGCCCGACGCCAGCACCGAACCGACCGCTCTCATCTGCCCGCTCACCGCTGCTCCAACCACCGTCACGGGCCACAGTGTCGCACGTGTTGACCGCAATCCCCACGCGCCACGTGCGGCCCGGGTCGCAATCGGCCACACTGTGCCGGTGGAAGTCGTCTGGATCATCCTGATCGTCGTTGCGATGGGCGCCATGTGGTGGGTGGCGTACCGCATGGAGCCTCACTGGTCGTCGCGCGACGGACGTCGCTTCTTCTGCACCGCTCAGGAGCTCACCGGCGGGGAGTCCACCGGCCATCCGAAGGAGACCCGGGTGTCGATCACCCCCGACGGCGCGCTCTACATCTCCCAGAAGCACCTCATGCGGCGCCGCACGAGCGTCTGGTCGATCGTCGGCAAGTCGCCGTCACCGCCGCCCAAGCTGCAGATCTACGTCGCCCAGCATCGAGCCGATGCGAAGGACCTGCCGTCCCACCTCGCGATCCGCATCCCCAGGAACAGTCGTTGCATCGCAGTGCTCGACGAACTGGTGGCCGCAGCCGAGCTCAAGGCTTCGCGACCCACTCGAGGAAGCGCTGCACCGGCGGGCCCACCTGAGCAAGATTGATCAGGAAGGCATCGTGCCCGTGCGGTGAGTCGATCTCCACGTACTCGGCACGGGTGCCGCCCGCCACCAGCAGGTCGGTGATCTGGCGCTGCTGGTAGGCGGGGTACAGCATGTCGCTGGAGATGCCCATCACCAGCGATGGCGCCTTGATGCGGGCCATCGCCGCCGCCAACCCGGAGCGGCCACGCCCGACATCGTGCAGGTCCATCGCCTTACCGATGATCAGGTAGCTGTTGGTGTCGAAGCGGTCGACCAGCTTGTCGCCGTGGTACTCCAGGTAGCGCTCGACTTCGAAGCGCTGCCACAGGTCGAGGCCTTCGGGGTGCAGGGACTTGTCGGCAAGCTCGCGGCCGAATCGATCGGTGAAGACGTTGTCGCTGCGGAACGTCACCTGCGCCACCATGCGTGCAATGGAGAGCCCCTCGGACGGCCCCTCGCCGTCCGCGGCGTCGTAGTAGTCGCCTCCGCGCCAGTTGGGGTCGAGCCGAATTGCCCGGCGGCCGATGGCGCCCCAGGCGATCTGCTGCGCGGTCGCCTGCGCACACGTGGCGATGGGGACGATGGAGCGCACACGGTGAGCGAACGTGATCGCCCACTCCAGGACCTGCATGCCGCCCATGGAACCACCGATCACGGAGTGCCAGCGGGCCACACCCAGGTGGTCGGCGAGCCGGGCCTGGGCGCGTACCATGTCGCGGATGGTGATCACCGGGAACCGGCTGCCGTACGGCACGCCGTCGACCGGGTGCGCCGTGGCCGGCCCGGTGGAGCCCTGGCACCCGCCCAGAACGTTGCTGCAGACGACGAACCAGCGTTCGGTGTCGATCGCCAGGCCTGGGCCGACGATTCCCTCCCACCACCCCGGCGCCGGGTGACCAGCCTCTGCCGAACCGGTGGCATGGCTGTCGCCCGTCCATGCGTGGCACAGCAGGATGGCGTTGCCGCCGTCGGCATCGAGGCGGCCCCACGTCTCGTAGGCGAGCGTGACGCCGTGCAACGTGATGCCGCTGTCGAGCGCGAACGGCCGATCGGGGGCGAACGTGTGAAACCGGCGGGTGCCGGAAGGCTGGCCCGGCATCCACGCACCCGTCGCAGGGTGTGGTCGTGTGGCCATCAGGTTTCCCTCCTCGTTCACAAGATCGGTGATGATCGCCCCACGAGAGGGAAGCTTCGTTGCCCGGCTGCGCCGGACCACATCCCTGCCGAGGCAGGAAGGCACCGTGGGGCTTCCTCCCCGGTTGCCGGAACACCCGCTGCCGGATGCTCACTCGTGATGCATGTCGAGCAGCACGCTAGCAACGAATGCCCGAGCCGCCACGGCAATTGTGCGCGCCCTCAGGCGCGATAGCTGGCCTCGGTGGCGTAGTGGGCGTCGAGGTCGACGAGGTGGGCGAACTCGTCGAAGGCCACCAGGCGGTCGAGGTGTCCGCGCAGCGAACCCTCGTCGCGCAGCAGTGCGAACGACTGCTGCACGGCCTTCACCATCGAGAACAGCCCGGTCAGGGGTGACACGATCAGGCGAAATCCGAGCTGCGCCAGCTCGTCGGGCGTCAGCAGCGGAGTGCGGCCTGTCTCGACCATGTTGGCGACGAGGGCGATGTCGGGCAGCGCGGCGGCGATCTGCTCGAGCTCGGAGACCGACTCGGGCGCCTCCACGAACAGGGCGTCGACACCGGTGTCGCGCGCCATCTTGGCCCGCTCGATGGCCTCGCCCAACCCGATTGCCGCTCGGGCGTCGGTGCGGGCGGTCACGTGCAGCCCAGGGGCGTGCTGCACGGCTGCGCGCAACTTGGACAGCCAGTCGTCTCGCTCGATCACCTGCTTGCCTGCCATGTGCCCACACCGCTTCGGCCACACCTGATCCTCCAGGAACATGCCCGAGGCGCCGGCCAGCTGCCACAGCTCGGCGGTGCGGATCGTGTTGAGAGGGTTGCCGTAGCCCGTGTCGGCATCGACCACCACATCGAGACCCGGGTTGGCGGCGCACACCCGGCGGGCAACTTCCGCCATCTCCGTCTGGGTGAGGTATCCGAAGTCGGGTAGGCCCAGAAGGGTGCCACTGACGCAGTATCCACTGAGGAACACCGTGCCGAAGCCGGCCTGCCGCCCAAGGCGCGCGGTCAGCGCGTCCCACACACCCGGCATCAGGACCGGCCGGCCACCGGGCGACGACAGCCGCTGCCGCAACGTTGTTCCGCTCATCGCGCTCACCGTACCCGCGCGCCGGCGGACCGACCAGGAGCGACCGGCTGATCGACCGAACAAGTTGACTGATCGTCAGGTCAGCCCGCCTGATGCATCAGGGAGTGGACGGGAGCTCGGCGAACCGCCAGGCTTCTCGCCGTGAGCGTGAGCTACCTGACCCCCAAGGCCCGCCCTGTCGCCGTCGGCGCCACCGGGCGCGGTTCGATTGCGACCGAGACGATCGTCGCCGGCGAAGTGATCGCTGCCTTCGGCGGGCGCTGCCTGACCCGTGACGAGTTCGATCTGCTCCCACCCGGCCAGCAAGTGCGCAGCATCCAGATCGACGAGATGCTGTTCCTCGCCGGCGCGATCGAGCCGGAGCCCGCGGACTTCATCAACCACTCCTGCGACCCGACGTGCGCGCTGAAGGGCAGCACCGTCGTGATCGCGCTGCGCGACATCGAGCCGGGGGAGGCGCTCACCTACGACTACGCCACCAGCGATGGCAGCGGCTACGACGAGTTCGAGTGCGCGTGCGGAACAGCACTGTGTCGCGGCAAGGTCACGGGCCACGACTGGATGCTGCCGGAGCTGCAGCTGCGCTACCGAGGCAGCTTCAGCCCGTACCTTGCCGCCCGCATCGCCTCGCTCGTTGCGATCGGGGCAGAGCGGCGGGCGTTCTCGTACTGACCCGTCGAAGGCCATGGCGGCGCGCTTGATCGGTCGGCGCGCGAGCTAACGTCCGGTCATGCGAGTTCTGGTGGTTGGCGCCGGCGGCGTCGGTTCGTCGATCGTGTCGATTGCTGCCCGCCGGGAGGCGTTCGAACACATCGTCGTCGCCGATGTCGATCCCGCCAGGGCCGCTCGGGCGGCCGCGAGAGTGAGCTCACCACACGTCGTGGGCACCCGTGTCGACGCATCGGACAAGCTCGATCTGATCGAGCTCGCACGCTCTGTTCGCGCCGACGTGATCGTCAACGCCTGCGACCCGAGGTTCAACCCGCCGATCTTCGACGCCGCGTTCGAAGCCGGTTGCCACTACCTCGACATGGCCATGCACATGTCCACACCCCACCCCACCGACCCGTACAACACGTGTGGCGTCAAGCTGGGCGACGCCCAGTTCGCGGTCGCCGATCAGTGGGAGGAGCGGGGCCTGCTGGCCCTGGTGGCAATGGGCGTGGAGCCCGGGTTCAGTGACGTCGTCGCTCGCTACGCATCGGACCACCTGTTCAGCCGCGTCGACGAGATCGGCGTGCGCGACGGCGCCGATCTGGTCATCGACGGTTTCGACTTCGCCCCCACGTTCAGCATCTGGACCACCATCGAGGAGTGCCTCAACCCGCCGATCATCTACGAGCGCGAGCGCGGCTGGTTCACCACCGCCCCGTTCAGCGAGCCCGAGACGTTCGTGTTCCCGGAAGGCATCGGCGCGCTGGGCTGCGTGAACGTCGAACACGAGGAAGTGCTGCTGATGCCGCGGTGGCTCGATGTCGGCCGCGTCACGTTCAAGTACGGGCTCGGCGACGAGTTCATCGACGTGCTGCGCACGCTGCACAAGCTGGGTTTGGACAGCACCCGCCCGGTCAACGTGCGCGGCATGGAGGTGTCGCCGCGTGATGTCGTCGCCGCCACGCTGCCCAACCCGGCCGAGCTGGGCGGTCGCATGCGCGGCCGCACCTGCGCCGGCTCGCTGGTCACCGGGCTCGGTGTGGACGGCACGCCCCGGCGCACCTACCTCTACCAGGTGGTCGACAACGAGTGGACCATGCGCGAGTACGGCCACCAGGCGGTGGTGTGGCAGACAGCCGTGCACCCGGTGGTCGCATTGGAGATGCTGGCCACCGGCGAGTGGAAGGGCGCCGGCGTGAAAGGTCCGGAGGCGTTCCGCCCCGATCCGTTCCTCGCGCTGTTGAACGAGCACGGCGCGCCATGGGCGATGGAGGAGCGCTCCGCGTGAGCCGTTTGAGGAAGTCCGACGTCGAGGTGCTGCTGGACACCTACGACGCCGACCCGGTGGCAGCGCTGACGCTCGCCCTCCGAGTGGCGCTCGACGAGCCGACCATGGAGTGGACCGCGCTGGTCAAGCTGGCCGGGTTCTCGTGTGCCCGCCGCATTCGCCTCCAGGGCGTCGACCCGGCGGCACTCGACGAGTTGGCCGCCGAGTTGAACGAGCTCCGAATGGTCGCCAGCGACCGTTGAGATCCGGGTTGGCTGCCGCGGGCCCTCGGCAGCCTCGCGGCAGCGCTCGCCGCCGCGTCGCTGCGCTTCGTGAAGCGCCCGGCAGGCGCAGTCGCCTCGATCCTGCTTCCGGAAGCATCGACCAGCGCCGCCGCCCGAACGACACGTGCACGCTTCCGGCAGCCGGCCTCAGCGGCGAGGCAGAGCGCAGGCGGCGGTGCCGCCGGGCAGCCGATGACGATTCCGCGCCACCCAGCGGTAGCTCACGCCGCTCAGCCAGCGCAGGCCCGGCAGCCGCATCAGCGAGCCGAGCACCCACCACCCCTTGCCCGCGCCGCCCAGCAGCATGCCGACTGCGATATGCGCCGCGTACACGTGACCGTCGGCCGCCACAAACTGCACGGCCTCGTTGCACTGTTCGGCAGTGAGCCCGAACTGGGCCACGTCGATGAACTGGTACGGCTGAGCATCCGGCATGCGCTTGATCCAACGCTGGCCGAAACGCACCGATGACGAGCAGAACGCGCAATCGCCATCGAAGATCAACAACGGCGGTTGGACCTTCGCCTGCGCGTTCACCCCACCGAGCCTACGACCGGTTGCGCGAGCACCAGCCGCCGATCGAAACCTGCCTCGGTGGGCAGGAAGCCGTTGCGGTCCGGCCACAGCAGCTGCACCGCCTCGAACCCCGCTCCTCTGCGCCAGGCGACGGCCGTGGCAAGCAGCTCGCCGACCGTGGAGGTCGCGAGCGGAGCGAACAGGCAGCGCAGGTCGTTGTCGAAGAGACCCAACAGCTCGACCCCGATCGGGATCTCGGTACCGCCGCGCAGCAGGTCGGCGATCATGTCGAACAGGCCACGCGCGGCCGAGGGCGTGAGGCCGAAGATCACCACCTCGGGAAAGCCGAACGCCTCCGGGTAGCCGATCGTGTACACGAAGCCGGCCCGAGGAGGGTCGGTGTCGGTGCGAGCGGCGACAGGTTCCATCGCCCAGCCGTGCGTCTCGATCATCCACTCGATCTTCTCCGCGTGGGGAATGTGGAAGTCGGGCAGCTCCATGCGCCGCACGCTACTGGCCGCCACCTGGGCAATCCCACGACGACCAACGCCCTCGGCACAGTAGGTTTCCGCTCGTGGTCGAGCCCTACCCCTTCGAGTCGACCGTTGCGGCCTACGACGCGTCCGCAGACGTGTACGCCGCCGCGATCGGCACCGAGGTCAGCCCTGCGATCGAAGGGCCGCTCGATCGAGCGCTGCTCGACGCCTTTGTCGAGCTGGTCTCGCCGCCGGATGGGCGGCTGATCGCGGACATCGGCTGTGGGCCGGGGCGGGTCGCCTCCTTCCTGGCCGCGCGTGGGTTGCAGGTGATCGGTGTCGACCCGTCGCGGGGCATGCTCGCGGCAGCCACCGCCGCCCATCCAGGTCTGCGATTCGAGAACGGCTCGCTCGATTCGCTACCGGTCGCAGACAACGCGTTGGCGGGCGCAGTGTGCTGGTACTCGATCATCCACACACCGCCGGCCCACCTGCCGAAGGCCTTCGCCGAGCTGGCCAGGGTGCTCGCCCGCGACGGACAGCTGCTGCTCGCGTTCCAAGCGGGTGGCGGCGAAGCGCTGCACCGAACGTCGGTGGCGGGCCGGCCGGTGTCGTTGACGACCGCGCTGGCATTCACGTGCACTCACGGGCCGTCCGCAATGCCTCCGGGGTGCACGAATCGAGCCCGCAGGCCTTCCTGCTCGCCGAACGCATCGCCCCCACCGACGAGTAGTGCCCGAGACGGTCGGCTTCAGATGAGGGCTTCGGCCCCGACGTCGAGGGCGTGCTGAGTGTGACGGGTGGCCATCGCCGCGAACATCGCCTCGCTGCGCTCGCTGCCACCCACGATCTGCGAGGCGACAACCGACATGACGATGCCGGCATAGGCATCTCGGCACACTTGGTGCCACAACTCCGCACCGTCGACGTGCACGCCATACTCGGCCAACGCCGCGCCGTACCGATCGACGACACCACGCTCGATCTCTCGTCGCACGTCGGGCAGCGGCCCGGCACCCAAGAAGTAGCTGACGTCGCCGCTCGGGCTGCCGTGGCCTGGAGTCTGCCAGTCGACCGTGGCCACCGGGTAGCCGCCGCGCTCCGAGGCGAACATGAGGTTGTCGAGCCGGTAGTCGCCGTGGGTCACCGTGTCGGCCAACGTGTGGCCCTCGATCCAGGCAGGGATCTGAGCGCCGAACCGTTCGATCAGAGCGATCCCCTCGGCGTCGAGATACTTGGAGTACGTGGCGAAGAAGCCGGGAAGGAACATCGTCCACAGCATCTGCAGGCGCTCTGCGTCGTCGGGCCCGCGTCGCTGGAGGAACTCGATGTCGGCGAGCGACGGATCGGCCCACCGCGGGCCGTGCAGGCGGGCCAGCTCGATCACCGAACGCTCGGCGAGGTCTGCGGGGCAACCGGTGATCTGGTTGCCCTGCTCGGCGGGCGACAGGTCTTCCAGCAGCAGTACGAAGTCACCGTCGGCTTCGTGCCATTCGCCGTGGTGGCAATGCGCGACCCGGATGTCGACCGTCGGAGCGATCTCGGCGTAGAATTTCACCTCGCGCTCGTAGTTGCGCAGCGCGACACCGGTGGCGCGGCTGGTCGGGTCGGGCGACGGCAGCTTGGCGATGATCGCGCTCGGCAGGTCGCTGCCCTGCGGCACTTCGAGCGTGAACCGAATGTTCATGCCCACCAGACCATCGCCGATGCGGCGGTCGCCGGTGATCCTGACGTCGGCGCCGAGCGTTTCGCTGAGCCATTCGGAGGTGATCTCTTCGGGTGCCATCGCGCACGACCGTAGCCGTGCCGCTTCGCCTCTGGCACAGTGGGCGGATGACCGACGCCTCGACGCCTCAGCTGGCCGAGCACATCGGGCGCCTCGACCTCGACGGCTACACGATCGTGCACGACGCCTTCGATGCCGCAGTGGCCGAGTCGCTCGACGCCGACATCGACCGGCTCGAGCGTGAGCTGGCCATCGGGTTCGGTGGCAACGGCTTCGAGGGCCTGGCCACCACCCGCGTCTACAACCTGCTGGCGCTCGGCGAGCTGTACCAACAGATCCCTGTGCACCCGGTGGTGCTTCCGCTGATGCATCACCTGCTGGGCGCCGGCTGCCTGGTCAGCAGCCTCTCCGCGATCACCATCCACCCTGGCGAAGTCGCCCAGCCGATCCACGCCGACGATCAGGTGATACCGATCCCGAAGCCGCACAGAGCGGTCACGGCCAACAGCATGTGGGCGATCACCGACTTCGTCGAGGCCAACGGAGCGACGCGCATCATCCCCCGCAGCCACCGCGAGCCGGGCTCACCGACGTACGGTCAGCACTACGACAGCCTGTGCGCCGAGATGCGCCGGGGCAGCATCCTGGTGTGGGACGGCGGGCTGTGGCACGGCGGCGGGTCCAACACCACGGCTCGACGACGACGTGGCATCGCGATGAACTACTGCGCCGGCTTCATCCGCCAGCAGGAGAACCAGCAGCTCGGCATCCCGATCGACATCGTGCGCGGCTTCTCCCACGAACTGCGCGAGCTGTGCGGCTTCGGTGTGTACAAGGGCCTCATCGGCCACATCGACCGCCAGTCACCCGAGCGGCGGCTGCTCGACGCCCAGCAACACAGCACGATGCTGTGGGATCGCGCCGAGTAGGCCGAGTACCTCAGTTCACCGTCGCCAGGCAGTTGGTGATGATGTCGGTGACGTCGGACTTCAGGTTCCGGCCGTTCTTCAGCTGATTGACCACCGTGACGAACCGCTGCTGACCGAGCTGATCGGTGATGTCCAGGATCATGCACTCGCACTGCGCATCGCTGCGCTCGACGTTCTGGCAACCGACCTTGAACAGATCCGTCGCCTCGACGTAGGTCGTGGCATCGGGGAACGACGACATCAACGGCGCCGGCACCGTGGTGGCCGGCGCATCGCTCGTCGCCACGACGGTGGTGCCCGGAGCAGCATCGCTGGTGGACGACGACGGCTCCGGCGTCGAGTCAGCAGGAGCGATCGTGGACGAGGCGACCACCGTCGACGCACTGGGGCTGCCGCCACTGGTTTCGTCGCTGCCGGCGACACCCCATGCCACCGCACCGCCCACGGCGACGAGCGCGACGACGGCCGCGACCAGCAACCCGCGACGCGAGGAACGCCTGGCCGGCGCTGCTTCGACCCTGGGCACGCCCCGTGGAGCAACCGTCTCGAACGACGCTGCAGCAGAACCGGCACCCACCTGGCGAAGGCCGGCGGCGAAGGCAGCGGCGGTGGGGCGCTGCGCGGGCTCCTTCGACAGTGCCGTCATCACCAACGCCGCCAGTGCGGACTCCACCTGCGGAGCTGCCTCGGCGAGCGGCTTCGGCGGCTCGTTGACGATGCGCACCAGCGTGGCTGTCGCCGTCGTGGCGGGTCGATGCGGTAGCGAGCCGCTGAGCAACTCGTACAGCACCGCCGCACACGAATACACGTCGGCTGCCGGCGTGGCCTCTTCGCCGGTCGCGACTTCCGGCGCCATGTACGCAGGCGTCCCCATGACAGCACCGGCCGCCGTGGCCGTGGCCGACGAGTTCATGACCTTGGCGATGCCGAAGTCGCTGAGCTTCGGCGTGCCGTCCGACGACACCATGATGTTGTCGGGCTTCACATCGCGGTGCACGACCCCCGCATCGTGGGCGTACTGCAGGGCATCGAGCACCCCGGCCACGACTCGGCACGCCTCGGCAGCAGGAACCTTCGCGGTCGACGCACGTTCGGTGAGCGTGCCGCCTTCGATGAACTCCATGATCAACAGGCACAACCCGTCGCGTTCGACGAAGTCGTAGACGGGGACGATGTTGGGATGCTGCAGCGCGGCCGCCGTGCGGGCCTCGACCAGGAAGCGCTGCTGCACCGCCGGGTCGGCGGCGAGCGCGCGCGGGAGCTGCTTGATGGCAACCGTGCGTTGGAGCTGCCGGTGGTGGCCCTTGTAGACCACGCCGAACGCTCCCCTGCCGATCTCCGGCCCGACCTCGTATGCGGGAAGCGCCGCCTCCATTGCCCGTCTGTCCAGCGTCACAGGTCGCGACACTACCGCGAGGGAGAATCTACGATCCGTCCACCACCACTTCCGGAGGACTTCGATGAACCGTCCTGTGCTCACTGCCACGATCCGAGCGGCCCTGGCCGCCACCGGCGCGCCGTGCGGATGGATCGTCAGGCAGACCAACGGCGCGCTCTCGGTGATCGCCGTGGCCGGCGACAGCCGCGCCACGGTCGGCCAGGTCGTTTCCTCCGATTCACCGGCGGCACTCGCCATCGCCACCGGGCAGCCGGCCAGCCGGTCGATCGCTCCCGACGACGCAACGGCACGTGGTGCGGGTGGTGGTGATGGCGTACCGAGTTGGCTGCTCACGGTGCCCGTTGGCGATGGCGATGCGGCTCTGGAGCTGGCGAAGCCCAGCGGTGCCACGGCGTTCGGCATCGACGACATCGAGATCGTGTCGCTGCTGGCGGACATCGCCGAAACGGCGCTCGATGCCACCTCCTCGCCGGTGCCCGACCCGGAAGCACTGGCCGGCGAGCTCCGTCGGCTGTACCTCGCCGATGCGACGCGCTACGCAGTCGTCGCCGCCGCCCTCAACAGCATGCTGGGCGCGTCGTGAGCGGTGCTCGATGAACGCTTCCCTACCCGCATGGTCGAAGGCTTCGGCGATGCTGGGTCATCAGCATCCACCCGAGCTGATGCAGGTGACGCCTCACTGGGCCTGGGGAGGCGCGACCGGCGACGGTGTGCGCGTAGCGGTGATCGACTCGGGCATCGACGCCGACCACCCAGCGCTCGAAGGGTGCGTCGACCAGCAAACCTCCGTGTGCTTCGAGATCCGATCCGACGGCGCCGTCGAACCGGTGGCCGGCCCTCACGCCGACGCGTACGGCCACGGCACCGCCTGCGCCTCGATCATCCACCAGATCGCTCCCGGGGCAGCGATCAGCTCGCTGCGGGTGCTCGGCAGCGGCAACACCGGCAAGGTGGCCCAGTTCGTCGCCGGTCTCTCGTGGGCGATCGACGAGGGGTTCGACATCATCAACCTGTCACTCGGCACCCGCTTGCGCGACTGGGCGCTCACGTTCCACGAGCTCTGCGATCGGGCCTACTTCGCCAACTCGCTGGTCGTCACCGCGGCCAACAACCGCAGCATGGTCTCGTACCCGTCGCTGTACGCCTCCACCCTGAGCGTGGCCTGCAACACCACGACCGATCCGTTCCGCTATCACGCCAACCCCGAACCGCCCACCGAGTTCCTTGCCCGTGGCATCGAGGTCGACGTGGCCTGGAAGGGTGGTGGCTATTCGGTGGTGACGGGGAACAGCTTCGCCGCCCCACACCTCGCCGGGCTCGCCGCACTGGTGCGCTCCAAGCATCCGGCGATGCGCCCGTTCCAGGTGAAGTCGGCACTGTGGGCGTGTGCCGCCAACATCCGTGGCGACGACCCGCTCGACGTCGCCGGCCGCGTCAGCCGCACGCGGACGATGGCGACGATGGGCGGCGTGCGGGCCACAGCCGCCACGGCGGCGGTGTTCAGAGGCCCGTGACGGTGATGTTCGAGCGCTTGATCTGCTCGGAGAGCTGGTCGGGCAGTGAGCTCGGCATCCACTCGGTGAGGCCGTAGCCCTCGACCTCGTCGTCGGGCGCCAACGCCTTTGCCACTCCAGGGGCGATGAGCGCCGCGAAGAGGGCGCGCTCGTCGTCGGCGAGCGCTTCGCTGAAGTGGCGGATCTTCTCCATCAGGCGCACTGCGGGATCGTTGTCGGTACTCATGTCGTCCTCATTCACTTGCAGCTCGATACTGGACATGACGCTGTGGAGCGAACCGCCTTACACCTATGTTCGGGTTTCACCCTGGCTCCGGTTCCTCGCCGGCGATCACACCTCTCGACACCAGCTCCCTGCGAAGACGGGCACGAGCACGATGGAGGATAACGGCGGCATTTCCCTCGGAGATGCCCAGCGCCGCAGCGATCTCGGCCGGGCCGAAGCCCAACGAGGTGGCCATGGTGATGACGGTGGCGTCGCGGTGCGACAACACCACCAGGGCGCCGGCGGCGGCGCGACTGAGGTCGGCGAGCTCGGCGAGCTCCTCGGGACCGACAGATGTCGGGGCAGCCGCCGCGTCGGGGATCAGTTCGACCGTGGCCCCACGCGTCTTGCTGCGCCCGGTGCTGGTGGCCATGTTGCGAGCGATGGCGTACAGCCAGGGCAGGAACTGCTCGGGGTCGCGCAACGTGTCCAACCGCTTCCATGCCCGCAGGAACGTCTCTTGGACCGCATCCGCCTTGTCCTCCTGCCCGGAGACCCGGCTGGCAACCACCACCGCCACCGAACGAGCGTGGCGCCGGTACAGCACGTCGAACGCCGCGTGATCTCCCTGCGCCGCGCGTGCTGCCAGCACCGCCGTCGTCTCCCCCGTCTCCACAGCTGCACAAGCTAGTGGAGACTGCACGGGCGGAATTCTCGTCGCGTGTGTAATGGCGGCCGACCGTCAGCGTCATGGTCGGCGATCGCACGCCGTGCACCACACCACACCAGGGAGACACCACCATGAACATGCAGCTGATCCAGACAACTCCGAAGCCCAGCAATCCCGCCACCGGCACCAAGGGCTACACCGCCACCGACGATCTGTGGCCGACCAACCGGGTGGCCGGTTCGCCGGCCACCAAGGGCTACACCGCCACCGACGACCTGTGGAAGTAGCCCAACCGAGCTTCTCCCCCATGATGCCCCCGAGCGCCTCCCCGGCGCTCGGGGGCATCGGCGCGCCCGCACCCCGACCACGGAGGAAACCATGCGTCATCGTTTGCTGATCACCGAACCTGGCAGCCAGGCGCGCGTGCTGGACATCGACGGCACCGTCGACGTCGGCCGTGATGCAACTGCGATCGTCCTGTCCGACCCGGCGGTCTCCAGGCTGCACGCACGGCTCGACGCAACCGGGCCGTGGCTCACCGTCGCCGACCTGGGCAGTGCGTACGGAACGTTCGTCAACGGAGTGCGGATCAGCGAGCCGACACCGCTGTCGGTCGCGAGCTCGATTCGCGTCGGCGACAGCCAACTGCTCGTGTTGCCGGCTGGCCACGACGAAACTGGACCGTTGTTGGACGAGCTGTCCGGCAGTGGTGTACTCGTGCGTTTCCGGCGCGGCGCTGCCGCTGCTGCAAGCGCGGCGCAGGTGCTGGCGCAGGCAACCGCCGCACGCTCTGCCCTCGCCGGCCTCGGCACCGAGCCGAGCCTCCCGGCCGTGACCATCCGTCTCGTCGACTACCTCCCAGGTCGCACCGGCGGGATCCTGCGCTCGGGGTTCGCCGTCGACCACGTCGCCAACACCGTCTACCTCGTGTGCACGGCGGAGGCGCCACCCGCTCACCCGGCCGCAACGCTGGCCGTGCTGTTCGCCGTCTCGCCGCCACCAGATGGCGATGTCGACGATCGAGCGATGCTGATCGCCGAAGGCCTCGGGCTCTCCCGCGCCGGCGCGGCCGACAGCGCGACCCTCCTCGACGGCCGCGACGACGCAACCGTCGATCGGCCGCCGGCCGAGCTGCGCGAGGCAGTCGCGGCCTCATGGGCCAGGTTCCTGGTGCGCAGGGACGGCGAGAAGGCCGTCACTGCCTTGCTCCACGACGGCGGGGCCGACTTCGACGGCCGGTTCCGCATCGAGTTCGGCCGATCCTTCAGCCAGTTGGCCGACGATTGGGAAGAGGAGGTGGTCGACGGCGCGGGCACGCCGGTCGCCGTGTCGGCCTTCGCCCGACTCTCGCTCAGCCTGCTGCGCCCGTACAAGTGGCGCCAGTTGGAGGTGTTCGGCTACATGCTGTTCAGCCTCGCCTTCGGGGCCGCATATCCCTTCGTCTCGCGGGCTCTGATCGACACGGCAATCCCCAGCGGTGAGTGGGCACAGGT
Source organism: Ilumatobacteraceae bacterium (assembly GCA_049696035.1). Classification (GTDB taxonomy): domain Bacteria; phylum Actinomycetota; class Acidimicrobiia; order Acidimicrobiales; family Ilumatobacteraceae; genus UBA668. Next base: position 14,364 of record JBAVTH010000433.1, read on the forward strand.
GTTCACCCTTCTGCTGGTGCTCGGCGGCGCGTTCGTGGTCAGTGTCGTCGCCTCCATCCGCGAGAGCTACCAGAGCACGCACATCAGCGGCGCGGTGGTCAACGATCTGCGCAGCCAGATCTACGACCGAGTCCAGGACCTGCCGATGTCGTGGTTCGCGTCCAGGTCGCAGGGCGAGGTCTTGTCGCGCCTGTTCAGCGATGTCGGTGCGGTGCAGTCGAGCCTCACCCAGGCGATCGGCACCGGCATCTTCCAGACGCTGTCGCTGGTCGTCTCCTCGGTGATCCTGATGACGTTGGAGTGGCGGCTCGGTCTGATCGTGCTGCTCGGCGCACCCTTGGTGGCCCTCATCTACCGATCGATGAGCGAGGGCGCGCGGGCAAAGAGCATGACGGTGCACGAGGACAGCAGCACCATGTTCACCATCGCCGCCGAGAACTACCAGGCCCAGACCGTGGTCAAGGTGTTCGACCTCGGCGACCACGAGCGCAGCCGCTTCCAACGCGCGTCCGATCGTCTGTTCCGGTCGCAGAAGCGCATGGCGCTGTACTCCGAGCTGTTCGGTGCATCGGTCAACGTGTTCGTCACCGTCCTGCGGCTGGTGGTGATGGGGGTCGGTGCCTGGATGATCTTCGACGGCAGCTTCAGCATCGGTGGCCTGGTCGCCTTCCTCGGCGTCGTCGGCGAGGTGCTCGGACCGGTCACCGGCTTGGTCGGCCTCGGCCAGAGCTTCCAGGAGGCCAGCGGCGCCCTCACTCGCGTCCAGGAGATCCGTGGCCTCCAGCCGGAACGTCCCGACGACCCCCAGCGACTGCAACTGGCGCCGTTCGCCGATCGCATCGAACTGCGCGACGTGAGCTTCCTCTACAACGGACGTCACCTCGCGCTCGACGGCATCGACCTCACCATCCGAGCCGGCGAGCGCGTCGCGTTCGTCGGGCGCTCCGGTTCGGGCAAGTCGACCCTCATGCGACTGCTGATGCGGCTCGACGAGCCCACCAGCGGCTCGCTGCGCGTCGACGGCGTAGAGCTCGGCACGACCCGGTTGCGCGACTGGCGCAGCCAGCTCGGCGTGGTGATGCAGGAGTCGTTCCTGTTCGACGTGACGCTGCAGGAGAACATCGCCCTCGGCATGCCAGGAGCGACCGACGAGGCCGTACGACAGGCAGCGAGGACGGCCGAAGTGGACGAGTTCGTGAGCCGTCTGCCACGCGGTTACGAGACGATGGTCGGCGAGCGCGGCGGCGCGCTGTCGGGAGGCCAGCGCCAACGCGTGGCCATCGCCCGTGCGCTCGTCCGCGACCCCCGCGTGTTGCTGCTCGACGAAGCGACCTCTGCGCTCGACCCGCAGACCGAGCGCCAGATCGCGGCGACGCTCGCCCGCGCCGGGCGGCACCGCACGACCATCGCGGTCACCCATCGCTTGGCCGCTGTCGCCGACTTCGACACCATCGTCGTGATCGACGCAGGCCGCATCGTCGAGCGCGGCGCGCACGGCGCTCTGCTCGCACTGGGCGGCGTCTACGCCGGGCTGTGGGCCGAGCAGCAGACCATGGCAGCAGTCGATTCGTTCGACGGCGTGGCGGCACTCACCCGGGTCTCGCTGTTCGCCGATCAGGACTTGCCACTGCTGCGGCAGCTCGCCGAGAGCATGCAGTACGTCCGCCTGGAGGCCGGCGACCGCATGCCGGAAGGCGACCGGCTTGCCTTCGTCGCCAGCGGCTCGGCGGACGTGGAAGTTCCGATGTCGGGCGCCGGAATCGCCACCGCCCGACTGCAGCCTGGCGACGCGTTCGGCCTCGCTCGCGCCTTCGGCGCCGACTCGAACAGCGAGCTGGTGGCGCTCGAGCCGACGACGGTGGCCGTGCTCGCCGGCACCACCTGGCGAGAGCTGGTGTCGACCGGCTGAACCTGTCGTGGACGGGGTTCAGCGGGCAGGAGCGAAGGTCAGCAGGTCGGGCAGCATCGGATCCAGCGAGCGCAGCAGTTGGTACCCGACACCGGCGGTACCACGGAACAGCGATGGCGACTGGTAGCTCGAACGCTCTTCCAGCAGATGGGCGCCGTGGGCCGCCACCAGCTCGCTCACCAGCGCCGACCGGCGATCGGCCGGCAGCTCGGCCAGCCAGCCGGCCGAACCGCAGCACAGCCGGTGCAGCAAGCCCTGCGAGCTGGTGAGGATCTCACGGGCCCGGTCGATGAAGCGGTGCGCCTCCGGGGTGCCGAGGCACTCGGCCACCACGGTGCGGGCACCGGCGAAGCCGGTGACACCCCAGCACCAGGTGGTGTCCGGCCGCCGCTCGGCATCGGAGCTCACCCGACTGGGCACTCCATCGCGCCGCTCGATGCGAGCGTTCTCCTCGGCCACCAGTTCGTGCAGCCACTCGCGAAGACCCGCATCGTCGGCCGCCGCGAGGACGCGAGCGACGGCCAGCGAGGTACCGGTGATCCCGTGCGCCACGCCCAACCGGTGGAGACGGTTCGCCTCCACCCAGTTCAGCTGCACCCGTTCCATCCACTCCTTGCGCGCGTTGCACGCCAGCGTCGCTACTTCCCCCGCCAGCGTCTCGTCGCCGGCCATCACCGCGACGGAGGCGGCCGCGAGCGCGATGCCGGTCTGGCCTGCCATCACATCGATGTCGCGGGCGAGGTCGACCGAGCTGAGCGCCGAACGAGCGGCCGCCACGGCCGATTCGACGAGCTCGTGGTCATCCAGCACCACACCCGACACCGCCGCGGCGTAGGCCCAACCCACCTGCCCATCACCCAGCGTCGGATCGTCGTCACGTGGCCGACGGTCGAACACCCGAAGGGCAGCGTCGGCGAAGTCACCTCGTCCAGTGTGCCGGGCGAGCGCTGCGAGGTACAGCGCGCATCCGGCGGCGCCGTTGTAGAGACCGCTGCCACCCATCGTCGGCGCCAACCGTTCACCCCGATGGGTCGGCGCAAACCACTCCACCGTCCCGTCGGCGAGCGCAACCATCGTCGCCAGCAGCCCGTCGCCGATGGCCGTGCAGGTGTCCAACACCTGGCCGTCGGCCGATGGCCCGCCGGCCGGCCGGCACGCCGATGCCGGCACTGCGGAGACGGCGGCGACACGTTGCTGCCCCAGGCGACCTTCGAGCGCGACTCTGGCGATGCCGAGCTGGAGGTGCAGCCGATCGGCGGCGAGGTCGGCGAGGTTCTGCTCGATCTGCCGTTGCCCGGTGTGCGTCAAGGCGTTCCGCGCGACCACACCGTCGACCGCGACGTCGGTCGTGCGCCACTCGCCGTGGGCCATCGGCACATCGAGCCGCTCCAGCGACGCCCGCTCGGCAACCGCCAGCTCCGCGAGCCACGATTCGGCGTCGTCCTCGTACCCGCGGCCGCTGATCGCGTCGATGGCGATGGAGAAGGACAGGCCATCGCGGAGGTTGTCCGGCTCGAACGCCTGTTGCAGGATGACGGCGTAGGACTGGGTGTCGCACAGGACCACCCTGTTCGTCCACGTCGTGCCGGCATCCACGCCGAGTCCATGAGCACTGATCGCCCTCGCGGCAACCTCCAGCCCGGAGCAGAACGCGGCGATGTCCAGCAATGGCAGCGACGAGGGAGCAGGTCGCGCCGCACTGGAGGTGCTGCGCTGCAGTTGCGGCTCGACTGCCATCTCGGTGGTGCCGAGGCGAGTCCAGGACCGCCCGAACGAACCCGAGAGCTGCCGATCGGTACCTGTCAACCCGCAGATGTCGACGGCAAGCGCCTCGTCGCGCTCGGGCAGTGGCAGGAGGTAGCTGCTCAGCACCGACTCGGTGATCACCCGGCGCCCGGGGAGCGCTTCGGAGGCCGAGCGAAGCGGCGCCGTTGCGATGCACTCCAGGTCGACCAGCACGGGCCGGTCGCCGGCCACGATCACGTTCTCCAGGTGGAGGTCGTGCGTCGATGTCGCGTGAGCGATCGCAGTGGCGGCGCCGGCTCGCCGGCTGAACGTACGCAGCTCTTCGATGTCGCGAGGCGCAACGGTGGTCACGAACTCGGACCAGCCGTGCGCTTCGCCCGCCACCATCCGTGGGGTGATCTCGCAGTCGATGCCACCGTGCCGGGCCACGTGGGAAGCGACGGCGGCCATCGCCAGCTCGGGCGTGACCGGGCGAGGCTTGTAGATCAGCCGGGCCCCGCTGCCGAAGCGAACCAGCAGCACCTGCCTGCCCAAGTGGTGCTGGTCCCCGACGGCCCACAGGCCGGCCACGGGATCCTCGGGCGCGATGCCCAGCCGATCGCACAGGACCCCTCGATCGGCGGCCAGTCGCAGTGCGAACTCCTCGCCGGCGGCCACTGCGTGACGGGTGGCGAGCGAGAGCATGCGAGCCAACACCGGGAACTCGTCGAACAGCGAGTCGCAACCGCTCTCGAGCAGGTTGCAGACCCACTGCCGATAGCCAGCAACCCCGGAAGCTGAGGGAGGGTGCTGCTGGAAGTGCGCGTGCGCGGCGCGAATGCCCCAGTGTGCGCATTGCTGCAGGTGCAACTCGTACCAGGCCGTCCGCACCTCGTCGGTGGCGACCTCACCCAACGCGTGCCGGCAGGCCCTCGCCCACGGTTCCCAGAGCGTGCCGAAGGGCATCACATGATCCCGCGACCACGCCTCGTCGTCGGCGAGCGATCGGGTCGCGGCCAGATGGCGGCCGATCAGGACGGCCCGCTCGAGGTCACCGACCCAGTCGCCGGCTTCCACCTCGATCTCGGCCAGCGCGCCGAGGTCACCCACGTGCAGGCCCAGAGCCGTCAGCCGTCGGTCGAACCGGGAGGCGTCGCCGCCGG
>JBAVTH010000434.1:0-9998 GCA_049696035.1 Ilumatobacteraceae bacterium
CCGGGTTGGAACGCGACCTCCACGCGATCGTCACACACTGGCCGGCGACCCGCTCTCATCGAACTCCAAGCCTTCTCCCAGGAACCACCCAGGAACGAAGCACACACTGCGCAGCATGCAACCCGTCCCGTTCCATCGTCTCGCGTCGGCCACCGGCCTCGCTCTCCTGCTCGCTCTCGCCGCCTGTGGAAGTGACAGCTCCAGCTCCAGCAAGGTCGCCTCGCTCGGCACCACGCCATCGGCCGGCTCGTCGACCGGCACGACCGTGCCCGTCGACTCGCAGGACGCGATGCTCGCCTACGCCGAGTGCATGCGCGAGAACGGCGTGCAGATGGAGGATCCCACGTTCGACGCCGACGGCAACGCGACCGGTGGTGGCCCCGGCCGCGGCTCGGGGATCGACCCACGAAGCACCGAGTTCCAGGCGGCGCAGAAGGTGTGCGGCGATCTGATCCAAGGCGTCGACTTCGGCGGCGGCCCCGGCGGCGGATTCGATCGCGACGCCATCCAGACCGCGATGAGCGACTTCACCGCCTGCCTGCGCGACCAAGGCCTCACCGTCGACGACATCACGTTCGGCGGCCCCGGCGGCGGCGCCCCTGACGGCAGCCTGCCCGCCGGTGGGGGCTTCCCCGGAGCCAATGGCGGCAGCATTCCCAGCTTCGACGGCGGCCCCATCGGCACTCCGCCCGATGGTGCGACGCCCGGCGGGCCAGGTGGTGCCGGCTTCGACCCCACCGCCAGGCTCATCGAGCAGCTGGGCCTGGATGCCACCGACCCGGCAGTGACGGCGGCTCTGGCCGCCTGCCAACCGATCATCGACAACGCCTTCCAGACGACCACGACGGGCGGCTGATCATGGCCAGGCGGACCGCCGTCCTGGCGAGTGTCGTGGCACTCGCCGGGATCGGCGCCGGCGTCTGGGTCGTCACGCGCAAGGACTCGAGCGCAACGACAGATACCGGGATCAAGACAGTGTCCACCGCCGAAGTCGCTCAGCGCGATCTCGTGATCTACGACGAGACGACGGCGACGCTGGGCTTCACGACAGCGGTGACCGTGTCCTCACCGGTCGCGGGCACCGTGACCAGTGCCATCGCCGTAGGCGACCACGTCGACCCGGGCACCGTCGTCGCCACGGTCGACGGCGCGCCCGTGGTCGCGATGTTGGGCGATGTGCCCTCCTACCGCGACCTGTCGACCAGTTCCAACGACGGCATCGACATCCGCCAACTGGAATCGAACCTCGTCCTGCTCGGCTTCGACCCCGACGGCGCGATCAGCATCGACGAGACCTACGACTCGGCCACAAAGGCTGCGGTCACCCTCTGGGAGAACTCGCTCGGGCTCGCCGGCGACGGCAAGGTGGGGCACGGCCAGATCGTGTACGTGCCCGGCCACCTGCTGGTCGACACCGCGTCGGTCACGGTCGGCGCCGCAGTCGGTGTTGGCGGCGCACTCTTCGTCGGCCGCGAGTCCGAGCGCTCCTACCTCGTCGCAGCCACAGGCTCCGATGGCGGTGCGATCACCGGGATCACCGCGCCCGGCACGGCGGTCACCACTGGCACCGTGCTGTTCTGGCAGGGCGGCTTTCCCGTGGTAGCGGTCGAAGGCGACGCGTCCACGACGCCGGCCCTCACGCGCGCGCTGTCCACCTCGTCGTCGAACGGCGTCGACGTGAAGCTGCTGGAGGCGATGCTGGTCGCTGGTGGGTTCGACGACGGCACGATCGTGATCGACGACGAGTTCGATGACGCCACCGCCGCGGCGGTGCAGCGTTGGTGGGCGTCGTTCGGCATGACGGCCGAGGCCATGGGCATCACGCAACCGTCCGCCGTCGTCGTGCCCGCCGGGAGCTTCGTCGTGGTGCCTGGAGGCCTGTTCACGGGCACCGCCTTGATCACCGACGCCACCGCGCCGGTGGGCGACGCGGTGGTGATGGGCCTCACCACGGCAGCGCGCGAAGTCACCACCTCCGCGCCGGTGGGTGACGAGACGTTCGCGCTCGGCGTGACGATCGACGTCGAGTTCCCCGACGGCACCATCTCCAAGGGAACCGTGGTGTCCGTCGGCAACGTCGCCGTCAGCACCGACGACGTGCCGGGCTCCACACCGACGGTGGCGATCACCCTGCACGTCGACGACATCCCCGCCAGCGTCGACGATTTCGTACAGATCCCGGTGACCCTGCGTGTCGTCTCCCAGTCCGAACCCAACGCGTTCGTGGTGCCGGTCAGTGCGCTCGTAGCCCTTGCCGAAGGCGGCTACGCGCTCGAGGTCGTCACCGGTGCTGCGGCCGCCGGGGCCCCTGTCACCTCCTTGATCGCCGTCGAACCCGGCCTGTTCACCGACGGCTTCGTGAGCGTCACCGGCGACAAGGTCTCAGCAGGCCTGAAGGTGGTGGTGCCATCGTGACGGCGGCGCTGGAACTGATCGACGTCGTCAAGGAGTACCCGGGCGAACCCCCGATCCGTGCGCTCGATGGCGTGACGCTACGCGTCGACGAAGGCGAGATGGTTGCCATCGTCGGGCCCTCCGGCTCCGGGAAGTCGACGCTGTTGCACATCATCGGCACGCTCGATCAACCGACCAGTGGCGTCGTGCGACTGGCCGGCGTGGAGACCTCGGCGATGTCGGATCGCAACTTGTCGGCCGTTCGCTCCCAGCTCCTCGGCTTCGTGTTCCAGCAGTTCTTCCTGCTGGACGGGATGTCGGCGCTGGACAACGTCGCCAACGGCCTGCTCTACCGCGGCGTCGTCCCCGCGCAACGGCGCGCGGCGGCAAAGGAGGCACTCGAGCGGGTAGGTCTCGGGCACCGCCTGGACCACATCCCCAGCAAGCTGTCCGGTGGTGAACGCCAACGAGTTGCGATGGCGCGGGCCATCGTCAACCGACCGGCGATCGTGCTGGCCGACGAGCCCACCGGCAACCTCGACTCGAAGTCGGGGGCCTCGGTGATGGCACTGATCACCGAGTTGCACGCCGAAGGTCGCACGATCATCATCATCACCCACGACCGCGAACTGGCGGCCTCGCTGCCGCGCCAGGTGTCGGTGCTCGACGGCAAGATCGAGTCCGACGTCAGTGCCCTCACAACCAGGCCGGCAGGCGTCGTTGCGGTGAGCTCCTCATGAGCGCCGTCGCGGCGGCGCTCCCGCGATCGCGACTGCGCGTCGGCGACGTCGTGCGCGTCGGTTCCCTCGGCCTGCGCACGCGCCGGCTGCGCACCGGCCTGTCCACGCTCGGCGTCGCCATCGGCATCGCCGCCATGGTGGGCGTGCTCGGCCTCTCCGCCTCCTCGCAGGAAGACCTCAACGCCAAGATCCGAGCACTGGGCACCAACCTGCTGGAAGTGCAGGCGGGTGCCGGCTTCGGCCGCGGCTCGGGCGAGTTGCCCGACACGGCTGTCGGCATGGTCAGCCGCATCGGTCCGGTCACCGCCGTCAGCTCGCTGACCACCGTCGACGCCACGGTGCGGCGCACCGACACGATCAGCGAGGGCATCACGAGCGGCATCTCCGTCTTCGCCACCGATGTCGGCTTGTTGGACACGTTGCACGCCACGCTCTCCGATGGCAAGTGGTTCGACGCGGCGACGGCCGCCTACCCCGCGGTCGTCCTGGGCAGTACCGCCGCGCAGAAGCTGGGCGTCGTCGACGTGGCCGACGGGTTGCGCGTGTACATCGGCGGCCAATGGTTCGCGGTGATCGGCATCCTCGATCATGTCACCGCCGCCGAGGGCCTCGACCGAGCGGCGATCGTCGGTCTCACCGCCGCCGAGACGTTCATCGTCGGCGACACGATCGCACCGGAGACCATCTACGTCCGCACCGAGGACGATGCCATCGACGCGGTGCGCGGCGTGCTCGGCGCGACGGTCAATCCGGCCACACCCGAGGAGGTCGAGGTGTCACGACCCTCCGACGCACTTGCGGCCCAGGAAGCCGCGAGCAGCGCGTTCACCTCGCTGTTCCTCGGGCTGGGCGCGGTTGCGTTGCTGGTCGGCGGTATCGGCATCGCCAACGTGATGGTGATCGCGGTCATCGAGCGCCGCACCGAGATCGGCCTGCGCCGTGCACTGGGGGCCACCCGCGCCCACATCCGCCGGCAGTTCCTCACCGAAGCGGTGCTGCTCGCTGGCGCCGGTGGCCTGGTCGGCGTGATGCTGGGAGCACTCGTCACCGCGATGTATGCACGCTCGCAGGACTGGGCCATCGTCATCCCACCAGTCGCCGTCGTCGGTGGCCTCATCGCCGCGGTCGTCATCGGCGGCATCGCGGGGCTCTACCCGGCCAGCCGCGCGGCCCGCCTTCCACCCACCGAAGCCCTTCGCTCGAACTGATCGCCATGCCCACCACCACTTCCTCGCATCGCCACCTCCGCACCGTCGGATCGCTCGTCATCGTCGCCGTGATCGTCGCCGGCGTGTACCTCGTGCGGCACACCGACGAGCCCGCGCCCACCGTCAAGGCCAGCATCTTCAAGACCGTCACCGTCGAGCAGGGGAACCTGGGTACCACCGAGCAGATCGATGGCTCGGTCGTCCTCTCCGACGTCACCACGGTGCTGCACCGCATCGAGGGCCAGACGTCCAGCAGCCCCGGCACCTCCGCCGGTACCGGCGACACCGCGAGCACAGGTGGTAGCGGCCCGCCTGCGGCAGGCCTCACCAGCGCAACCATCGGCCTCGGTGCGAACACCGAGGCGGCAGGCCTCGCCGGGTGCGACACGCCGGCCGGCCCCACACCCAGCACACCCAGCGGCTCCGATCCGGCACCGGCGACGACCACCACCGACCTCCTCACGACCACCACCACCGAGCCGACACCGACGACCGGACCCGATGCGGGCCCACCCGACACCATGCCAGTCGGCACGACCGCACCGACCTCGTCGGTCCCGGCCGCAACCCCCACCACCGACTGCACGACCGCGACCACCATCGCCGATGGCGGCATCGGCGGGGCTCCCACCGGCGGGGCTCCAACCGGCGGGGCTCCCACCGGCGGGGCTCCCACCGGCGGGTTGCCCACCGGCGGCAGCACGGTTGGTGGCAGCACCGGCAGCACGGCCCGCGTCACCCAATTGGTGACGTCGGTCATCCCGGCCGGCAGCACGGTCGTCATCGGCACGGTGCTGTACTCGGTGGAGAGCCAACCGGTCGTCGCCCTTGCCGGCTCGCTGCCGGCCTGGCGCGCGCTCGACACCAGCAGCGACGACGGCACCGACATCCTGCAGTTGGAGATGAACCTGGTTGCCCTCGGCTACGACCCCGGAGCGACGATGACCGTCGACACTCACTACGACAGCCACACCAAGGCCGTCGTGAAGGCATGGCAGGCCGGCTACGGGATGGAGGTCACCGGTGCAGTGGCGCTCGGTTCGGTCGTCTTCGTCCGGACCCAAGCCGATGTCTCCTCCGTGAACGTCGCTGTCGGCGACGCTGTCGGCGACGGCGACAGCGTCCTCACGCTGTCGGCCAGCAGCCAACAGGTCGTCATCGACGTGCCGGACGGCGACGAGGCCTACCTGGTCCCGGGGCTGACGGTGAAGATCGGCAGCGTCGAGGGCAAGGTCACGCTGCTGCACAGCATCGAGCGCGACAACGCAGTCGTCGTGCAGGCGGTCATCACACCCGCCGGCACGATCGATGGCGCCGGAACCGGTCAGACGGTCAGCGTCACGGTGACGGTCACCAACCTCGACGGTGCGCTCACCGTGCCCACCGAGGCGCTCGTCTCGCGCATCGACGGTTCGTACGCGCTGCAGGTGCTCGCCGACGATGGCTCCAGCTCGTTCCTCGTCGTCGAGTTGCTGGGCGTGTCGGGTGCGACTGCGGCGGTTCGCGGCGATGGTCTCACCGCCGGCACGAAGGTGCTGCAACCGCTCTGACCGGGCCCGCCGACACGGGTGCAGTCCGACAACCGGGCCGGTCTCGTGCCGTCGTACGCTCGCTGCATGCACGTCGATGTGATGCTCACGCCCAAGCCGTTGCAGCAGATGGGTGCCGCTGCTCGCGAGATCGAGCATGCCGGCTTCGACGGCATCCTGTTCACCGAGGCCGGTCGCACCGCGTACCTGTCGGCCGCCGCGGCAGCCATCGCGGCGCCATCCTTGGAACTGAGCACCGGTGTCGCTGTCGCGTTCCCACGCAGCCCGATGGTCACGGCGCAGAGCGCATGGGAGCTGCACGAGGCCACCGAGGGCAAGTTCCGGCTGGGCCTGGGCACCCAGGTGCGCACGCACGTCGTGCGTCGCTACGGCACCGACTTCGACCCGCCCGGGCCCCGCATTCGCGACTACATCCAAGCCGTCAAGGCATGCTTCGCCGGCTTCCGCGGTGAGGCGCTCGACCACCACGGCCCGTACTACGAGCTCACCTGGCTGAACCGCCAGTGGAGCCCTGGGCCGATCGGCTTCGACGACCCGAAGGTGGATGTGGCCGCCGTCAACCCGTGGATGCTGCGCATGGCCGGCGAAGTCGCCGACGGCGTGCACGTGCACCCGATCGGCGAGCCCGGCTACCTCGCCCGCCACGTGCTGCCCAACATCGCGATCGGTGCCGAGTTGGGCGAGCGCAGCGTCGGCGAGGTGGCGATCATCGTGCCGGTCAACCTGATCGTGGGCGATACCGAGGCCGAGCGTGCCGCCGACCGCGAACTGCTGCGCGGCATGCTCAGCTTCTACGGCAGCACGCCCAACTACGCGTTCATCTGGGACGACGCCGGCTTCGAGGGCACCACCGCCCGCATCCGCGCACACCAGAAGGCCGGGGACGTGCTGGGCATGGCCGCCGAGATCACCGACGACCACCTCGCCACCTTCTGCACCGAGGCCACCTGGGACGACCTCGCCCACGTGTTGGTCGACAAGTACCGTGGCCTGGCCACACGGCTGGTGTTCTACAACGCTGCCATGGGCCGGCCGGAGACGATGAACGAACGGCTGGAGCGCTTCGGTGAAGTGGCCCGCCGCATCTCGGTGCTGACCGAGCCCCCGCAACCCTGAGTTGCGCCAGCGCTTCCCGAAGCACGACCCGCGTCACATCCCCTCGACCGCGCTTCCGGAAGCCGGCGGCTCAGGGTCGGAGACGGCTCAAGGCCGGAGGCGGCTCAGGGTCGGCGGCTCAGGGTCGAAGGCGGCTCAAGGCCGGCGGCCGGTGAGGGCGATCAGGCGAGTTTGCTCGTCGGCGTCGGCAGGCACCGCGACCGGAGCGCTGTAGTGGCCGCTCTGGCTGAGCAGTTCGGTGATCGGTTCGATGCCCACGCGCATGCGGTGCACCTCGTCGGCCTCGAGCACCACCGTCTGGCCGGTGGCCGAGGCAAGGTCCCATGTGTGCACGAGCACGTCGCCGAGGACGAACATGGCGATCGCACCGTCGAGCGCGTGCGTTCCCGCCTGCGGATGGCTGAACTGACGGTCGGCCGTGCTCGGATCGTCGAGCAGCGACTGCAGCACAGCGTCCAGGGCGGCCCACGCGGCTGCCGGGGATTCATCGACCGACGGCAGCTCGCCCACGTCGACGGCCGCACCCGTCTGCAGCAGCGCCGGCACCCAATCGACGAGGTGCCGCACCACGTCGCGCGCCACCCAGCCCTCGCAAGGCGCCGGGCGCTCCCATCCGTCGGCAGGCACGCCGCGGATCACCTCCGTGAAACCCGCCGCGACCCTGCGGTACCGTTCCGGCACCTCGTCGAGCGCGACCAGCAGGCCATCGAGGCGGTTGAAGGTGTGCTGCATGCCGCCCTCCATCCCGGAGTTGATGTGGCCGTCGCGGTGCTCGGGCGAGCTGTGCTGCACGAGAGTGGTCATGGTGGTGACGCCGTCGGCCTCGATGAGCGTCATCGTGTTCACGGATTCGGCGTCGGGAAAGCCCTCGAACACCTCGGTGCTCACGATGCGGCGACCGAGCTCGATCTCGCGGTACTCGCCGTGCCAACCGAGCTCGATGCCGGCGTCATCGCGGGTGACGTAGCGCCAGCTGCCGCCGACGCGCAGATCGATCTCGCACAGGATGAGCGGCGAGGTCTCGAAGCCCCACCAGCGACGCACGTGCTCCGGCCGCGTCATCGCCGCGAAGACCAGCGTTGCCGGCGCGTCGAAGCAGCGGGTGATGAGGATCTGGGTCGCCGACGGAAGGCTCACCGTGGCGGAGCCGTGGCGAGGGCCGGCAGTCGAGGTGGTCATGACGGGTTCTCCTGTTCGGGGACTTGCAGCTCGGCGAGGTAGTCGTCGAGTCGGTCGAGGCGAGCGTTCCACTGCTGCTCGAAGGTGCTCACCCAGTCGTGCACCGGGCGCAGCGCGGGAGCGTTGAGCCGGTAGAGGCGTTGCTTGCCCACGCGCCGGCACTGCACGAGACCCACCAGGCGCAACACCTGCAGATGCTTCGACACCTGCGGCTGCGAGAGCTGCACGCGCGCGACCAGTTCGGCGACCGGCGTCTCGCCGGTGCCGAGGGCTGCGAGCAGTTGGCGACGACGCGGTTCGGCGATGGCGTTGAAGACGTCGGAGGTGGTCGCAGCTCGGGCCATCGCGCTATAATATTCCCATATCGGTATATGTCAAGCCACGATCGCCCGCTCCGTGTCGGCAGGCCCCGGCACGTGACCTATGGTCCGTTGCATGACGAACCCCAACATCCGCTTCGGTCTGCAGATCCCCTCGTTCACCTATCCCGACGTCGCACCCGGCGATCTGTTCGAGCGCATCTCCGACATCGCCGTCACCGCCGAGGAGGCCGGCTTCGACAGCGTGTTCGTGATGGACCACTTCTACCAGCTCCCCCTCATCGGCCGCCCCGAGGACAACATGTTCGAGGCCTACACGTTGCTCTCGGCGCTCGCCGCCTGCACGCACACGGTGCGCCTGGGCTGCATGGTGGGCGGCATGACGTACCGCAACCCCGCACTGCTGGTGAAGACCGTCACCTGCCTCGACGTCATCTCCAAGGGCCGAGCGATCTGGGGCATCGGCGCCGGCTGGTTCGAGAAGGAGCACGACGAGTACGGCTTCGAGTTCGGCACCTTCACCGACCGGTTCGAGAAGCTGGAGGAGGGCCTGCAGATCGCGAAGAGCATGTTCGTCAACGACATGACCACCTTCGACGGCAAGTGGTTCCACGTGAAGGACGCCCTCAACGTGCCCAAGCCGGTGCAGGCCGGCGGCCCGCCGATCCTGATCGGTGGCAGCGGCGAGAAGAAGACGCTGCGCATGGTGGCCCAGTACGGCGACGCGTGCAACGTGTTCGGCGACGCGAATCACGTCCGCCACCTGATGGGCGTGCTCGACGAGCACTGCGCCACGCTGGGCCGCAACCCGACCGAGATCTGCCGCACGCGGTTGGGCACCCTGATCGTCGGCCGCACGATGGAGGAGGCGCAGGCCAAGCTCAGCGTTCGGCTGGGCGGCGTCAGCGTCGACAGTCTGCCCGACGACGTGCAGGCTCGTGTCAAGGGCATGTTCATCGTCGGCGACCCCGACGAAGCGGGCAGCAAGGTGCAGGAGCTGCTCGATGCCGGTCTCGACGGCATCGTCGTCAACCTGCCCGATGCCCACGACCTGGAAGCGGTCGCCCTCGCCGGCAACACCCTGGCCAAGGTCTTCGCCTAGCTCACTCGGCCGCCGCGCAGCCTCTCGCCGGTGCTTCCGGAAGCGCCGCTGAGGTCGCCGCCCTCGATCCTGCTTCCGGAAGCATCGGCGGCCTTGGACCGGGCCGGCGCCGTGCGGCCGGGACGCGTGGCCGAGTTCATCGGGTCGATGGCTGAAAGGCGCCATTCGACCGGCCCCGCCGGCGCGTAGCCTGCTCGCATGAGCGAAGCCACCTCCGCGACCGCCGGCGACACTCGCATCGTCCACGGCACCTGCCACCACGACTGCCCCGACAGTTGCGGCTGGCAGGTCACGGTGCACGGCGACGGCCCCACGGCTCAGGCGGTGCAGATGCGCGGCAACCCGGCGCACCCGTACAGCAAGGGCGAGCTGTGCCCGAAGGTGAACCG
>JBAVTH010000435.1:0-3289 GCA_049696035.1 Ilumatobacteraceae bacterium
TCAGGCGATCGCCTTGGCGATCGATCGCGAATCGTTGACCCTTCTGTTCGACGGGCGAGCCGAACCGGCGCCAGGCATCTTGCCCAACAACGTCCCGTTCAGCGGGGAGCCCACCGCACCGTTCCGCTACGACCTCGACGCCGCCAAGGCATCGATGGCCGCGTCGTCGATCCCTGGCGGCGCGTCGCTGGAGCTGCTGACCGATGCAGGCGGTGCGACCATGGGTCAGGTGATCGCAGCCCAGTTGGCCGAGATCGGTCTCGACGTCACCATCACCGTCGTCGACAACGGCACGCTGTTCGCACGTGCCGCGTCTGGCGACTTCGACTTGGAGATCAACGGCAACGTCGCCACCAGTCCAACGGCACTCGACCCGATCGTGGCGACGCAGGTGATCGATTGGTACTTCACCGGAATGTCAGCCGACCTGGCCGCAGATGACATCGCCGCCGCACTCGCCACGACGGACGACGCGACTCGGACCGAGTTGGTGTCATCGATCCAGGATCAGCTGGTGCTCGAGGCAGGAAACATCGGGCTGGTTACGGTCGACTCGATCTACGCGGTGAAACCGAACATCGTCGGGTTCTCGCCGTTTCCCTACTTGCGGTGGTACCCGCAGAACGTCAGCGTGACGAGCTGATCGGCTCGGTGTCCGGTCGCCATGGAACGGTTCAGCTTCATCGGGAGACGGCTTCTCCAGGCGGTTCCAGTGATACTGGCCGTGCTTGCGGCCACCTTCCTGTTGCTGAAGCTGGTGCCGGGTGATCCGGCCATCGCAGTTGCAGGGCCGCGCGCAACCCCTGCCGCCATAGCCGCCGTTCGACGCGACATGGGCCTCGACCAGCCAGTCTGGACCCAGTTCGGCAACTACCTGCATCGTGTCGTTCGCGGTGACCTCGGAGACAGTGCAGTGTCCGGCGTGCCGGTCACCGAGTTGCTACGGCAGAACGGGCCCGTCACGCTGTGGGTGCTGATCACCGGGTCCTTGGTGGCGATCGGCATCGCCGTGCCATGTGCCTTGGTGGCGGCACGGCGTCCGGGGTCGGCCGGCGACCAGGTAGTGAGGATTGGCAGCCTGTTCGGCCTGACCGTCCCACCGTTCTGGGTCGGCATCATGCTGTTGTCCTTCGTGGCTGCTCGGACCGGATGGTTTCCTATCGGCGGTTGGCCTGCTTCGTCGACGGATCGTCTGCGCACCGTGGCACTACCTGCCATCACGCTGGGGATCGCGGTGTCACCCGTTCTCATCCGATCACTTCGAACATCGCTCATCGAGGTGTTCAATGCGGATCATGTCATCAGCGCCCGTGCCGCCGGCATCGAAGGCTGGACGCTGACCCGACGATTTGTGTTGCGCAACTCGTTCGTGCCGACCGTGGCCTTGTTGGCAACCACCGTTGCCTACCTCCTGTTCGGCACCGTGCTGGTCGAGGCCACCTTCGGTCTTCCCGGGCTTGGCCAAACAATGGTCCAGGCATCTGTGAGCCGCGACTTCAGCGTGGTTCAAGGACTCACGCTGGTCTTCGCCCTGGGCACGATCATCGTCAACCTCATCGGCGATCTCGCGCTCACGATGCTCGACCCACGGATACGGGTGTCGTCGTGACTGCTGGCGCAACCTCAGACCTGTCGAGCACTCCGCCCATGCACAGTGCAGCGCGCGTCGATGCCGTCGACAGCGAGCCGTCGATGTCGCGGCCTGGCCGGGGGAAGCTCCGCGCCGGGACTGTCATCATCGGAGTCATGGTGTTGCTCGGCCTTCTTGCACCGCTTGTCACACGGTTCGGTCCACTTGAACAAGACCTCACCAACCGGTTGAAGCCGCCATCGTGGACACATTGGTTCGGCACGGATGAGCTCGGTCGTGACGTGCTGAGCCGATCCATCTTCGCCGTTCGCGTCGATCTGCTGCTCGGTGTGTTCGGCGCGTTGCTGCCCGCGACCGTGGGGACGGTGCTCGGTGCGACGTCGGGCTATTTGGGTGGTTGGTTCGACTCCCTCACGATGCGGGTCGCCGATGCCGCGCAGGCGTTCCCCTTCCACATCTTCCTCATCGCCCTCGTATTCGCGCTCGGAGCCGGCCCGCGTGCGTTCCTCATCGCGATCACCATGATTGGTTGGGTTGCCTACGCCCGCCTGATTCGAGCGGAAGTGCTCCGCCTTCGACACGCAGACTTCGTCGCTGCGGCGCGACTATCTGGCTTCGGCCATCGTCGGGTGTTGTTCCGCCACGTTCTGCCCAACGCGATCCCTCAGACGATCGTGTATCTCGCGGGTGACATCGTGCTCGTGTTGATCACCCTGTCAGCGGTGTCGTACTTCGGCCTGGGCGTGCAGCCACCGACCCCGGAGTGGGGCCAGATGATCGCATCCGGAGCGAAGTACTTGCAGAGGGAGTGGTGGTTGGCGACCTTCCCCGGCCTCATGATCGTCGTCACCGGCACGGGATTCACGCTCATCGCCGACGGACTCGACGACCGGCGGCGCGAGTCATGACGGCCCACCCCGTCCTCGAGATCGAGGGTCTCGCGCTCGAGGCCCGCTCTCATCGAGGCAACACACGACCCGTCACCGACGTGTCTCTCAGCGTCCGCGCCAGCGAATCCTTGGCACTGGTGGGTGAGAGCGGCTCGGGAAAGAGCCTGACACTGAGGGCGATCCTCGACCTCCTACCTCAAGGCATTGCCGTGTGTTGCGGCGAGATCCGATTCGGCGATGGAACGTCGCCAGCCATTCCGACCCCCGCAGCCGCGCTTCGAGGACGCGGGCTGGCATTCATCCCTCAGGAGCCAATGACAGCGATGAACCCGACGATGCGGCTCGCCGATCTCGTCGGTGCCGGGCCGCGCGCAACGCGCGGTCTGTCCAAGCGCAACGCTCGGAGATTGGCTATCGACTTGCTCGGTGAAGTGGGAATCCCAGACCCGGCACGCCGAGCCGATGCGTGGCCGCACGAACTGTCCGGCGGAATGCAACAACGCGCCATGATCGCCATGGCTCTCGCGACCGAACCTCGGATCCTGCTGTGCGACGAGCCGACAACAGCGCTGGACGTCACGGTTCAGGACCAGATCGTGCGGTTGCTTCATCGCATCCGAACGGAGCGCGGCCTGGCGATGGTGTTCGTCACCCATGACCTGGGTCTCGCCGCGCGGCTGTGCGAACGAGTCGCCGTCATGTACGGAGGGCGAGTCGTCGAAACCGGACCGACCTCAGATGTGTACGCCACACCTGCCCACCGGTACACGGCAGCCCTTCTCGAGGCTGTTCCCGACGCCGAGCGCTC
>JBAVTH010000436.1:0-7563 GCA_049696035.1 Ilumatobacteraceae bacterium
GTCGAGGGTCAGAGCGTCGAGTTCGACGTCGCCCCCGGCCGTAAGGGCGAAGAAGCACAGAACGTCCGCCCGCTCTGAGCAGCAACGGTCGTGCCAAGCGCGACCGCGAGCGCGCCAAGCAGGAGAAGGCCGCGATCAAGCGAGATCGCAAGCAGGCGGAAGCGTCTGCTGGGCCGTCGGATGAGGAAGTGGAGGCGGCTTCGGCCCCGAAGCGTCCGCAAGACGATGTGCTCTCCGATCTCGCAGCGCTGCATCAGCGTTTCGACGACGAACAAGTCTCTTTCGAGGACTTCGAAGCGGCGAAGGGCCTGTTGCTGGCGCAACTCGCTGTCGAGTAACTGAAGATCCAGTCGCCACGAGCCGGCGCACCGAAGCCAACGCCGTTCAGGCGGAGGCCCGGTGTGCCGGCTCGTAGTGCATTTTCCGGAGGCCGTACTTCACCAGTGGCCCCATGCACAGGGCGAACACCAGCGTGCCCGGCCCCAGCGACCCACCCAGCAGCGCGCCGATCACCAGCGGTGCGCCGTCGCTGATCCAGCGTGCCGGCACGATGCCCATGCCGCGAGCGATCAGGCCCAGCATGAACACCTCCGAGGGGCCGGCGCCCAGCTCGGTGGTGATCACCAGGCAGATCGCGAGGGCGATGACGGCGATGCCGCCCGCGAACATGCCCACCCTGGCCGGTACAGCCGTCTGGTGCGGGATGACGCCGAGGAACAGGTTCACCATCGGGCCGATCACCACCGTGCCACCCAGGCACGCCCAACCGAGGCGGGCCCCCAGCAGCCGGCCGATCGCATAGAAGGCGACGGCGTCGACGATGAAGCAGACGCCGAGGGACCAACCGAGCGCCGTCGAGATGCCGGTGTTGAGCACGTCGAACGGGGCGACACCCAGTTCTGCTCGCAGCAGCATCGGCACGCCGATTCCTATGCCCACCCACGACGCGACCAGTCTGAGGTGGCGGGCAAGGGGCGACATGGCCGAAGCAACCTACCCGGTCGTGGGCGGCTGCCCCGAGGGCTCGTGGGCGCGACTGCGCGCACCGCAGCGCTGCGACGAAGCGGCGATGGCATACTTCGACGGCGGCGGGGCGACTCGCTGCTACCGGTGTGCGAGACGACCACCGCGAAGAGGAGGACACTGCGTGACTGCTGAATGGATCGTCACCCCGATCACGGGCGCGTTCGGCGCCGAGCTCTGTGGTGGTCGCCTCGCCGCGGGTGCCTTCGACCCCGCCTGGTTGGTCGGCCAACTCGAACAGCACCTCGTGCTGGTGCTGCGCGAACAGCACCTCACCCACGTCGAGCAAGTCGCACTGGCTCGCGCTCTCGGCGAGCCGACGCCGGCGCACCCGGTGGTACCAGGGCATCCGGATCATCCGGAGATACTCGTGCTCGACGGTGCGAGCGGAGGGCGCAATGCTCGCTGGCACACCGACGTCACGTTCGTGCCGGCGCCGCCGGCGGCCTCGGTGCTGGTGGCCGACGAGCTGCCCGCCTACGGCGGCGACACGATGTGGGCCGACACGCGCTCCGCATACGAACGGTTGGCCCCGCCGCTGCAGCTGCTGGTCGACGGGTTGGAGGCGGTCCACCGCATCTCGCCGCTCGCCTACTGGGGCGAGCCCTTCGACACCGCACTGGGTCGCGACGATGCGCAGCGGCTGCTGGACGACAGCGCCAAGGTGCCACCCGTGATCCACCCGGTGGTTCGAGTGCACCCCGCCACCGGCCGCCGCAGCCTGTTCGTCAACCCGGGCTTCACCACTCACATCGCCGGCTGGTCGCGCGTCGAGAGCGATGGTTTGCTGCGGATGCTCTACGAGCACATGACACAGCCCGAGCTCGTGTTGCGCCACCGCTGGAGGCAGGGTGACGTCGTGATGTGGGACAACCGGGCGACGATGCACTACGCGGTCGACGACTACGGCACCACCCGCCGTCTGATGCGCAGGGTCACCCTGCGAGGCGGCACGGCCATCGGCCCCAACGGCTCGGAGAGCCGCCTCGCGACCGACCCGCTCGTCGCCGTGCGCTAGCGGCCTCAGCGCCTCGCGACCCGCCAATCGACGGCGCCGGTGGCCGCGGCGACAGCGCTGCTGAACGAAGCCTGCAGCAGGTAGCCACCGGTGGGGGCTTCCCAATCCAGCATCTCGCCCGCCACGAACGTGCCCGGCAAGGCGCGCACCATGAAGTGTTCGTCCAGCTCCGTGAGCGCCAGTCCACCTGCGGTCGAGATCGCCCGTTCGATCGAGGCGACGCCGCGGATGGTGATCGGCACCGCTTTCACCAAACGGGCCAGCTCCTCGTCGCCGGTGGGAGGACGGTTGTCGGTTGCTTCGCGCAGCAGCGCGACGGCCACCGGCGCGAGCCCCAACGTTCTCCGCAACGCGGTCGCCAGCGAATCCTTCGGGCGGCGCGCCCCCAGCCTCCGCCGAACCACTTCGGTGGTGAGATCCGGGTGCAGGTCGATGACCATCGTGCAGCTGCCATCTCGCTCGATGCGATCGCGGACTGCGGCCGAGAGCGTGTAGACGGGGCCGGATTCGAGTCCGGTGGTGGTGATCGTCGCGTCGCCACGGGCGTTGTGGGCGCCGACCGCGAGACAGACGTTCTTGAGTGGGGTGCCCGCGAACCGATCGGTGAACCGTTGCGTCCACCCGACGATGACACCGCAGTTGGACGGGCGCAGTGCGCGCACGTGGAGGCCGGCCGCGCGAAACGGGGCCACCCAGCCACCGTCGGAACCGACCCTCGGCCAGCTGGCGCCTCCGAGCGCGAAGACGGTGACATCGCAGTGCACCTCGACGGCGAGGCGGCCGGAAGGCTGAAAGCGAAGCAGGAGTGGGTCGAGGGACCCGTCGGCGGTCCGTCCCCAACCCAGCCAGCGGTGGCGCAGATGCATCTGCACCCCGAGCGCGTCGAGCCGACCCAGCCAGGAGCGCAGCAGGGGAGTGGCCCGAAACGAGCTGGGGAACACGCGTCCGCTCGACCCGGTGTAGGTCGGCTCGCCCAACCCGAGACACCACGCGCGGAGCTGTGACGGTGGGAAGTCGCTGACCGCTCGATGGATGATCGGGGCATCTCCGTAGCGCGACAACAGATCGTCCAACGGTTCGCTGTTGGTGAGGTTGAGTCCGCTCCGGCCTGCCAGCAAGAGCTTGCGCCCCACCGATGGCATGTGCTCGTACACGTGCACCCTGAACCCGGCGGTGGCCAGTACCTCTGCCGCCATCAGGCCGGCGGGGCCACCGCCGACGACGGCTGCCGAGCCGAGAGGTGGAGCTGGCACGGGCACGCCAGCAGGCTACGGCTGCTGCGACGACACGCAGAGTCAGCCGAGGATCTCGGCGAGGTGAACGTGGCCCAGCCTCCGGGCATGCTCGGCCGCAACCACCCCGTCGCGGTCGGCAACAGATGCGTCGGCGCCGGCCGCGAGCAGGATGCGGACGATCTCCTGGTAGGGCGCTGATCCGTCGCCGAGGATGACGGCCTCCAGCAGCGCAGTCCAACCGAGGTCGTTGACGTGGTTGACGTCGATGCCGGTCTGCGCCACCCGGCGGACGTACTCGACGTGGCCGCGTTCGCTGGCCGGAATGATCGAGACGCCGCCGTAGCGGTTGCGGATGGTCATGTCCGGCTGCGCCGGGAGCAATGCCTCGAGCATCGCCACGCTGCCGGTGACGCCGGTGACCAACCAGGGAGTGTCGTTGCGGTCGTCGATCGCATCCGGGCTGGCGCCGTGGGCGACCAGCACGCAGGCAGCGGGAACATGGTCGTGGGTCACCGCCAGCAGCAGCGCGGTACGCCCGCGCTCGTCGCTCGCCTCGACCTTGGCGCCGTCGGCGAGCGCGGCGGCGACAGCTCCGGCATCGCCCGCCGCGGCCGCCGCGAGCAGCGCCCGATCGACGGAATCGGGCACGTCAGGTCATCTCGTAGCGGATCGGCAGCTTCTTGAGGCCGCTCACGAAGGTGCTGCGGATCAACTGCGGCTCGCCGGCGAGCTCGACGCTCTTCAGGCGAGGGAGCAGTGCGCCGAACAGAGCCTTCAGCTCCATGCGGGCCAACATCGCGCCGAGGCAGTAGTGAACACCGAACCCGAACGCAAGGTGCTTGTTGGGGGTGCGGCCGATGTCGAAGGTGAACGGGTCGTCGAAGACGTCCTCGTCGCGATTGGCCGACCAGTACGAGAGCAGCACGTCCTCGCCGGCCTTGATGGTGTGGCCGTGCAGGTCGTAGTCGACCGTGGCCGTGCGCATGAAGTGCTTCACCGGGGTGGTCCAGCGGATCATCTCGTCGACGGCGGTTGCCATGAGCGACGGGTCGGCCTGCAGTCGGGCAAGCTGGTCGGGGTTCTGGATGAGCGCCAGCATGCCGCCGCTCATCGCGTTCGACGTCGTGTCGTGGCCGGCGGTGGCGGCGATGATGTAGTAGCCGAGCTGCTCCTTGTGGCCGATCGGCTCGCCGGCGACGATTCCGTTGGCGATCACCGAGGCGAGATCGTCGGTGGGATTGGCCCGGCGATCGGCCGTGATCCCGTCGAAGTACGCCACGAAGTCGGCGACCGTCTGCAGGATGCCGGCCAAGACGTCGTCGTCGCGCTTGAAGTCCTCGTCCTCGGCGCCGAACAGCTCCTGCGTGAGGCGCAGCATGCGCGGGTAGTCGCTCTCGGGCAGGCCGAGGATGGCGAGGATCACGTAGAGCGGGTACTGCATCGCCACGTCGGCGGCGAAGTCGCATTCGCCGCCCATCTCCATCATCTTGTCGACCGAGCGTTCGGCGAGCTCGGCGAGGCGGGCGTCGAGCTTCGCCAGGTTCTTCGGCAGGAACCAGTCGGACGTGAGGTTGCGGTGGTCGCGGTGCTCGGGGTCGTCCATCTGCACGAGCGACTTGACGATGTGGCCCTGCATGGCTCTCATCGCGTCGGACTCCTTCGTGCCGAGAATGGCTCGCGGTGCGTTGAGGAACTCGTTCTGGTGCAGTTCCACCTCCAGCACGTCGGCGTGCTTCGTGAGCAGGTAGAACGGGTTGAAGTCGGGATGTTCGACCCAATGGATCGGGTCGTGGGCGCGGAGCTTGCCGGCAGCAGCGTGGAAGTAGGCCTCATCGGTGAACGTCACGCCGGTGAGGTAGGCGAGGCCGGCCTCTTCGAGCGTGAGATCGTGATTGGAGGTGTCGATGTTGTTGCTCATGGTGGTCTCCTCGGCAGCCAGTCAGTGGTAGGGCCGCTTTCGCCGCTCACGAGCGACGATTGCTCCGACCACTGGTCGGGTCGGAACATACCACGAGGTATGGTGCGCTCTTCGAACCGGACGGGCCGGCAAGTGGTGAGGGGGGTGACAGTGGAGCCACGAGGCAAGCAGGACTACTTCGACGCGGGCATGGAGCTGCTGGCCTCCGGCGGCGTTCGTGCGGTCACGATCGCTCGCCTGTGTGCCGCGCTGGGCGTCACCAAGGGATCCTTCTACCATCACTTCCGCGGGATCGACGAGTACACGGGGCAGCTGCTGGAGCACTGGGCCACCGAGCGAGAGCGTCAGGTGATCGTGGCCGCACGTGCGGTCGCCGACCCGATGCGGCGCCTCGATGTGCTGCGCGAGTTCGGGGTGGCGCTTCCGCATGAGGCAGAGGTCGCGATCCGTGCGTGGTCGCGAACGGACTCCGCTGCGTGGAACGTGCGCGAGAAGGTCGACGCCGCCCGCGAGCGCGCGGTCGCCCAGGCGTACCGAGAGATCGGCGTTCCAGCCGATGTCGCCGACATGCTGGGCAGGCTGGGTGTGGCGGTGCTGGTGGGTGCGCAGCATCGCAGTGAGGTGGCCGATCGCAACGGGTTGCGCGAGCTGTACGTACGCCTTCATGAGATGACCATGGCCGCGTACGTCCCGCCGGTGCCGGTGTCGTCGGCCGCGGCCGGGAGCGTGGGGAAGTCGTCCTGATCGGTGGGGCCACCGCCCGTACCATCGGCCGTCTATGGTCATCGACTTCCTCGCCGCGATCCGCAAGGAGTCGGCACGGTTCTCCCAGCTCGCGCGCAGCGTGCCCCACGACGTGCCGGTTCCGCACCTCCCCGGTTGGACGGTGCACGACCTCGTCGCCCACCTTGCCGGCGACTACCGATGGGCACAGCAGATCATCACCAGCAGGGTGCGCCCGAGCGCCGGGCTACGGGCGGTCGACTTCATCGGTGAGGCGCTGTGCGACGAGTGGGACACCGTCGCCGCCGAGCTGCTCGAGCTGCTCACGTTCTGCGACCCCGGCAGCGCCTGCCCCAACTTCGCCCAGGGCGACGACGGCATGGTGGCCTGGTGGGTGCGTCACCAGGCGCACGAGACCACGCTGCACCGCTGGGATCTGGAGGCAGCGGCAGGTCGGCACACCCCGATCGTCGCTGCCATGGCGCTCGACGGCATCGACGAGCTGTTCCCCGTGTACGCCGAGCGGTACAGCCCGTTCGCGCTGACTGCACCGGTGACCCTGGGCTGCCCGGGCCATGGGAGGGCCTGGACAGTCGCCCCGGTCGGTGACGGCACGTTCGTGCGGGCGACTCGAACCGACGAGCTGACCAGCACCGACGTGATGGCCGCGCCCGACGTGCTGCAGCTCGCGCTCTGGAATCGCATCCTCCTCGGCGACCCACGGGTGCGGATCACCGCCAACGAGGTGCAGGTGCGAGCGCTGTTCGACGGCCCGCTGACCGCCTGATCCGCGGCGTGCGCCCGCACCGGCGGTCAGTAGATGGTCTGCCGGACGCGCTCGGGGTACGCGGCGTCGTAGGCCTTTCCGTCGAATCCGCCACCGGCGATCAGCTCCATGATCTGCCCGACGGTGGGAAGGTCGCTCGAGTCGCGGTGCAGCGAAGGATCCCAGAGTCGTGAGCGGATCAGCGCCTTCGGGCACTGCGTGTACACGGCGGACACAGAGACCACGATCACGGTGGCCGGCAGCTTGCCGTCGATCTCGAACCGTTGGCGCAGCGCGTCGTCGGTGGACAGTGCTGCGCTGCCGTTGACCCGCAGCGTCACGCCGATGCCGGGCACCAGGAAGAGCAGCCCGATGCGCGGGTCGATGACGAGGTTGCGCAAGGTGTCGAGCCGGTTGTTGCCGCGGCGATCGGGGAGCAGCAGCGTGCGGGAGTCGGCCACCTGCACGAAGCCGGCGGGGTCGCCTCGCGGCGAGCAATCCAGGCCGCCCGGCCCGCTGGTGGCCACCACGACGAACGGCGATGCGCGCACGTACGCCTCGTGCAACGCGGTGAGGTGGTCGATCTCCTTGGTGATCGAGCTCGGGACGGGCTCGCCGTAGAGAGCCTCCAGTTCGGCGAGGGTTCGGACGACGGCCACCCCCGCAGAGTAGTGACAGCGACCGCTGTGGACGTCGAAGAATTGCGCGAAGAAGTCCCTACCTACCGGTCAGTAGGGAGAGTAGGCTGTTGTTCGTGACGAGCTCCGACTCCGTGGTCCTTGCCCCCCGTACCCACTCGTTGAACGATGTGCGCGACATCATCCCGGAGGCGTGCTACCAGCGCTCCACCGGCCGAGCGGTCGTCGCGTTGGTGCAAGCC
>JBAVTH010000437.1:0-31981 GCA_049696035.1 Ilumatobacteraceae bacterium
CGCCGGGCTGCCGGCGGCGGCGACCGCAGTGCTGACTGCCGTTGCGGGACCCTCGACCGGCTGTTCGGTCGTGCCGGGTGGCACTTCCAGCGCGACTGGAGCAGCGGCGGGTTCTTCGCCGGCCGGAACCGCGGGGCGAGCGAGCGGGCCGGTGGGCTCGACCGGCTGATCGGCGCCGCCGGCATCGGGGGCGAACAGCGAGTTGGCCAGAATGGGCAGCGGAGCCGGGCGGGGCATCTGCTCGGCCGACTGCACGAGCGCCCTACCGAACTCGGCCGCGGTGTAGCGCGTGTCGGCGTCGGGACGACCCGCACGCTCGAACACGGCTGCCAACTGCCCGAAGTCGGCTGACACCGGCATCAACCGGTCGACCCGATTGGCCAAGGTGGCGACGGCCGATTCACCCACGAACGGCACGTTGCCGGTCACCGCCTCCAACATGGCCAGGCACAGCGAGTAGACATCGCTCTTGGGTTGCACGGGAAGGCCCTGGGCCTCTTCCGGAGAGGCGTACTTGGCGCGATCCACCGTGCGCTCGGTGACATCGCCCGCCGCATCGTGCAACACCTGGGCCAGCCCGACGTCGACGACGCGCAACCGCCGGTCGTCGCCGAACACCAGGGTGGAAGGCCGGACATCGGTGTGGACGAGACCCTCGCGATGCATCGCATCCAGCGCCTTGCAGCCATCGAGACCGACGAGCAGCGCCTGCGACGGCGACAACAGCCGGCCACGATCGAGCAGGTCGCGCAAGCTGCCGCCGACCAACCGCTCACTCGCCACGTAGAGCACTTCGCGGTCGTTCCAGCGCGCGTGCCCCCAATCGTGAACCGTGGCGATGTTGGGGTGGTGCAGGGCAGCAGCGACCGGCATCATGCGCTCGAACGACTGCTGCACCTGCGGTTGGTCACTGAGGTCGGGGTGCACGAGCTTGAGCACGACCGACCGCCGCAACTGCTCGTCGAAGGCCTCGAAGACTGCCGCCTCGAGGCTGCTTCCCAGTCGCGAACCGAGGCGGTAGCGCCCCGCGATCGTTCGCGCCGAAAGGGGAGGTTCGTTGGCCACCATGACGACACCAGAACCTAGCTGGACGAGACCGAGACCACAGCGCGACGGTGCGAATTCCGCCGCCACGGGCAAGAATGGACAGGTGCCACTTCACTTCCGGCGACCACAGCTCTCCCTGCTGGTGGCCAGTTTCATCATCGCCGTCTGTCTCGTCGGCATCGGCGTCGGTGTCTCCATTGCCGTCACCGGCCGCGACCGCCAGGGCCTGCCCGATGCCATCGAGGAGATCGACCCGCTGCGGGCCGCCTCGCAGGTGCCGTCGCAGACACAAGTGTTCGTCGACCTGCAGGCCGGCTTCACCGGCGTGCTGGTCATCGATGGTCTCGAGCTGGTGACCATCAACGTCGACGAAGTGCGCGACAAGACGCCGGGGCGCGAAGTCGAGCTGCCACCGACCACGATCTACGAGGCGGGCAACGCCACGCTCACGTTCGACCCGTCACCCGAGTCGTCGATCAGCGAGTTCAGCCAGGGCGAGCACCTTGTGAAGGTCATCTACTGGAAGGTGATCGAGGGCCGCAGCCGGGCCCGTTCGTACACCTGGAGCTTCACCGTCTTCTAGCAGTCCGCAGCGTCGACCTGCCATGTGGCATGATAACGTGCGCCATATGGCACAGACTGCTGCTACTCCCGAGTCGTTCAGCGAGCACGACGTCAGGCGCGGCGTGCCGGTCACCGCCGTCGCCGCCGTGGCGGATTCGCTGCAGGTTCCGGTGGCGACCGTCCTCGAATGGCTCAGCATCTCGCCGCGCACGTGGGCGCGACGCAAGCAGCAGGGCATGCTCGACGTGCTCGAGAGCGACCGAGTGGCACGCCTTCACCGGCTCGTCCGCCGGGCCGCTGCAGTGCTCGGTGGCGCCGCCGAAGGGCGCACATGGCTCACCACGCCACAGCGAGCCCTGCAACGCCGCACACCGCTGGCGGTGGCCTCCACCGAAGTGGGCGCCGAGGCAGTGTTCCAGCTGCTGGGGCGCATCGAGTACGGCGTGTTCAGCTAGGCCCATGCACCTCTGGCGACTGGTGGCCGTCCGGCACGCAGCCACGGCGATGAACGGAGAGGGCGCTGCCGCATTCGGCGGACGCTGGAACCCGCCGGGCCGGCGCATGGTCTACACCGCCGACTCGCTGGCGCTGGCCACCCTCGAGCTCTCCGTGCACCTCACCGGCGGCCGTGTCAGGTACACCGCGCTGCAGTTCGAGCTGCCCGACCACCTGGTCGACACACTCGAGCTGGCGGGCCTGAAGAAGTCGTGGGCAACCAGCGAACCGTCCACACAACGAGTGGGCGCGGCGTGGCTCGATTCACGGCGATCGGTTGCCCTGTCGGTGCCCAGCGCGCTGGTCGATGCGCGCAGCGGCGAACGCAACGTGCTGCTCAACCCGACGCACCCTTCGGTGGCAGCCGTGCACGAGCTGCAGCGCTTCGAGATCGTGCTCGACGAACGCCTCTGAGCGCTGCGCGTCAAGACGCGGGAGGCAGCACTTCGCCGGTGGCGAGCAGATGCTCGAAACCGGCGAGATCAAGGATCGGGATGCCCAGCGCCTGCGCCTTGGTGAGCTTGCTCGCTCCCGGCTCGGCCCCAACCACGACTGCGAACGTCTTGGCGCTGACGCTGCCACGGCTCTTGCCGCCGCGATCCTTGATGGCGGCCTCGGCGCTCTCGCGCGTGTAGCCCTCCAGCGTGCCGGTCACCACCACCGCCTTGCCCGCAAGGTTCTGCGACAAGCGACTGACCTCGACGAGGCCGAACGCCACACCCGCACTGCGCAGCTTCTCGACGAAAGCCCGGTTGGCCGGCACACCGAACCAGCGCACGATTGCAGCGGCAATCGTGGGGCCGACCCCATCGGTGGTGGCCAGATCGGCTTCCGATGCCTGCATCACCGAATCGAGCGTGCCGAACGCACGGCTCAGCGCATCGCTGGCCGATGGGCCGAGCCCTTTGCAGCCCAGCGCGGTGAGCACCTTCGGCAGCGGCCGTTGCTTCGAACCTTCGATGGCAGCCAGCAAGTTGTCGGCCTTGGTGTCGCCCCACTTGTCGAGCGTGAGCAGCTGCTCGCGGGTGAGCGAGTAGAGATCTCCTGGATCGCTGACGAAACCGGCGTCACTGAGCTGCTGCACGGTGCTGTCACCGAGGCCTTCGATGTCCATCGCCCCGCGCGAGGCGAAGTAGATGATGCGCTGGTCGCGCTGAAAGGGACAAGCCGGCTCCACGCAGCGGGTGTCGGCCTCGCCCTCGGGCCGCACCAGTTCGGTCTGCAGTGGACACGGGCACAGCCGCGGGAACTCCCATGGAACGCTCCCCGCAGGGCGCAGGGTGAGCACCGGCCCGACCACCTCGGGGATGACGTCGCCGGCCTTGCGCACGACCACGGTGTCGCCGGGCCGCACATCCTTGGCCGCCACCTGGTCCTGGTTGTGCAGCGTGGCCATGCCGACCGTGGAACCTCCGACGAACACCGGCTCCAGCACCGCGAACGGCGTGGTGCGCCCGGTACGGCCGACGGAGACCTGGATGTCGCGCAGGATCGTGGTGCGCTCCTCCGGCGGGAACTTGAAGGCGATGGCCCAGCGCGGCGCGCGCGACGTGAAGCCCAGCCGCTCGCGCTGGTCCAGCGAATCCACCTTCACCACGGCGCCATCGATCTCGTAGGGCAACGTGTGGCGGTGCTCCTGCCAGTAGCGACAGAACTCGCCGACGGCGACCAGATCGTCAACGACGCGGATCTCCGGGTTCACGGGGAAACCGAGTGACCGGAGGTACTCCAGTGTCTCGTGATGCGTGGCGAACACCGGGCCGCCCTCCACCTCACCGAGCTGATAGCTCCAGAACGCCAGCCCCCGGCCGGCGGTGACCGCTGCATCCTTCTGGCGCAGGCTGCCGGCACCGGCGTTGCGGGGGTTCACCGGTACCGCTTCCGGCTTGCGGCCGGCAGCCACCCGCAGGAGGTTCTCCGCCTCCTTGGCGCTCTTCAACCGCTCGAAGGCGTCCAGCGGCAGGTACACCTCACCGCGCACCTCCACCACGGTCGGCAACTCGCCACCGGGTGACCACTCGCCCAGCACCTTGGGGACGGCAGCGATCGTGGCCACGTTGGCGGTGACATCCTCCCCCACCCGTCCGTCACCGCGGGTGGCGGCCTGCACGAAGCGGCCACCTTCGTAGCGCAGGCTCATCGCCAACCCGTCGATCTTCAGCTCACACACGAAGCGAGCCTGCTCACCGGCCAGGCCCTTGACGATGCGCTCGCCCCACGCCTGCAGCTCCGCCTCGTCCATCGCGTTGTCGAGGCTGGTCATCGGCACCCGGTGCTCCACGGGTGAGAACGCCTCGTTCAGAGCGCCGGCCCCCACCAGCTGAGTCGGCGAATGGGCATCGACGAGCTCGGGGTGGTCGGCCTCCAGACGAGCCAGCTCACGCACCAGCTGGTCGTAGTCGGCGTCGCTGATCTCGGGGGCATCGTGCGCGTAGTAGCGCTCGTTGTGATGCGCGATCTGCGTTCGGAGCTGGGTGAGGCGCTCGGCTGGCGTCATGGCTTCAGTGTCGCCGGGCGAGGACGACGACGAAACCCACCAGGGCCACGAACGCTCCACCCACCGTCATCACCGATCCGATCGAGTACGACGGAGATTCGAAGTACCTGATCGCGAGGTACTCGGCGCGCTCGACGAGTGCCAGTTGCAGATGGAAGGCGACGGCGGCGAGCACGGCACCCACCGCCGCCGGCCAGGCCCGCGACGGCACGGTCAGCGCCACCACTCCAGCGCCGGCGCAGAGCAGCAGCACGACGAACGCGAGATCCCACCGCTCGAACAGGCTGAGCACGAAGAGGTCGTCGAACGCGCGCCAGGGCAGGGCGATGCCGACACCGAGCACGTCGCGGTCGACGGTGCGCCCGCGGAGCGTCATCAATGGCAGGAAGACACCCGCCGCCGACAGCACCGACCCCACCAGCGCGACGATCGACCATCCGAAGCTGCCGGCCCGGAACCCTGGCGTCGGCACCCCGGCAACAGGCATGGCCGAGCCGGGCCACCCCGCTGGTGCAGCAGGTGGCGGCGGGTCGTTGAACACCGGGGGCGGCAGGGGCGTATCGGTCATCCGCGCATATTACGCGTGGCGCCGCCGGTCGCCGACCAGTAGCGGCCTACCGGCGGCGCTTGGCCACCGTGGCGATGCCGCCGGCGAGGGCGAGCAACGAACCGATGAGGATGACCCACAGGCCGGGCCCTTGCGATGCGGTTGCATCGATCGATTCGGCGAGGTCCATGGCGTCGGACACATCGCTGAGGTCGGCGAGCGCGGCGAGCACGGCGAAGGCAGCGAAGACGATGGCCAGGATGCCCACCGCCAGCACCTTGCGCGCGAGCAGCTGGGAGATGCCGAAGCCGAGGGCGAGCACGCCGAAGAACACGAAGACCGGGCCGTCCTTGGTGTCGCCACCAGAGCCGGAGAAGCCCGTGTACTTCTCGCCGAAGAGACTGAACCAGTTCAAGAACGACCCGGCGATCAGCATGATCCCACCGAGGATCAACAACCCCGAGCCGACTGCCACGGCAGGGCGCGGCGGCTTCTGGGCCATCGCGCCCATCGGTGCGTAGCCCTGGGGTGGGTAGCCGCCCTGCCCGGGGAACCCCTGCCCGGGGAACCCCTGGGCGGGGTAGGCGGCGGGCGGCGGGGGCGCTCCCGGAGCACCGAACGGTGCCTGAGGCGGCGCGGGCGGCGGGGGCACCGGTGCGGCGCTTGGGTTGTGGTCGAAGTCGCTCATCGGCGAGGAGCATAGAACGCCCGCGCCCGGGCACCGGACCTTGGTCGCTCGCCGGCGGCGCAGGGTGCGGCGTCAGCGCCGGCGGGTGGCCAACGTCGTGATGGCACCACCGAGGCCGAGCAGGGACGACACGCCGAGCACGGGCACACCGGCGCCCCACGAGGCATCTCCCCCGAAGTACCCGGCGAAGTCGATGGCGTCGGACACGTTGCCCATCTCGGCCAGCGCGCCCATCAGGGCGAACGACGCGATCACCACCGCGATGATCGCCACCGCCAGCACCTTGCGGGCGGCGAGCTGGGTGATGCCGAAGCCGATCAGGAGGACGGCGAGCACCGCGAAGGCCGGGCCGCCGTTGCTGCCGCCGTCGAGATCGATCGATTCACTGGAGAAGCCGTTGAGGCTCTGCCCGCCGGCTGTCAGCCACGGCAGCACCGAGCCGAGCACGAGTCCGGCACCTCCGATGATCAACAGCAGCGAGCCGCCTCTCACGACAGGTCGCGGCGGCTTGGTGAGCATGCCCGGCACGAGCGGGTAGCCGGTGGCCGGGTAGCCGCTGTAGGGCTGCCCGCCGTATGGCGCTGGTGGAGGACCGTACGGGCCGGACTGCGGTGGCACGGCGAAGGGCGCGTGTTGCGCCGGGCTCACCACGGGAGGCACGGCACGAGGTGGTGGCAAGGGCGCCGGCGGGAGCTGCTCGAACTCGCTCATCCCGCTCAGGCTCCGAGCACCCAGCGCGAGGCGGTTGCCTGATCGCGAACACGGCTGCTCACCTCGGCGGTGAACCGGTGCACTCGCTCGGCGACGGCGGGGGTGTGCGACGCCAGGCCGCACTCCGGCGTGATGATCGACTGCTCGCGCAGCAGCACCGGGTCGGCGCCGCGTTGCACCAGCTCGCACCACAGCGCGCACAGCTGACGCCACGGGCGCTCGGCGGAGTGCAGGATGGGGCCATTGGTGGGCACCACGCCCCACGCCACGTACCCGCCCTGCTCCATGAACCTGATCAGGTAGCCGGCGGATTCCGCGATCTCCGGCCGCACCGGCAGCGACAGGATCGCCGGCCCTGCAGCCAGCTGCGAGGGGATGTCGGCGAGACCGCACACGTGGAGACCCGACACGGCCGAACCCTCCACCATGGCCAGCGCACCCGAGACGAGGTCGATGGCGGTGTCGGGAGCGATCGGGAAGCCGGGCTGCATCAGATCGGCCAGCACCGGCTCCTCGATGAACACGAGCTGCTGGCTGTGCGGCAAGGCGACGGAGACGGCATCGAGCAGGTGCTGGACGCGAGCGCGCACGCAGCGCACTGCCGACTCGAACGCCTCGCTCATCGGCACGCCGGCCCGCATGAGCGCCAAGCCGAAGCTGACCGGGCCGACGAACTGCCACTTCACCGGCCCGGAGTACTGCTGCTCCTGAGCGACCTGCAGGAAGGTCTGGAAGCCCACGAACGCATCGTGGTCGAGATCGGTGACGATCGGCGCCAGCGGATCGACCAGCGTGGCATCGACGGCGATGCTGCCGTACTGGCCGACGGTGATGCCCTGCATGCCGACCATCGCCTGCGCCATCGAACCCTCGGCCGGTGAACGGCGCGGCAGCGTGGGGATCGCCGGCAGCTCCATCGCCCGGAGCGCGAACGTTGCGGCCTCGACGGCGTCGCGGTGAGGCAGGCCGCCGATGCCGGTGGCGATGCCGCTGGGGAGTTGTGCTCGATGCATGGGTGACCTCCTCTCCTGGGGTGACGGGTGGTCGCTGACGATGCCGACATCGTCCCACGGACACGCTGGCTCCTTCGAAGCGAGACGAGGGATTGCAGATACGTTGGCCTGATGCGTTGCCGTTCGACAAATCTGTTTCCGTGCCGATGAGCGCCACCTCCCAGCTCTCCCCGCGAAACTTCCTGTGGGTGCTGCGCGCCCTGGTGGTCGCGTCCGCCGTCACGATGGCCATCTCCATCAGCCACGCCACCGACGCAAGGAGCTCGGCCGCAGGCCCGGTCGCCACCGCCGCCTGGGCAGCGGCCGTCGGTGCGTTGGTCGTTGCACTGACGGTGCCCAGCCCCCTCGGGCTGACCGTGGTGCGGCTCGTGCTGCCGGCGGCGGTGCCCGGCGCTGTCATCGCCCTCGCCCTCGGCGGCGGCGCCGGATGGGGTGCGGCAGCGCTGACGCTTGCCGCCTTGGCCACGCTCGTGGCCTTCTCTGCCGAGACCGCCGAGGCGTTGGTGCAGGGCTCGGCCTACGGGCACGAGCAACGGCTGCCGCTGCGGGCGCCGGCGGCGCTGCTGCTGCCGATGGCGGTGTCGTGGGCTGTCTGGTGCGCCGTCTCGTTGGGCGCAATCCTGCTGCTCGGTGGCGGGCACTGGCTCTCGGGGGCCCTGGCCGCGGCGGCCGCGGCGGGCATCGGCTGGCTGCTCGCCCGTCGCTTCCACCGGTTCTCCCGCCGCTGGTTGGTCGTCGTGCCTGCCGGCGTGGTGCTGCACGACCACGTCGTGCTCGGCGAGACGCTCATGGTGCAGCGCACGAACGTCACCGTCGCCCAACTCGCCACCGCCGACACCCAGGCTGCCGATCTCACCGGCCCCGCCGCCGGTCATGCGGTAGAGATCGTCATGCGCGACATGGAGCTGGCCGTGCTGGCACCGACGGCCGCCGATCCGAAGGGCAAGGCGCTGCACGTCCAGTCGCTGCTGGTCGCCCCGTCACGCCCGGGTCGAGCCCTGCAGGCGATGGCCGCAGTCAAGGTGCCGGTGAGCTGACCGCCACACGGCCGCTCGGCGGCGGGGCCCGCTCAGCCGGCGATGCCGCCACCGAGCACACAGGTGTCGGACGTGTCGTAGAACACCACGCTCTGCCCGGGCGACACGCGCCGCTGTGGCACGCTCCACCGCACCACGACACCATCCTCCGTCGGGGCGATGGTGGCAGCGGCCGTTGCGCCATGCGCACTGCTCTGCACCAGCACCTCGCCCACCACCGGTCGGTGGGCCCACGTGAGCCGGCCCACGAACGTCGAGTCGCACTGCAGCATCGCCTCGTCACCGACCTTCACCGTTGCCGTCTCGTGGTCGATGTCGACGACGTACCGTTTCGGCCCGCCGCCGGGCAGGCCGATACCTCGCCGCTGACCGAGGGTGACCATCTCGAGTGCCTCCACCGTCCCGAGTGGCGAGCCGTCGAGGGCATCGACGACCTTCGCCGGGCGGAACGAGATGCGGCTACCCAAGAACGCGGTGCGGCCGCCGTCGTGGGTGATGAAGCAGACGTCCTGGCTGTCCGGCTTCGTTGCGGTGCGCAGACCCAGCTGGGCGGCCCGCTCGCGGACCGCAGCCTTGGTGAGGTGGCCGATCGGGAACAGGGTTCTGGCCAGTTCGTGCTGCGGCAGCATGTGCACGACGTAGCTCTGGTCCTTCGTCATGTCGTGACCGCGGGCAACGAAGCGGACGCCGTCGCGCTCCACGATCCGCGCGTGATGGCCGGTGGCGACAGCGTCGAAGCCGAGCAGATCGGCCCGTTCGCTGAGGCGATGGAACTTGAGGTGACGGTTGCACTCGATGCACGGATTCGGGGTCAGTCCCTGTTCGTGCGCGGCCACGTAGGGAGCCACGACGTGCTCGTCGAAATCGTCGGTGAAGTTGAAGACGAGGTGGTCGATGCCCAACTGCTGGGCCACTCTGCGGGCGTCGTCGACATCGGCGATCGAGCAGCACCCGGTGTCGCTGTCGCCACCCCACAGGCGCATGGTGATGCCAACCACTGCATGGCCGTCGCGCAGCAGTTCGGCGGCGGCCACCGACGAGTCGACACCGCCGCTGAGGGCCATCAGCACCTTCATGCCGACTCCTCGACCAACCGGTGAGCGGTCGTCCGCCGCAAGCGGCCGACTGCCTGCAGCAGCACCTCGACCGTGCGATCGACGTCGGCCTCGGTGGACGTCGCGCCCAGAGTGACTCGCAGCGCGCCGGTGGCCAGATCGCGAGGCACGCCCATGGCCTGCAGCACGTGCGACGGCTCCATGGCTCCGGCCGCGCAGGCCGAGGCGGCGCTGGCGCACACACCCGCTTCGTCGAGCAGGAACAGCAACGCCTCGTTCTCGATTCCCTCGATGCACAGGTGGGCCGAGCCGGCGACCTTGTGCTCGCGGGCCACGGTCTCGTGCACCCCGGCCAGAGACGCCACCAGGCGATCGACCAACGAGTCGCGCAGCGCGCCGATGCGCAACTGCTCGGCGCCGCGGTCGCGGTCCGTCAGGCGCAGCGCCTCGGCCATCGCCACGATCCCGCCGACGTTGTGGGTGCCACTGCGCCGCTCGCGCTCCTGCCCGCCGCCGATGAGGGTGGGCTCGAACGCGAACCCGTCGCGAACAGCCAGCACGCCGACACCCTTGGGCCCACCGAACTTGTGCGCGGACAACGACAGCATGTCGACGAGCGGCCACAACGTGCGCAGATCGAGCCAGCAGGCGGCCTGCACCGCATCGGTGTGCAGCGTTGCGGAGGGCGCGATCCGGCGCACCACCTGCTCCACCGAGGCCAGATCGGTGATGGTGCCGACCTCGTTGTTGACCGCCATCACGCTGACCACCGAGACGTCGGCAGTCGCCGCCAGCGTGCCGGCGAGCGCTTCGAGGTCGACGGCGCCCATGGCCGTGACCGGCACGACCACTCCGTGCGAACGGTGGACGCACTCGAGGACCGCATGGTGTTCGGCCGCAGAGCAGACGGCTGTGCCGCCGCGACGAGCGAGGGTGCCCAGGACCGCCGAGTTGTCGGCCTCGGTACCGCCACTCGTGAAGACCACCTCACCGGGATGACAGCCGATGACCTCGGCCACCAGTTCGCGGGCGTCGTCGATCGACCGGCGCGCCTCGCGGGCGAAACGATGTGAACCCGATGGATTGGCGAAGTGATCCGACAGGTGGGGCAGCATGGCCGCCACCGCCTCGGCGCGCATGGGCGTGGTGGCCGCATGGTCGACGTACGTGTAGCCGGTCATGCCCGACAGGCTACGAACCCGAAGCTGCCATCGGCCGCAGGTTCATCGCGCCGGCCCGGAAGGGGCCTGCCACGCCGGCGACCTGCCCACGCCGGGCTGCGCGTACGCTGGCTGGGCGCCTGGCCAGGCGGCGGGCTGGAAGTTCGGGAAGTTGCGCCGCTGGTAGCGGCTGATCACGCACAGCAGGTACGCCTCCGGGTGCACCCGGTGCAGCCCGTCGTGGTGCACCGTCGCAGCCGCCCGCGCGGCAAGATCGCTGGCCAGCGAATAGCGCGCATCGACCGACAGCTCGCGGTTGCGCATCAGGAACGAGCGGATCACCGTGTACTGCTCGTCGGTCATCGCCGTCGGGTCGATCGTTGCGGCGAACGCCTCGAGCCCCGGCGGCACGGGGAACCAGACAGCCGGCGGCAGCATGGTGCGGTCGGGATCGCGTATCACGATGGTGCCGCTGATCAGGTCGCCGACACGCTGGTGGCGCGAGGTGCTCAACACGAACAGCATGCCGGTGACGCCGAGCGGTGGAAGGTACCGATCGACCAGTCCGCCCATCATCCGCAACAACGCGTGACGCAGCCGTATCGGTGCCCCCTCCAGGGTCACGGCCCTCAGGCCCAGCGCCCGTTTGCCGATGGTGCGGCCGCGCATGAGCGTCTCCGACAGCACCGGGTAGCCCATCAGCACCGCGGCGAGGAGCAGCGCCATCCCCATGTCGAAGGACGAGAACGAAGCGGCTCCGGCGAGGGCCAGCACCAGCGCCCCGGCCCACAGGATGCCCAGCTGGATGGCGAAGTCGATGATGCCGGCGAAGACCCGCGAAGCCACCCCCGCGGTCTCCACGTCGAGCACGACCGCTTCGGGGGTGACGATGCCGTCCATCGGTCAAGTACCCTACGCATCCAGTGGACATCGATGCGTTCGTGGCAGCACATCAAGGCGCGTGGTGGCGTCTGCAGCAGCTCACCGAGCGGGCACGCAAGGTCACCCAGGTCACTCCCGACGAGCTCGACGAGATGGTGCACCTCTACCAGCGCAGCGGCGCCAACCTGGCCAACGCGCGCATCGAGTACGCCGCCGACTCGGCGCTGGTCAACCGCCTGACGCTGCTGGTCAGCGATGCCCACGGTGTGCTCTACGGGCAGCGCGACACCGAGGTGCAGCGTGGCGTCATCCAGTTCGCCACCGTCACCTTCCCCGCTGCCATCTACGGGCTGCGCAGGTACATCCTGGTGGCCGCGCTGCTCACGTTCGTTCCCTGGGCCGTGTTCCAGATCTGGCTGTCGGTTTCTCCCAAGGCGTTCGACGTGGCCGCCCCCGAGGGCTCCGGCCAGCAGTACATCAACCAGGACTTCGAGGACTACTACTCCAACCAGCCCTCGCAGAACTTCGCGACGGAGGTGTTCTTCAACAACATCCGCGTCGGCTTCCTGGCGTTCGCCGCCGGTGTGCTGCTGTGCGTCGTCACCGCCGCGTTGCTCGCCTGGAACGGAGCGAACGGCGGGATGGCCGGCGGCCTGTTCACCCACGCGGGGCAGGCCGACAAGTTCTGGGGGCTGATACTCCCCCACGGCATGCTCGAGCTCTCCGCGGTCGTCGTCGCCGGCGCGGCCGGGCTGCGCATCGGATGGGCGATCATCGACCCCGGTGACCGACCACGCTTCAACGCGCTCACCGACGAAGCCCGCCGGTCCGGCAGCGTGCTGGTCGGCCTGGTCATCGCGTTCCTGATGGCGGCCGTCGTCGAGGGGTTCGTCACCGGCAAGCCGTGGCCGACGG
Organism: Ilumatobacteraceae bacterium; assembly: GCA_049696035.1. Classification (GTDB taxonomy): domain Bacteria; phylum Actinomycetota; class Acidimicrobiia; order Acidimicrobiales; family Ilumatobacteraceae; genus UBA668. The sequence goes on from JBAVTH010000437.1 coordinate 12,612, forward strand.
CACTGCGCGTGGGCATCGGCGTGTTCATGTTCCTGCTGTTCTGGGGATGGACCATCGCGTATGCCATTCGCGCTCGCCGCGACGGCAACGTCGACTTCAGCCCCGACACCGCCCTCGCCTGACCCGCCCGCCGGCCGCCGGCGTTCATGTGCGGTGTTGTCGCACCTCGGCGCCGTCGCGCTCAGAGACGGCCGCTGGCCTTGACCTCGAGGTACTTGTCGACCAGTTCGGTGGCCAGCCTGCCCGGCGCGGCATCGACGACGATGGCCCCCGCGGCGCGCAACCGTGCCGTGGCCCGCGCCCGTTGGTGCAGCACGTTCACGGCCGCAGCCTCGCGGAACGCCTCGCTCGCCCACTGGTGCGCGCTCCCGGCGGCCCACTGCATGACCGCCGGGTCCTGCACGGCAGCGACCACCACCAGGTGACGGCGAGTGATGATCGGCAATGCCGGCAGCAGCGCCTGCTCGACCGCTGCCTCCACCAGGTCGGTGAGCACGATGAACAGCGAACGACGCCGGAAGCGGGCGGTGGCGTAGTTGAAGGCCACCTGATAGGCGCTCTCGCTGTAGTCGGGCTCCAGCATGAACATCGCCTCCGCCGCTCGGCCCAACTGGCTCTTGCCGTTGGTGGGCACCAGGATGCTGCGCACCTGCCGGTCGAAGGCGAGCATGCCCACACGGTCGCCCAGCTTCGTCGCTGCCTGCACCACGCCGAGCACAGCATCCATCGCGTGTTCCACGCGCGGGACGCCGCCGACGGTGCCGGCCATGACGCGGCCGTTGTCCAGCAGCAGCACGACGTTCTGGTTGCGTTCGGCCCGGTACTGCTTCACGATGGGGCGCTGCAGCCGCACCGTCGCCGGCCAGTCGATGCGGCGGAACTCGTCGTCAGGGCGGTAGTCGCGCAACTGGTCGAACTCGGTGCCCCCGCCGCTGGTGCGGATGCTGCGCAACCCGACCTCCAGCACCCGCGGCACGCGAATGCGCCGCTGCACCTCCTGCCGGCTCGGGTAGGCCGGCATCACCCGGATGCCTCCCTCCACCGCGCGGGTGGCCTGGCGGCTGACCAGTCGCATGGGGCCCTCGACGCGCACGGTCACGTCGCTCAGCGGGAACCGGCCGCGCCGGCTGGGGCGCAGCACCGTTCTCGCCCGCAAGCGCGCGCCCGCGCGCAACGTCGCACCGACCCTCCGTCGTTCGGCCTGCAGGCTGGGCCACAGTGCATCGGTCACCGTCACCCGAGCAGGGCGCGACGAGCGGTTGTCGACGAGCCAGGTGAGCGCCACCTCCTCGCCGAGGGTCACCGACTCGTCGACGTCTCGATGCACATCGATGCGCCGAGGTGGGACGCACAGCAACGCGTCGGCGACGAGCACCAGCACCAGCACGGCCTCCACCACACCGAGCGCCACCCAGCTGCGCCCCGACCAGGCGAACAGCGCCAGGCCCGACATCGCAGCGAGCGCGGCGAACCACACCGTCGGCACCGGATAGGCGAGACGGTGCTTCATCTCGTCACATGGGGTTCGCAGCGGCGGCTGGTGGACATCGGGCCGGCCAGCTCAGCGCGGGGTGGGCACGGTGGCGAGGATGCCGTCGAGCACGGCATCGGCAGAGGTGCCCTCGAGCTCGAGCTCGGGTCGCACCATGATGCGGTGGCGCAGGCACGGCTTGGCGACGGCCTTCACCTCGTCGGGGGTGACGAAGTCGCGACCGCTGAGCCAGGACCACGCCTTGGACGCGTGCAGCAACCAGGTGATGCCGCGCGGCGACACACCCAGCTGCAGCGCCGGCGATTCGCGGGTGGCACGACCGAGATGCACGATGTACTGCAGCACCGCCGGGTCGACCCGGATCCGCTGGATGGCCGCACGGCCGGCGGCCAGATCGGCGGCGCCGGCCACTGGCCGAACGCCCGAGCCGAGCACATCGTGGGGGTTCATCCCCGCGTCGTGGCGGGCGACCATCTCCAGCTCCTGCTCGGCACTCGGGTAGCGCACCTGCAATTTGAACAGGAAACGGTCGAGCTGGGCTTCCGGAAGCGGATAGGTGCCCTCGTACTCGATGGGGTTCTGCGTGGCGATCACCAGGAACGGATCGGGCAGCGGGTACGTCTGACCGTCGAAGCTGACCTGGCGCTCCTCCATCGCCTCCAACAGCGCCGCCTGCGTCTTGGGCGGCGTGCGGTTGATCTCGTCGGCGAGCAGCAGGTTCGTGAAGACCGGACCCTGACGGAACTTGAACGTGATGCCATCGGACGACTGGCCCACCAGCTGCTGGCCGATCACGTCGCTCGGCATCAGATCGGGCGTGAACTGCAAGCGGGTGAACTTCATGTCGAACGCCGCGGCCAGGCTCTTGGCGAGCAGCGTCTTGGCCACGCCGGGCACACCTTCCAGGAGCACGTGACCGTTCACCAACAACGCCGCGATGGCACCGGTGAGCACACCCTCCTGCCCCACCACCACCTTCGCCACCTCGTTGCGGACGGCCAGTACGGCGTCGAGGGGGGACCTGTTGTCATCGTTCACGAATTGGCTCCTTCGGCTTCGACGCGCCCCAGTGGAGTCACGTCACGAATCGTCTGCAGGGAGTTGCTGAGCTGCACCAACCCTGCGTTGTCCTTCACTTCACTCTGCAGCACAGCGGTCACGTACCCCGGCGGCAACGACGTGTGCCCCGCCACCGCCGCGTCGAGCGCCTCGATCGAGATCGTCGGTGACAGGTGGTACTCGGTGCACAACGAGCGGTAGAGGTTGCCGCGCAACAGCCAACCGGCCCGCTCCACGTGCTTGGCCCGCTGCATCAGGTTGCCGGTGGCGACCACCAGCTCGCTGCCGGCGATGGGCACCTGCTCGGGTTCGCGCACCGGCCGGCCGGGCCGGATGGCACGTGCGAGCGCGAAGACCACGAACGCGATCGCCAGCTGGGTGATCGCCATCCACACGCCGGGCCGCACCAGATCCGACAGCGTGTCCTCGCCGCTGCCGATGTCGGCGGTGGTCTTCGCCGCCTCGGCGCCGAGCAAGATGTCGACGCGGGCGCCGGGCACAGGGGCCAGCAGCGCGGTCGCGAGCGGTCCGTTGTCGGCGTAGCGCAGCAGTGAGTTGGTGAACAGCTCGTTGTCGCCGAGCTGCACGATCAGGCCCGCACCGCGGGTGGCGACGAACGCGAACGCACCCACTTCGTCCTGGAAGCAGGCGGCGCCCGCCTGATCGTGGAAGCGGACGCCGCTCCGCACGAACACGCCCCTCAGGTGAGCGAGTGCTCCGATGGCGCAGCGATCACGTGGGATGTTGATCTGGCCGTCGATCTCGTTACCGGCGAACGCGGGCAGTTCGTCGGTGACCGTGCTGACGTCGCCGACGTCGCCGGCGAGCGTGCTGTTCGGATCGGCGACCACCACCACGCCACCGCCCTCGGCGAACGCCAGCAGCGCGCGGCGCTGGTCGTCGTTCAGCCGATCCTCCAGCACCAGCACACGGGCGGTGTCGCCGGCGGGCGGCGCCGACCGAACGACATCGACGCTGGCTCCCTCGTGTTCCAGCAGCACCACCAGGCCGCGCGTGCCACCATCGGCTTCGCTGCGCGGGTCGAAGGGTTCCGGATCCGGCTGTGCACGCAGCAACAACAGCATTCCCACCGCCGCGATCACCAGCAACAGGGCGGTGACGCCGACCCGCCCGCCGCCGCCTTCGCTCTGCGCCGAACGACGGGGGCTCACCGCCGCGTCTCCACTGCCGTGGCGAGCACATCGTGCTCGAGCGCCTGGAACCGATCATCGTCGTCCGCGCTGACCGGCAGGTGGCCGTACCACGCACCGTCGAACAGCTCGGCCGCGGTGTTGAACGGCGCGCTCGCGCTCGGCGTCACCCGTCGCAGCTGCGCACGTTCCTCACCCGTGGTGCGGCCCGGGATCTCGTCGATGAGGCCTCTGCGAGCCAGGTCGCCCACCAACGCCCGATAGCGGCAGCGCAACGCATCGCGGTAGCGCCCGGCGCGCCGGTGCACCTCGGCCTCGGTGCGCCAGTTGGTGGGTTCACGCGACCGGTCGACGGCGACGGCATCTCGCTCCACCACGTCGAGGTCGTCGTCGCTCGTCTCGCTCCGGCGCCGAGCGGCGCTGCCTCCACCGCTCTTGGTCAGCAACCAGCGCACCAGCAGAAAGAGCAACCCCACCACCGCGGCGATCAGCAGCACCCAGAGCAGCAGCGACACGAAGCTGAGGTCGATGCCCTTGCCGTGGCCGCCGGACGAGGGAGGCGGAGTCGGCTTCGGGGCCGAGCACACGGTGGGGTCGCGGCTGACGAGCTTGCACGCCTCCTCGCGAACCGCGTCGGGGTCCTGGTCGACGGGGCCGAGCGGATCGCCGGGCGGCGCGGCCACGACCCACGTCAGGATGCGCGCCACCACGAAGAGGTTCACGCTGCCGGCTCCTGGGCCGACGGCCCGAACGCACGATCGGCAGCAACCACCAGGTCGAGTCCCTCGGCGTGCACCCGGATCTGCAGGTACAGCTGAGCGGTGGCGATGGCCACGAACGGCACCACCACCAGGAAGGCCAGCTGCGACGTGACGCCCTGCACCAACCACATGTACGAGCCGAAGGTGATCAGGCCGGTGCTCTCGGCCAACTGGGGAAGGAAGGCGATGAACAGGAACATCATCGCTGCGAGCACGGTGCACGCCCACACGAAGCCGAACGCCGCGCCGAATCTGGTGCGCACGAGCCGCCAGGCGCGTGGGATCGCCCTCAGGCCCAGACGCTCACCCATCATCACCGGCGTCACCAGCAGCACGACGGCGCTGAGGGCCGACGCGGTCGGGGGAAGGAACCAGATCAGCAGCGCCAACGCGCCTGCGCCGGAGTTGATCACCCACAGGTCGAACAGCAGCGCCCACCAGTGGGTCAGCAACCAGGAGACCACCAGCATCGGCAGTCGACGCACCACCGCCAGCACGCACTCCCGGATGGTCGGGTCACCTCCCATCTGGTACCGGACCAGGTAGGTGGCGGTGTAGGCGCCGATGAGGTGAGCGGTGAACGACTGCAACGCGACGGCGAGGAACGTGAACCAGGTCTCTGCGCCGACATAGCCGCTGTCGCCCAGGAGGCTGTCGAAGCGGTCGAACTGGTTGAACGCGAGTACCGCCAGCAGCACGCTGACGCCAACCATCGGCACCATGAACACGGCTGAACCGGCAAGTACGTCACGCGCCCTGCGTTGCATGACGTGCGCCGCGCCGTCGATGGAACCGACGATCAACCGCTCGGTGCGGCGCAGGCGGGGTCGCGGCCGGACGTGCAACGCAGCACGAGGGGCACGCTGCGCCGCTGGTGCGGCGCCGACCCCGGATTCGATGCCCGCCCATTGGCTCACGGCGCCATTCTGGCCGAACCGACCGGCCCTGCGGGGGCGGTGGACCGATTCCACTGGCGGCGCCGGCTGTGCATGCCCCAAGATGGGTTCATGCGGGGCTACCACGACGCGAGCTACGGCGACTCCTTCGCCGACGTGTACGACGACTGGTACCAGGGGATCAGCGACATCGACGCCACGGTGGCCACCCTTGCGGCGCTGGCCGCCGGGGGCCGTGTGCTCGAGCTCGGCGTCGGCACCGGCAGGCTCGCGATCCCGCTCGCCGCCACCGGTTTGGAAGTGCACGGCCTCGACACGAGTGAGCGGATGCTGGCGCGGTTGGCGGCCAAGCCACACGGCGACGAGGTGCACGTGCACCTCGGCAGCATGGTGCACGATCTTCCTGCCGGCCCGTTCTCGATGGTGTTCGCGGCCTACAACACGTTCTTCAACCTCCTCACCGAGGCCGACCAACAGGCCTGCTGTCACACCGTGGCCTCGCGCCTCGACGACGAGGGCTCCTTCGTGGTCGAGTCGTTCGTGCCCGACCCGGCACACGACAGCGCGTCGGAGGTGGCGGTGCGATCGGTGTCGGCCGATCGCGTGGTGCTCAGCGTCAGCACCTCCGATCCCGCCGCACAGCGCGCCGAGGGACAGTACGTCGACATCACCGAGGCCGGCGGCATCCGGTTGCGACCATGGAGCATCCGCTGGGCAACTCCCGCACAACTCGACGCGATGGCATCGAGGGCCGGCCTGACGCTCGTCGAGCGGTGGGAATCGTTCGATCGATCGCCGTTCAGCGCCGACAGCGAACGTCAGGTTTCGGTATTTTGCAAGGGGAGTCGCGCAAATTCGGCCTCCCGTCCGCCCTTCGCCTCTTGACAGGTCATAGACTGGCGGAGCTGTGAGTCAACTCCGTCTGAACCCGCTGACCGGGCGCTGGGTCACGATCGTGGCAGATCGGGCCGAACGCCCTACCGACTTCGCCCCACGCAACGCGCAGGTCGAGGCCGACCCTGGTCGCCCCTGTCCGTTCTGCCCCGGCCACGAGGAAGCCACGCTTCCCGCGCTGGAGACGCTCGATGCCGGCGGCCACTGGCGCATGCGCGTCATCCCCAACCTCTATCCGGCGTTCGACGGCGACGAGCCGTTCGCGGTCCATCACCTCGGTCCGGTGCACGTGGAGGCCGAGGCCAGTGGCATCCACGAGGTGTTCGTGTACACCCCGGCCCACGAAGGCGGCGCCCACCAGATCTCCAACGACGACGCCGGCGACATGATGCTGATGCTCAAGCGGCGCCTGCAGGAGCACGCGGCCACGAACCATGTGCGCTACACGCAGGCCATCATCAACCATGGTCGCGAGGCAGGCGCCTCGCTGGCGCACCCGCACGGCCAGCTGCTCGGGCTGCCGTTCGTGCCCGGCGAGATCCTCGAAGAGCAGCGGGCGTTCACCCGGTTCGAGGGTGGTTGCATCCTGTGCGCCACCATCGAGGCCGAGCTGGTCGACGGCAAGCGAGTGCTGTTCGCCACCGATGACGTCGTCTGCGTCAGCCCGTTCTGGGCCGAGACGCCGTACGAGTTGCTGATCATCCCGCGCAGCCACGACCTGCACCTCACCGACAGCTCCGACGAGACGCTGCGGGCAGTGGGCGTGGCCGTTCGCGATGCGCTCGTCGCCTTGCGCGACGTGCACGGCGACATCGCGTACAACCTCGTGTTCCACACGGCGCCTCACCACTACAACGGTTCGTACCACTGGCACGTCCACCTCTTCCCGAAGCTGGTCACCACCGCCGGGTTCGAGCGCGGCACCGGCGTGATGATCAACATCGTGCCGCCCGAAGTCGCGGCCGAGCAGCTGCGCAACGTCGCCGTCAAGGCCTGACGAACACCGCGTTCGCAACTGCGCATGGCCGGCATCCGAGTCGCGGTCGAGATCAACGCACCACCCTCGCGAGTGTGGGAGATCGTCGAACCCGTCGAACGGCACGTCGACTGGATGCACGACGCGGTCGCCATCCGGTTCACCGGCGAACAGCGTCGGGGTGTCGGCACCGAGTTCTTGTGCGACACGAAGGTCGGCCCGATCAAGCTGGTCGACCGGATGGAGATCACCGAGTGGGTGCCCCCGGATCACTCCACCGATGTGGTCGGCGTCATGGGGGTCCGCCACACCGGGCTGGTGACCGGCAGCGGCCGCTTCACGTTGGAGCCGATCGACCCGTCGCGCACCGGGCCTGCTCGTCGCACCCGCTTCGTGTGGCAGGAGATCCTGGTCTTTCCGTGGTGGCTGGGCGGGCCGATCGGGGCGGCCATCGGTGGCAAGTTGGTGCTGCGTGCCATCTGGCTGCGCAACCTGCGTGGCCTCAAGCGGCTCGTCGAAACAGCCGGCTAGCCGCCGGCACCCCACACGGCACCCCACACGGCGCCCCGCCCGGCACGCCACCGGCACGCCCATCGCTCGCAGAGCCCGCTCCCGCAGTTCACCATCGCACGTGTCGCATGTGCAGCCACATCACAGTGAGGTCAGGCCGCGACACGTGCGATCGTGAACGGGCTCGGGGCGACGGGGACGGATCGAGCTGGAGCTCGCACGAGGGCCGGGAGGTCAGGTGGCAGCACGCACTGCGGCGGTGACGGCGGCTCCGATGAGGATGACCGCGATGAGCGGCACCTTGCGCCAGGCCGCCAGCACCGCCACGCCCACACCGGCCGCGCGCGCGTCGATCTGCAGGTGCTGGCCGACGCTGAAGGTGTCCTTGACGACGATGGCAGCGATCAGCGCGGCGGGGATCAGCGCAAGGCAACGGTCGAGCACCGGCGGCATCCGTCGATCGCCGACCAGCACCAGGCCGAGCACCTTGAACCCATAGGCGGTGGCGGCGAGCGCGAACACGAACGGCCAGCTCACGAACCCACCTCAGCGGGCGACGGTATCCCGACCATGATCGCCAACGCGGCGCACAGGATGGGCACCCCCACGGGGGTGAACGGGATGAGCAGGAGGCACAAGGTCGCCCCGATGGCAGCGGCGAGCGCGGACCTGCGGTCGCGCAGCAACGGCCACAGCATCGCCACGAATGCGGCCGGGAAGGCGGCGTCGAGGCCGTACACCTTCGGATCGATCGCAGAGCCGAGCAACGCCCCGACCAGCGTGCCGAGGTTCCAGAAGACGTAGATGCTGACACCCGTGATCCAGAAGGCGGCCAGTCGGTGCGACTCGTCGTCCTGCGCGGAGGCCATGGCCGTCGATTCGTCGATGGTCAGCTGTGCGGCGATCAGCCGCTTGGCCAGCCGGCCGTGCAGGTGCGGCGCCATGGCCAGCCCGTAGACGCTGTTGCGCGCAGCAAGCAGCGCCGCCCCGCCAAATGCCGACGCAGCCGAACCACCGGCACCCAACACGCTCACCGCCGAGAACTGAGACGCCCCGGTGAACACCAGCAGGGACAGCGCGCACGTCTGCGCCACCGACGCCCCCGCTGACACCGAGGTGACGCCGAACGACACGGCGAACACGCCCACCGCAACACCGAGGGTGACGCAGGCCGCGACGACCGCCCGCAGACGGTCGTCGCGCCACACCGCTGCCAGCCGATGCGGCAGCCTCATGTTGCCGCGAGGGTCACGGTCGGGAGGAGCCGAGCCAGATCACGGCCAGCGGCGGCACGTCGAGGATCGCCGACGCCGGTTGCCCCTGCCATGCCGTCTCGGTGGTGGCTTGGACCACGGCGCTGCCGGTGCGCAAACCCTCGAGGTCGTAGCCGGCAAAGCCACTGCCGCCGTAGTTCGGCGAGTCGGTGTCGAGCAGCACCTGCCACTCCCCTGCCCACGGCAACCCGACCCGGTACCCGCCGTGGGGCACCGGTGTGAAGTTGGCGATCGCGGCCACGGCCTTGCCACCGGCAAAGCCCCACCGGAGGAACGCGTACACCGAGTGGCTCGAGTCGTCGGCGTCGAGCCATTGGAAGCCGGTGGGTTCGTGATCGCGCTCGTACAGCGCGGGCCAGACCGTGATCACCCTGTTCAGTTCGGCCAGCAGGTCGCGGACGCCGCGGTGCGGGGCGTGCTCCAACAGGTACCAGGGAAGCCCGGTCGATTCGTTCCACTCGGTGAACGGCGCGATCTCGGCGCCCATGAACAGCAACGGAGCGCCCGGCTGGGCCCACATCCAGGCATACAGCGCGCGCAGGTTGGCGAAGCGCTGCCAGTCGTCTCCGGGCATCTTGCCGAGAAGGCTGCCTTTGCCGTGCACGACCTCGTCGTGGCTCAACGGCAGCACGAAGCGCTCACTGAACGCGTAGAGCAGCCCGAAGGACAACTCGCGATGGTGGTAGCGGCGGTGCACCGGATCGTGCTGCAGGTAACCGAGCGTGTCGTTCATCCAGCCCATGTTCCACTTGTGGGTGAAGCCGAGGCCGCCGAACTCGATGGGGTGCGTCACCTTCGGCCACGCCGTGCTCTCCTCGGCGATGACCATCGCGGTCGGGGCTTCGTGGGCGACCACCCCGGTGAGCTCGCGCAGGAAGGCGATCGCATCGAGGTTCTCACGTCCGCCGTTGCGATTCGGCACCCAGCCGCCGGCGGGTCGCGAGTAGTCGAGATAGAGCATGCTCGCCACCGCGTCGACGCGCAGGCCGTCGATGTGGAACTCGTGGAGCCAGTACAACGCGTTCGCGACGAGGAAGTTGCGCACCTCGGTGCGGCCGTAGTTGAACACGTACGTGCCCCAGTCGGGGTGCTCTCCCTGACGAGGGTCGGAGTGCTCGTACAGCGCGGTGCCGTCGAAGCGGGCGAGGCTCCACTCGTCCTTCGGGAAGTGAGCCGGCACCCAATCGATGATCACCCCTATGCCGGCCCGGTGCAGGATGTCGATCATCGCCCTCAGCTCGTCGGGGGTGCCGTAGCGGGCGGTCGGCGAGTAGTAGCCGGTGACCTGATAACCCCAGGACCCGCCGAACGGATGCTCGGCGACGGGCAGCAGCTCCACATGAGTGAACCCCAGGGCCACCACGTGCTCGGCCAGTTGACGGCCGAACTCGACGTAGTCGGCGACGCCGGATCGCCACGAGCCGATGTGCGCCTCGTAGATGCGCAAGGGCGCGCCTGGCGCGTGGGTACGGGCGCCCATCCATTCGTCGTCGCCCCACTCGTAGCGGCCGGCCGATGCAACCACGCTGGCGTTGGACGGTGGACACTCGCTCTGGCGGGCCATCGGGTCGGCCTTGAGCACGTAGGCACCGGTGGCCGACGTGACGCCGAGCTTGTACCGCTGGCCGGGAGCCGCCGTCGGACAGACGACGGCCCAGATGCCAGAGGAGCCCTGCGGCTCGAGCAGCGTGCCCGACGCCCAGTCGTTCCAGTCGCCGAGCACTTCCACCGACCGGGCGTTGGGTGCCCACACGGCGAAGCGCACGCCTCCGCCCGGCAAGGGACACGCCCCGAGCAGCTCCCAGAGGCGGCGATGAGTTCCCTCACCGAAGAGATGAAGATCGAGATCGGAAAGCACCACAGCATGAGCGTACGGCACTGACCCACCCCCGGCGCTGGTTGCCGCACTGCTACGTTCGCACGGTGCGCGTGCTGATGCTGTCGTGGGAGTACCCGCCCCTGGTGGTGGGGGGCATCGCCGCACATGTCGACGGACTGTCAAGGGCCATGGCGCGTGCCGGCCACGAGGTGGTGGTGTGCAGCCTGCACCATCCCGACGAGCCCGACGATGCGATGGTGGCCGGGGTGCGAGTGCTGCGCGCCGACCCCGGTCTGCCCTGGCTGCCCGACGACGACCTGGTTGCCGGCATGGCCTCCGCCAATCACCAGCTGGTGAAGCTCGCCGCGCAGTTGGGCGATTGGCGCCCCGACGTCGTGCATGCCCACGACTGGCTGGTGGCTTGGGCCGGCGACACGCTCAAGACCCTGCTGGGCGTGCCCCTGGTGGCCACCATCCACGCCACCGAGCGGGGCCGTCACGGCGGTCACCTGCCACCCGGTCTGCCGGGCAGCATCAACTCCGTCGAGTGGTGGCTCACCTATCAGGCCCGCTGCGTCATCGCCTGCTCGCAGTTCATGGTGCGCGAAGTGGCCAACGGCTTCGAGCTGCCCGCCGAGAAGGTGCACCTGGTGCCCAACGGGGTCGACACCCAGCGGTGGCAGCGACCCGACGCGCCTGCCGCCGGCGGCAACCGCGAGCCACTGGTCATCGCTTGGGGACGCATCCAGTACGAGAAGGGCTTCCAGGTGCTGGCGCGGGCGATCGGCGAGTTGCGCCATCGCGTGCCCGGGATCCGTTGCGTCATCGCCGGTCGCGGCACCTTCCTGCCAGAGCTGCAGACGCAGATCGACATGGAGGGCGTCAGCGACATCGTGCAGCTGGCCGGGTTCGTGCCGGATGACGAGCTGCACGAACTGTTGCAGCGGGCGAGTTGTGTGGTGATCCCCTCGCTCTACGAACCGTTCGGCATCGTCGCGCTCGAGGGAATGGCTGCCGGAGCACCCACGATCGTGGCACGCACCGGCGGACTCGCCGAGATCGTCCAGGGCACCGATGCCGGCATGCTGTTCGAGCCCGGCAACCACCACGAGCTGGCGGATCGCATCGCCGACGTCATCGACCAGCCGGTCGCCGCCGACCGCATGCGGGCCAGCGCCGAGGAGCTCCTCCGCAAGACGTACACGTGGGACGCCATTGCCGCCAGGACCGTCGCCGTCTACCGCGAAGCCATCGCCGATTGAGCTGTGACGCGACTCGGAACGTTTCGGGAGGATGAAAAGTGCCGGCAGGATCGCTCCACGGGCCCTGTCGCACATGTCGCAGGACGTGACCGGCGCGTCGACAACTATCCTCTTCCGGATGCGTGCAGTCAGAGAGTTCAACGTCGTCCCCGCCATCCCTCCGGCATTGGGGGCGCTGACCGAGGTGGCGTTCAACCTGCACTGGACATGGGACCGCGACACCCAGGCGCTGTTCGAGCGTCTCGACCCGTCGCTCTGGAAGTCCACCGGCCGCGACCCGTTGCGCCTGCTTGCAGCCATCACCGCGGCCCGCTGGGGGGAACTGGCCGCCGATCCGCAGATCGTGGCAGCAACCGATGCCGCGGCTGCGCGACTTCGCGACGCGGTCGAGGCACCGCGCTGGTTCCAGGGTCGAACCGATTCACCCCTGGGCCTGGTGGCCTACTTCTCGCCGGAGTTCGGCATCTCCGAGACCCTGCCGCAGTACTCCGGTGGCCTCGGCATCCTCGCCGGTGACCACCTGAAGGCCGCCAGCGACCTCGGCCTGCCGCTGGCTGCGGTCGGCCTGCTGTACGCGGAGGGCTACTTTCGTCAGCGCCTCAACGCCGACGGCGTGCAGGAGGAGCGTTACCCGCCCCTCGATCCGCTGGGTCTGGCGCTGCACCCCACCGACGTACGGATCGGTCTGGAGATCGGCGGCGAGCAGGTCAGCATCAACGTCTGGCGGGTGCAGGTGGGACGCGTCCCGCTCTACCTCCTCGACACCAACGTCGAGGGAAACAGCGCCGAGGCAGCGGCCATCACCAACCGCCTGTACGGCGGCGACACCGAGCACCGGTTGCGGCAGGAGATGGTGCTCGGCATCGGTGGCGTTCGGGCGCTGCGGGCACTCGGCCTGCAGCCGCAGGTCTTCCACACCAACGAGGGCCATGCCGGCTTCCTGTCGCTCGAGCGCATCCGCGAGCTCGTCGCCAACGGCTTCACGTTCCGTGAAGCCGTCGAGCTCGTGCGCGCCGGCGGTGTGTTCACCACGCACACTCCGGTGCCGGCCGGCATCGACCGCTTCGCTCCCGAGCTGATGAAGAAGTACTTCGGCACCTTCGCCGCGTCGTACGGCGTCACCTTCGACGAGCTGATGGCCATCGGCAGCCGCGACGACGAGCCCGACGGCAAGTTCAACATGGCCGTCATGGGCCTGCGGCTGGCCGGCCGCGCCAACGGCGTGGCACAGCTGCACGGAGAAGTCAGTCGCGAGATGTTCGCCGGGCTGTGGCCCGATGTACCCCACGCGGAGGTGCCGATCGGCGCCATCACCAACGGCGTGCATGCTCCCACCTGGGTTGGCGACCACATCGCGCCCCTCTTCGCGAAGAGCGTCGGCCCGGTGTGGGACGGCGCCGACGAGGCCTCATGGGCGGGCGTCAACAAGCTCGACCCGGCCGAGGTGTGGGCGGCTCGCGCCAAGGGCCGCTCCGAACTGGTGGCGTTCGTTCGCTCTCGTCTCGGCGATGCGCTCCTCGACCCGAAGGCGCTCACCATCGGCTTCGCGCGCCGGTTCGCCACCTACAAGCGAGCGACGCTGCTCCTGTCACAGCCCGATCGGCTGCGCAAGCTGCTGCTCGACGCCGACCGCCCCGTGCAGTTCGTGTTCGCCGGCAAGGCCCACCCCGCCGACCAGCCGGGCAAGGACATGATCCGCGACATCGAGCTGTTCGCCCGCCAGCTTGACGTGGGCCATCGCTTCGTGTTCGTGCCCGACTACGACATGGCGGTGGCGCGTGTGATGTACCACGGTTGCGACGTCTGGCTCAACAACCCGCGCCGCCCGTTGGAGGCCTGTGGCACCAGTGGCATGAAGGCCGCGCTCAACGGCGCCCTCAACTGCAGCATCCTCGACGGCTGGTGGGACGAGTGCTTCGACGGTGAGAACGGCTGGGCGATCAACTCCGCCGACGACGACCCCGACACCGGCCGCCGCGACCAGCGCGAGGCCACCAGCCTGTTCGGCCTGCTCGAGCGCGAGGTGATGCCGTTGTTCTACGACCGCGGCGCCGATGGCCTGCCCCACGGCTGGATCGAGAAGATGGAGCACAACTGGAGGTCGCTCGGGCCGTTCCTCACCGCTGCCCGCATGGTGCGCGACTACACCACCCAGCTCTACGAGCCGGCCGCCGACGGCTCGACGCTGGCGGCCACCGACGGTGGCGCCCCGGCCAAGGAACTGGCCGCCTGGAAGCAGCGGGTACGCACCGCATGGCCGGTGGTGAAGGTGATCGACGTCGAGTCCGACACCAGCCCGGCCAACGAAGGCGACCAGCGCACGGTGCGCGCACGAGTGCAGATCGACGGGCTCGACGTCGCCGACGTCGCCGTCCAGGTGCTGCACGGCGCGGTCGATTCCGAAGGCGAGTTCGTCGGCTCACCCGCCATCGTCAACCTCACGTTCGCCGGCGGCGACGTGTTCGAAGCCACCTACGCGGTCGGCGAGGCGGGCCCCTACGGCCTCACCGTGCGCGCCGTACCGGCCCATGCGCACCTGGTCTCGCCGGTCGAGCTCGGCCTCGTCGCCTGGGCAGGCTGAGCCGCGTCCGTCAGCGGCCGGTGAACTCTGCTCTGCCCGGGCCGTTGGCCAGGAAGCTCTGCACGCCGATCTGGCTGTCGGCGGTGTGAAAGGCGGCCTCGAACAGGCCGACCTCGAGCGCCAAGCCGTCGGCCAGCGACAAGCTCGTGCCCTCGTCGACGGCTCGCTTGATCAACGCCTGGGCCTGCACGGCACCCTTGGCCACCTCGGCGGCCAACGCCACTGCACGCTCGTGCAGTGCGTCGCCGGCAACCACCTCGTCGACCAGACCGATGCGCAGCGCCTCCTCGGCCTTCACCTGACGGCCCGTGATCATCAGCTCCTTCGCCCGGCTGCGACCGACGGTGCGGGCGAGCCGCTGCGTGCCGCCACCACCGGGGATGATGCCCAACAGCACCTCCGGCTGGCCGAACACAGCCCGTTCGCCGGCGATTCGGTAGTCGCAGGCCAGCGAGAGCTCGCAGCCGCCGCCCAGCGCATAGCCGCTGATCGCGGCGATCACGAAACGCGGGATCGCTGCCACCGCGTCGAGCGCCCGGTGGAAGCCCTCGCCGATGACACGACCTTCGGAAGGCCCGCCGAACTCGCTGATGTCGGCGCCGGCAGCGAAGAGGCGGTCACCGCCAGTGACCACGACCGCGCCCGGAGGGTTGGCCGTCAGGTCGGCCGCCACCTCGTAGAGGTCGGCGAGCAGCGCCTGCGAGAGCGCGTTCACCTTCGGATTGTTGAGCGTGACGAGCGCGACGCCATCGTCACGCCGTTCGAGCAGCACCAGTTCACCCATGCCGGCACCCTACCCCTCGCCCCCAACCCCCGCCCAGGTCATCGCGCCACCGGACCGTCCGCAGTCAGGGCATGACATGAACGGGGATTCTGGGCGCGGAACGCCGCGCACGGCCGAAGGGGCCGAAGGGCCCGGAGGTTTGCGGTGCGATGGCCAGGGGTGATGGGGTCAGGCGCCGACGGTGCGCAACATCTCGTCGGCCGCCGACCACGGGTCGAGCGTGCGGTGGAACACCGCCGACTGCAGCGCTTCCCACCGCTCGCCGGTGGCAAGCTCGCGTGCCCGATGCTCGAGACGACGGGCGACGATCTCGCGCAGCTCCTCGCGCAGGCGGAACTCTCGCCGGCGGATGAGCTCGCCGCTGCCCTCGATGTACTCGCGATGGGCCTGAACGGTGGCCCACAGCTCGGGGATGCCCTGCTTCTCGGTCGCGACCACCGGCAGGATCGGCGGCCTCCACGCCTCGTGGGCCAGGTCGCTGAGCTCGAGCATCTGCTCCAGGTCGCGCCGCGTGTCTTCCACGCCCTTGCGGTCGGCCTTGTTGATCACGAAGATGTCGGCGATCTCCATCAGCCCTGCCTTGTTGGCCTGCACCGAATCACCCCAACCGGGGTTCACCACGACGACGGTGGTGTCGGCCTTGCCGGCGATCTCGACCTCCACCTGGCCGACCCCCACCGTCTCCACCAGGATCCACCGCCGGCCGATCGCGTCGAGCAGGCGCACCGCCTCCGGGGTGGCCAGCGACAGGCCGCCGAGGTGACCCCGCGTGGCCATCGAACGGATGAACACGCCGGGGTCGGTGGCGTGATCCTGCATGCGCACACGGTCGCCGAGGATGGCCCCACCCGTGAACGGGGACGACGGGTCGATGGCCAGCACTGCCACTTCCTCGCCGAGCGAGCGCATGTGACCGATGGTGGCCGAGGTGAGGGTGCTCTTGCCGGCGCCAGGTGCGCCGGTCAGCCCGACGGTGTAGCCGTTGCCCGACACGGGATACGAGATGCGGCTGACCTCGCGGGCTTCCTCGCCACCTCGCTCGACCAACGACAGCAGGCGGGCCAGAGCCCCGCGATCACCGGCTGATGCTGCAGCGAAGAGTTCGGGAACGGGCAGCGCGCGACGGCTCATAGTTCGTCGACGAGGTTGACGACCTCGGTGACGCCGTCGATGCGGTCGCGCATGATGCGCTCGATGCCCGCCTTCAGCGTCTGCCCGCTGGCCGGACACGTGCCACAGGCGCCGATCAACGTGACCGTGACGATGCCCGTGGCCTCATCGACGTCGCGCAAGATGATGTCGCCACCGTCGGCCTGCAGGGCCGGCCGGATGACTTCGATCGTCTCTTCGACTTGTGTGCGCATGAGGGGAACTTTCGGATCGGGCCGAACGACCATTGAACCAGGACCAACCATAGGATTGCGACTCATGGGAACAGTTCGGGTGCTCGCCGCCATTCCCATCGCCGCATTGTTGCTCGGCGCCTGCAGCGACGATGCCGCCTCGCCGGCAACCGAGGCACCGACGACGACGCTCGCTGCGGCCGCCACGACCCTCTCCATGCCCGCTTCGACCACGGTCGACACGGCCGTCGCCGACGATTCGTCGGCGGGCGAGCCGCTCAGCGGCCCCGTGCAGATCGACGTGGTCGTGGGCGCCGACAGCGGCGAGAACCGCATCGAGCGCGTCACCGTCGGCGCCGAGATCACCCTCAACATCACCAACCCCGACACCGACGACGAGTTCCACGTGCACGGCATCGAACTGGAGCAGTCGGTCGCCGCCGGTGAGATGGCCACCTTCAACTTCACGGTCGATGCGGCGGGCACGTACGAAGTGGAGAGCCACCTCACGGAGGATGTGCTCGTGGTGATCGAAGCGTCGTGAGCGCACTGCTCGCGCATCAGGGCGGATGGGACGAGATCCTGCTCGTGCTGGGCCCGATCCTGGTGATCGCAGGCCTGCTCCAGCTGGCGAAGAAGCGGGTGGAACGCTCCGCGATCCAGTCGCGGCAGCACGATGAGCAGCACAACCTGTCTCGTCAGCAGTCGCCGTTCGACGAGCGACAGCCCTAACCCGCCGGGACCCGCTCGATGTCGGCGCCCAACGCGGCCAGCCGGCCCACCAGATCGTCGTAGCCACGGTCGACGTGGTGGACGCCGCTCACCGAGGTCTCCCCCTCGGCGGCGAGGCCCGCAACCACCAACGCGGCGCCGGCTCGGATGTCGGGCGCCTTGACCGGCGCGCCACTGAGGTGCGGCACGCCGCGGACGACAGCATGATGGCCATCGGCGCGGATGTCGGCACCGAGGCGCTGCAGCTCTTCCACGTACCGGAAGCGGCCGGGGTAGAGGTTCTCGGTGACGATGCCCACCCCGTCGGCGACGGAGAGCATGGTGACGATCAGCGGCTTGTAGTCGGTGGCGATGCCCGGGTAGGGCAACGTGGCGACATCGGTGCTGCGCAGCCGTTCGTGGGCCCAGATCGCCAACCCGTCGTTCACGGGCGTGATGGCAAGCCCCATGTCGCGGAAGCGGCGCAACAGCATCTCCATGTGATCGGCGCGGGCGCCGCGCAGCACCACCTCGCCGCCGCTCACCGCCACCGCAGCGAGATAGGTGGCCGCCTGGATGCGGTCCGCAACCACCACGTGGTCGACCGCCCGCAGGTCGCCGGGCTCCACGCCCTCGATCACCAACGTGGATGAACCGATGCCTTCGATGCGAGCGCCCATCGCCACCAGGAAGTGACAGAGGTCGGCGATCTCCGGTTCACGCGCCGCGTTGTCGATGACCGTCGTGCCCTTGGCGTGCACCGCAGCCGTGAGGATGTTCTCGGTGGCCCCGACGCTGGGGAACTCGAGCGTGATGTCGGCGCCGTGCAGCCGATCGGCCCTCGCCTCCACCACCCCGTGGCGCATCTCGAAGGTGGCACCCATCGCTTCCAACCCCTTGAGGTGCATGTCGATGGGGCGGCTGCCGAAGTCGTCGCCACCGGGCAACGACAGCGAGACGCGACCGAAACGACCCAGCAGTGGACCGAGCACGTTGATGCTGGCCCTGATGCGCTCGACCAGCTCGTAGGGCGCGACCGGGGAGATGTCGCCCGTGTTCGTGAGACGCAGCGCCCCCGGCCCCTGCCACTCGCTGCGCACGCCGATCGCGGCCAGCAGTTCGCCCATGATGCCGACATCGACGATGTCGGGGACGTTGGTGAGCGTCGACGAGCCGTCGGCCAGCAAGGTGGCGGCCATCAGCTTGAGCACGGAGTTCTTCGCGCCCGGGATGACGACCTCGCCGTGCAGCGGCCCAGCTCGCCGGATGAGGATCCGCTCTTCGTCCATGAGTGTCCAAGTATGCCGCAGCCGCTCCGCCCAGCGAACCTCCGGGGCGATCGGCTGCGCCCGCTCCCCCTCGGCGAACGCTCGCACGCGTCCCAGACCGGCGCTTATGGTGAAAGTCGCGATTCTGGGCAGGAATCGTCCCGAATCACGTTCCGGGCAGGAATCGTCCCGGCCTCCGAGACAGATCCTGCCCAGGAAGCCGACGCCGAACGGCGTGTCTGAGCATCCCCTATCGCCGGGTCAGGGGGGCACCGTTGGGCGACGGCGTGCTGGATCGTGACGCTCAGGGCGTGATGTTCGGTGCCGGAGCGTCGGGTGCCGGACACCTGGAGCGACGACTCCTGGTCTGCGTCCGGTGAGATCCTGCGGTTTCGTCACCGATACTCGGTCGACGCGGCTGATCCAAACATAGTGTTGTCTCGCGTGGACGAGCCGGCTGAAACGCCGGGTGTCGCACGGAGGTCGGCAGCGATGGGTGCGACAACTGAGATCTCGTGCTCGTGGGCCCAGGCCTTGGCGTGGCGCATGGATCGACACCTGCTCGATCCCGTCGGTTCGATGACGGCGT
>JBAVTH010000438.1:0-1775 GCA_049696035.1 Ilumatobacteraceae bacterium
GTCGTGCCCGAAGTGCTGGCCGCGGCCGCAGCGCTCGACGACGAAGGGCTTCCATCGGTGGTGCTCGATCTGACGAGCTCCGATCGTCTGTACCGCGAGTGGCGCACGGGTCTACGCGACGCCACACGCGGGGCTCGCGCCGCTGCGCCAGTGCACCACCTCGCTCGGTTGCTCGCACCGCACGAGCGGCACCTGCCGATCGTCACCGTCCACGATGCCTCCAGCCATCACCTCGCATGGTTGGCCGGCGTGTTCGGCGCCCGCACCCTGCCGGTGGGCGTCGACGCCTTCGGGCAGTCGGGAAGCATCGCCGACCTCTATCAGTTGTTCGACCTGTCTGCGGCTCAGATCGTGAACGCCGCCCTGGTCGCAACGGCCTGAGGCACCATGTTCCGCGGCAGCCTACTGAACGAGATCATCGGGCCGGTCATGCGCGGCCCCTCCAGCTCGCACACGGCTGCACCGCATGCGATCGGTCGGGCATGTCGCCAACTGGCGATGGGCGACGATCGGACCATCACCGACGCCATCGTGCGGTTCGACCCTGACGGCTCGTTCGCCGCGGTCTACCGAGCCCAAGGCAGCGACGAGGGCTTCGCTGCCGGGTTGTTGGGGCTGGCGCTGGACGACCCGGGCTATGCGGACGCCGTCTCAGCAGCGGCCGCGATCGTCGGCTTCCGCATTGAAGTGACGCGGCTCCGCCGAGCAGATCATCCGAATGCCGTAGAGCTTCAGTTCTGCACCGTCGACCGTCACGGTGGTGTGCACCAGGATCTCTTCGAGGCGGTGTCCACGGGCGGAGGATCGTTCATCGTGATGTCGCTCAATGGAGCGGAACTCGGATGGAGCGGCGACACGGCCCTTGAGGTGATGATCGATGGAGGCCTCCGCCGAGCATCGGCGGCGCGGCTTCCGGTCGTGGCCCCACCACCGTTCGAGCTGACGGCGCGAGGGTTGTTGGGTGTTGATGGGTCGACACGGTCACTGGCGGAGATCGGGATCGCCTACGAGAGCGTGGTGATCGGCCTGCCTCCCTCTGTGGTCCGCGGCAGGTTCGCCGAGCGGCTGGGTGTCATGTTCCAGTCGGTACGGGCAGGGTTGGCGGCCGACCCGGCGACCACCCGTATGCGCTTCATTCGTCCCAGTGCCCGGCTGCTCAGCGAGGCAGACGCGCTGTCGGCCCTCATCAGCCCCGCCCAACAGCTTGCGGCTGCCGCGTCGGTCGCGGTGATGGAGCTCGACGTGGCGCGCGGCATCGTCGTCGCGGCACCCACCGCCGGCAGCGCCGGCATCTTGCCCGGCGTGCTGTACGCGCTCTCCGAGACCGGGATCGACGAAGGCCGCCTGGTCGACACGTTGAGCGCGATGGCGGTGGTCGGCGGATCATTCGCATGGAGCGGCACGTTCGCTGCCGAGTGCGGTGGGTGCGCGGTAGAGACGGGCGCCGCCGCGGCGATGGCCGCCGCCGGGCTGGTGTCGGCGCACGGCGGCTCGCCGTCGATGGCCTTCGACGCAGCGAGTCTCGTGCTGGTGAACACACTCGGCCTCGTGTGCGACCCAGTCGCGGGGGAGGTCGAGATCCCCTGTCATGCCCGCAACATCGCCGGGGTCGCCCACGCCTTCGCCGCTGCATCTGCCGTGCTGGGTGGCTTCAGCGCCGTCCTGCCGTTCGACGAGATGGCGGAGATGACCGTGCGCGTCGGCGCCGGGTTGTCGGCCGACCTGCGCTGCACCGCCAGGGGTGGGTGCGCCGGCACACCGACCGCCGTCGCCCT
>JBAVTH010000439.1:0-1788 GCA_049696035.1 Ilumatobacteraceae bacterium
CCCAACTGACGGGCGAACGGGAACTCCACGTCGGGACGCAGCAGCGCATCCTCGGTCAGCGGCACCGGGTTGTTGGCCCATGCCCCGTAGACCATGGCCGACGACACGAGCACGACGTGGGTGACATGGGCGTGGTCGTACAGCGCCGCGGACAGCCCGGCCAACGCGCTTTCGCGGCGCACGGCACGTGCATCGGCATCAGTGGCAGCGAGCCACACGAGCACGTCGCACTCGCTCGGTTCGGCGGCGCGTGCCCGCTCGCTGGTGGCCAGCAGGCGGAGCACACGGGCACCCAACCCGCCGGTCCCATCGCTGACCCACACCGGTGTCGCGGTCGTGGTGCTGCCGGTGACGCTCATCGAGGCGAACGCTACCCGGTCGGTCCGCGTGCCACGGGTGCTCACGGATCGGTGCCACGCCGAGAAGGTCGCTGCGGATGGCCGTAGGCTGCGCGCATGGCTGACGATTCCACCCCGTCGAACCACGATCCGGAGTTCGGCGACAACCCGTTCGCCAACCTGCCGATGTTCGGCGATCTCGCAAAGGCGATGGCGGGGCAGGGTCCACTGAACTGGGATGCGGCCCGCCAGTTCGCCGGGCTGGCCAGCAACAGCGGTGCCAGCGAGCCCAACGTCGATCCGGCTGTGCGCCTCGCGCTCGCCGACCTCGCGCGCATCATCGAGATGCATGTGCGCGACCTCACCGGCCTGGATACCCAGTTCCCCGAGATCACACCCGTCACCAAGGGCGTGTGGGCGCAGCGCACGCTCGAGGCCTACCGGCCGCTGTTCACCGAACTCGCCACCTCACTGGGGCGGCGGCCGGCGGCGACCGACGTCGAGGCGCTCGGCGAGTCCGATCCGATGATGGCGATGATGTCCAGCCTCAGCCAGATGATGGCCCCGGCCATGATGGGCATGGCCGTCGGCTCGATGGTCGGACGCATGGCGGGCCGCACGTTCGGCCAGTACGACCTTCCCATCCCGCGCAGCGACCATGCGCTGCTGTTGGTGCCGACCACGATCGACCAGTTCGCGCTCGAGTGGAGCCTGCCGGTCGACGAGATGCGCCTGTGGGTGCTCGCCCAGGAGATGATCGGCCACACGCTGTTCAACATCCCTGCGCTGCGCGATCAGTTCACGGCGCTCGTTCGGCAGCACGTCGGCGCGTTCCGCCCCGATCCTTCGGCGGTTGCCGACAAGCTGTCGTCGCTCGAGATGGACGACGCCGCCGACCCGATGGCAGCGATGCAGCGACTGCTCTCCGACCCGGCGCTGCTCCTGGGTGCGGTGCAATCGCCGGAGCAGGCGCTCCATGCACCTCAACTGGACGCTGCCGTGGCGGCCATCGTCGGTACGGTCGACTACCTGGTCGACGGTGTCGCCGCGAGGGTGATCGGGGGCGACGCGTTGCGCATCGCCGAAGCCGTGCGCCGCCGGCGGTTGGAGACGTCGCCCGACGACCTGTTCGTGGAACGCCTGCTGGGCCTGCAGCTCACGCAGGAGCAGGTGCAGCGCGGCAAGACGTTCACCGCCGGCGTGGTCGACCGCGTGGGCGAAGGTCGCCTCACGGAGCTGTTCGCCAAGCCCAGCCCATTGCCGACGCCTTCCGAGCTCGACGCTCCTGGCCTGTGGATCGCCCGCCTCGAGTTGTAGCGGCGCAGCTCCTCGGTCTCAGCGTTCGCCCGGCGATCGCGAGGCAGATGGTCGAGTCGTCGAGGGTGCTTCCGCGCCGCTCGCGGCCGGCAGGCTGAGCACCACCGCCAGCCCTCCGCCCGGAGCGTCGGCC
>JBAVTH010000440.1:0-6893 GCA_049696035.1 Ilumatobacteraceae bacterium
CCCCGCGCTGCAGAACGCGATCGACATGGAGAACCGGCAGCAGATCATGGCCAGCGCGACGGCCGACCACCGCGAAGCGATGGCGGCCTTCGTCGAGCGGCGACCGCCCAACTACACGAACAGCTGAACGACAGTCGGATCGGCAGCTACAACGGCGAGAAGACGTGCTCGCGGTCGTTCTCGAGCGTGACGGAACCGCCGAACGAGAGCACGATCTGGGAGTCGCCGTTCTTGATGATGACGCAGTCGAAGGTGACTTCGCAGTCGATCTGCTCCAGATGCGGCCTGATGTGACCGATGTGCGTGACGGTCCAGCCGTTCGTCGGAGGAAGGTTGCGATAGAAGTCGATGAACTCGGCGTTGTTCCGCGTGGCAGTCGAGTAGGTGTAGTAGTCGACGCCGATGCCCGACCGGTAGCGGATCATCTCCGAGAGCGATCCTCCAGGAGGAACGAGGCTGCCGAGCTCCACTCCGAGGTCGAAGGCCTCCTTCATGGGCAGCAGATCCGCAGGCAGGGAGATCTCGGTCACTTGGCCGATTGCCGAAACGGTCTCGGTGACCTCGTACGTTCTCTGCGGCGAGGTCTCCTTGTAGTGCGCGGCGAGCAGGTAGTTGCCATCCACGGCCAGGTAGAAGTCGCCCTCGACGTCGGGGCTCGGGTTGGAGGGCGAGTAGGCCGAGTAGCTCGCCATGCTGGTCTCGTCGAACACGAAGTGGTTCGCCGGCACACCGTCGACTTGTTCGACACCGATGAACTGGGCGCTCGCCACACCCGCCAGTGCCGATGTCGCCTGGCCTCCCTGCAGGTAGTTCGGCGCGCCCTCGGTCTCGTTGATGTACCAATCTCCTGAGATGTTCTCCTCGTACGAGCGGCCGTCCACAAAGTACGTCCGTGCACCGTCGGTCACGCCGTCGTAGGAGAACGTGGACAGTTCATAGGCGCTGAACGGATCCTTGATGTAGCCGGTGGTGGTGGAGTTCTCGCTCAGCTGCCCGCTGTTGGTGTTGGCCACTGTCACGGTCGCGACGAAGCTCGGCAGGTCGCGGTTGTCGCCGAGACCGTCCGGATCGAAGGTCGGCGGGCCTGCAGGCACCGAGGACGTCGGTGCCGCCGTCGTCGGAGCAGTGGTGGCCGGCACGGTCGGAGGAGACGCGGTCACCGCAGCCGAGCCGGCTTCCGTCGGGGAAGCCTGAACTGAGGGCGTGCCTGACGACGTGCTCCTGCCGGCCGTGTTGCAGCTGGCAGCGAAGAGGGCGACCACGAGCAGGACACCGCCCGCCGCGTAGTCGCTGGTGTTCATCCGCTTGACGTGTCCGCCGCCGACCGAACGGCAACCGGGGCCTCGCCACCGATCAGCGGGTGGTGGCAGGCCACGAAGTGGCCGTCGCCGACGGAACGCAACTGTGGCTCCTCCGTGCGACAACGATCGTCGGCGGCGGGGCAGCGAGGGTTGAACCTGCACCCGGGCGGGGGCAGCACCGGCGAGGGCGGCTCGCCCTCGATCGCCACCTGATGCACGGCGATGTCGGGGTTCGGCACCGGGATGGAGTCGATCAGCACCTTCGTGTAGTGGTGCGCCGGCGAGTCGTACAAGGAGTTCGAGGGGGCGACCTCGCAGATCTTGCCGAGGTACATCACCTGGATGCGGTCGCTGATGTTCTTGACGACGGCGAGGTCGTGGGCGATGAACACGAGCGTGAGGCCGTGCTTGGCCTTGAGGTCTTCCAGGAGGTTGAGCACCTGCGCCTGCACGCTCACGTCGAGTGCGCTGACCGGCTCGTCGCAGATGATCAGGGTGGGGTCGAGCACGAGCGAGCGGGCGATCGAGATGCGTTGGCACTGGCCGCCGGAGAACTGGTGGGCCTGGCTCTCGGCGGCTCGCTGGGGGTCGATGCCGACCTCTTCGAGCAGTGCATCCACCTTCGCGAGTTGGTCGGCGCTGCTGCCGCGCTTCCAGATCATCAACGGTTCGCGCACGATGTCGCGCACCTTGCGCCGAGGGTTGAGCGACGAGATCGGGTCCTGGAAGATCATCTGCATGCTCGTGCGCGCCTCGCGCATCCGATCGGCGGGGAGCGCAGTGAGCTCCTTGCCCTCGAACACGACGGAACCGCTGGTTGGCCTGGGCAGCATCATCAGCGCCTTGCCGGTGGTGCTCTTGCCGCAGCCGCTCTCGCCGACGACCCCGAGCGTCTCGCCACGCAGCACGTCGAAGCTGATGCCGCTGACCGCGTGCACCTTCAGCCCGGTGTGGCCGACGGGGAACTCCATGACCAGATCTTCCACCCGCAACAGCACGTCGCCGGTGGTGCGCAGGTGTGCCTTGCCGGTGCCCGCCATCAGTTCGCCCCTACCTTGTCGGCTTGCAGTTGTGCGGTGCGCTCGCGGTGCACCGGTGAACCCACCGGGTACCAGCAGGCGTACACGTGATCGGGGTGCTCGGCGGTCATCAGCGGCGGTTCTTCCTCGCGGCAACGATCCTGCACGAACGAGCAGCGTGGCGAGAAGCGACAGCCCCTCGGCGGGTTGACGAGATCCGGGGGCCGACCCGGGATCACGTTCAGCCGGGTGTGGCTGGGGTCCTCGATCTTGGGGATGCTGTTCAGCAGCGCTTCGGTGTAGGGCATCTTCATGTTGGCGAACAGCGAGCGCGTCGGCGCCTTCTCCACCAGCTTGCCGCCGTACATCACCGCGATCTCGTCGGTGTGGCCGGCGACGACCCCGAGGTCGTGGGTGACCAGGATCACCGACATGTTGCGGTCGCGGCGCTGCTCGCCGATCAGCTCGAGGATCTGTGCCTGCACGGTGACGTCGAGGGCGGTGGTGGGTTCGTCGGCGAAGAGCAGCGTGGGGCCGCACGACATCGCGAGGGCGATCATGATGCGTTGGCGCATGCCGCCGCTGAGCTCGAACGCGTACTGGTCGAGGCGCTTCTCCGGCTCGGGGATGCGCACGTCCTGCAGCAGCCGCAGTGCCGTCGCGCGAGCGTCGTCCTTGCTCATTCCGAGGTGGATCTTGAGGCCTTCGCCGATCTGCTTGCCGACTCTCATCACCGGGTTCAGCGACGTCATCGGATCCTGGAAGATCATCGACATCTCCTTGCCCCACACCTTTCGGCGGTCCTTGAGGGCGAGGTCGATGATCTCCTTGCCCTCGAAGACGACCGAGCCGGAGCGTTCGGTGTTTCGCTTGGGCAGCAGGCCCATGATCGATCGCGACAGCACCGTCTTGCCGGAGCCGGACTCGCCCACGATGCCCAACGACTTGCCGCGATCGAGGGTGAAGCTGACCCCGTCGACCGACTTCACCAAGCCGCGGTCGGTGCGAAAGGCGGTGCGCAGGTCGGTGACCTTGAGCAGCGGCCCGTCGACCTGACGGGAGGAGGCTTGCGTTGCCGGCTTGTTCTGGGGGCTCATCCGATCGCCTCCCGGCTGTTGAAGCGCTGGGCGAGCACGTCGCCCAGCAAGTTGACGGAGAGCACGGTGAGGAACATCACGAAGGCCGGCATCAACGAGATCCACCAGGCACCGTTGCGCAACGGCTCGGAGCCGGCGGCGATCATCGCGCCCCACGTCGGCACGGGTGCCTCCACCGACAGGCCGAGGAAGGCGAGGCCGCCTTCGGCGACGATCAGCAGCGCGAGGCCGGTGAGAGCGAAGGAGATCAGCGTGGGCACGATGTTGGGCAGGATCTCCTTGAACAGGATGCGCCCGCCCTTGGCGCCGAGGCTGCGCGCTGCGACGACGAAGTCGCGTTGGGCGTAGGCAATGGTGTTCGCGCGCACCAGCCGCGTGAGAGGTGGAATGGAGAGGATCACCAACGCGACGATGATCGGCCAGAGTGGTCGTGACGTGGCCGCATCGGTGCTGTTCGGTTTGTTGAAGAACGTGACGAGGAAGATCGCCAGGAGCAGTGCCGGAAAGGCAAGGAGCACGTTGGACAGGTTCTCGATCACCGTGTCGACCCAGCCCCGGAAGTAGCCGGCGACCATGCCGAGGAAGGTGCCGATGGCGAGGCCGAACGTGATCGCGAGGCCGGCGATGATCAACGAGTTGCGGGCGCCGAGCATCGCACGTGAGAACAGGTCGAACCCGTTCTTGTCGGTGCCCATCAGACCGAGCCTGGCGGGGCTGCCCTTGATGTGCTTGGGCGCGTCGGCGAACCACGCCCACTTCGGCGGCAGCTCGCTCTGGCGCAGGCTGCCTTTGACCGCGGTGCTGCACAGCGGATCGACCTTCCCGCATTCGTGCGGGATGTAGGGAAGCGACTTGGCGCCGATCGCGCTGACGGTGATGAACACCAGCCAGGCGATGGCCAGCCACTTGGTGACGCGCCCGCGGCGCTTGACCTTCAGCCGCTTGGGCTGCTGATCGGAGATGACGGGTACCACGGGTGCGTTCTCGTCGGTGATGACATCGATGTCGGTCATGGTGCTTACCCCAGCGCCCGGCTGGCACGTACTCGAGGGTCGATCCAGGCGTAGGCCATGTCGACGAAGAAGTTGATGAAGATGTAGATGAGGGCGAGGATCACCACGCTGTACTGCACGGTGGGGTACTCGCGACGGAAGATGCTCTCGACGGTGAGCCGCCCCATGCCGTTGAGCAGGAAGAACTGCTCGACGATCACGACGCCGCCCATCAGCGCACCGATGTTGACGGCGGCGGAGGTGACGATGGAGAACAGCGATGGCCGCAACGCGTGTTTGAACAGCAGTTGGCCGGTGCCCACGCCCTTGGCCCTGGCGGTGGTGATGAAGTCGTTCTGCAGGGTGCCGATCATGTCGGCCCGCAGCACTCGCATGTAGCCGGCGTACAAGGGGATGGCGATGGTCATGGTGGGGAGGGCGAACGCCTTGAAGTGGGCGACCGGGTCGTCCCAGAAGCTGCGATAGATCGACGGGTACGGGAACCACTTGTTGTTCACGCTGAAGAACAGGATCAGCACCGGGGCCACGATGAAGTTGGGCATGCTGAGCATGGCGAACGCCGAGGTGGTGGCTGCGCGATCGAAGCGTGAGTTCTGGCGGTACGCCGACCACACGGCGGTGGGCACGGCCAACGCCAAGGCCGCCACTTGGCCGTAGACCATGAGGTAGGTGGACACGGGCAGCGCCCGCTTCACCTCGGCGGCGATGGACTGGTTCGTCTGGAACGTGTTACCCCAGTTGCCGGTGACGAAGTTCTTCATCCACGTGAAGTACTGCGTGTACCACGGGAGGTCGAGCCCGAGGTCGTGGATGACTGCCTGCGCCTGCTCCTTGCTGGCACCGGGCCCCGTCTTCAGGGCGACGATGACCTGCGTGCCGCCGGGGAGGAAGCGCAGCGCGATGGAGGTGAGGAAGGTGACCACCACCACGACGAATATGGTTTGCGCGAGTTTGCGAAGCACATATCGCATCGGTGGTGGTGGTCCCTTCTCTCCTGTTGTTGGTTACGTGCGGTGAACTACTGGTCGACCCAGACGGTCATCGGGTAGAAGGTGCCGGAGATGCCGGCGCCGAAGATGGCGTTGCCGCCATCGGGCAGGGGGAACGTGACCGGACCGTGCACCGAGGGCTTGTAGAGGACGTCCCAGATCGTGTAGCTGCCCCACAGGTTGTAGCACTGGGTGCCGAACAACTTGTTGACCTCCTCGGCGATCTCCTTCTTGCGGGCAGCATCGGTGCTGGCGCGGTTCTCGTCGAGCAGGGCATCGAGCTGCGGGTCGCGGATGCGGCCGAAGTTCAGGGCTAGTTCACCCACGGGCGGTGCTGCCTTGGAGTGCCACCAGATGTACTGCTGGTCGAGGTCGAAGCCACCGTTGTTGCGCCACTGGAACACCTGGAAGTTGCCGAGCAGAGCGGTGACGATGTAGTTGGCCTGGTCGATCTGGTCGATGGTGACGTTGTCGACGCCGGCCTCGGTCCACCACTGCTGCTGTTGCTGGGCGATGGTGAGGTTGGTCTGGTCGGTGGTGGTGGCCAGCGACAGGTTGAGCTCACCGGGGTTGTCGGCCTTGTACGCCGCGATCAGCTCTTGCGCCTTGGCCATGTCCTGCGCCTCGGGGAAGCCCGTGTGCTCGAGGTAGCCGACCATCGTGGGGGAGAACGGTCCGAACGAGATCTGGTTGACGCCGGCGCCGATCGTGTCGATGAGCAACTGCTCGTCGGATGCGTAGGCAAGTGCGCAACGCACACGCTGATCGGTGAGCGGCGAACCCTCCTGCGACACGTGCAACAGGGTGTACGCAGTCTCGGCGTTGTTGGCGATCTCGGTCTGCGGGAACTCCTCGCTGTCGCGGTTGTCGGCGATCGTCTGACCGTTGGTGGTCTGGATCATGTCGACGGTGCCGCTGCGCAGCGCGTCGCGGCGGTTGAGCGCATCGGCGATCGGCCGGAACTCGATGGCATCCAGGTACGGGTACGGAGCGTTCCAGTAGTCGGGGTTCTTGACCATCGCGAACACTTCGCCGGGCTTGTAGTCCTCGTACATGAACGGGCCGGTGCCGACGGGCTTCGACTTCAGCGTGTCGTCGGCGTCGCTGGCGGCGAGCCATGTGGGTGACGCCTGCATGCCGGCCTGGCCGATGATCACGAACGGGAATGCGACCCACGGCGTGTTCATCGTGACCACTGCGGTCATCGGATCGGCAGGGTCGACGGCGATGGTGTCGACCGGGCGCAGCGCGTTGCCGGTGAGGATGCCCTGCTTGGCGCGAGTGAGGTTCTCGACGATGGCGGCTCCGTCGAACGGGGTGCCGTCGTGGAACGTGACGCCCTCACGAGCGGTGATCTTCCACTCCGTGTAGTCGTCGTTCGGGGTGACCGCCGACGCGAGGTAGGGGCTCCACGAACCGGAGTCGTTCGGCAGCGTGAGCGAGTCGTAGATGTTGCGGATCACCTGGTAGCACC
>JBAVTH010000441.1:0-2319 GCA_049696035.1 Ilumatobacteraceae bacterium
AGCACGGATGAGGCGGACTACGCCCACGAGGACGAGTTCGAGCTGGCGATCTCGTTGGCAGCTTCACTCGGCATCCGGACGCTGCGCGACGAACAGACGGTTTCGATAGTCGCCGGCGGGAAGTCGCTGCCATCGGAGAACGGGCAGCGACTCCTCGACGCATTCGCCGGCGTTACGTTGAACGGATCGTCGGGCAGTCTGCATGCAAGCGCGATTCAGGCCAACAAGGCCGCCGGCAACGCCAGCATCGTGGCGCTCGCCACTGGCAGTGCCTCCACCCTCGCCGACGTTCGCAGCGCTGCCAACCGGCTGTCGACGGACGCCCGGATCGTGGTGCTCCGGGCCGACATGGCCGGAACGCTCAGCTACCGTCCCGTCGGCACCACCGCAGTGATCAACG
The DNA here is from genome assembly GCA_049696035.1 of Ilumatobacteraceae bacterium. Taxonomy (GTDB): domain Bacteria; phylum Actinomycetota; class Acidimicrobiia; order Acidimicrobiales; family Ilumatobacteraceae; genus UBA668. The sequence goes on from JBAVTH010000441.1 coordinate 401, forward strand.
TGCCCGCCCTCGACGAGTTCGCTCAGGGCCTCTGGAGAGCGACGCAAGTATGAGCAGGCTCTCCGAGCTGATCCCGGACCGTGACGAGGCCGTGGATCTCGCGTTCTCTGCTGCACTCACGGCCGTGGCGTTGTACGCCTTTCAGCAATCGTATGGCGGCGTCGAGTACATGATCGTCGGCGTTGCGGGCGTACTGCTGGGCTGTTTCGTCGCACTCGTCGGCAATCGCCGTCGCCTTCCCGCGGTGCTGGTGGTCGCCGCGCTCTTGGTCGTCTACATCGTCATCGGCGGGGCCATCGCACTCAGAGACCGCGCCCTCGCCGGGTTCCTGCCGTCCCCGAACACCGTGCTCGGCGCGCTCGACGCGATCGTCGGCGGTTGGAAGGAGCTCCTCACGACCGTCCCGCCAGTCGGCACCGTGGGGAATCTGATGGCACTGCCCATGTTCTGCGGCATCGTCGGCGCCGGTGCTGCCACGTTGTGGGCGAATCGCGTCCGTGCCCTGCTGCCGGCGGCGCTGCTACCCACCGCGGTCATGTGCCTCGGTCTGCTGTGTGGCCTGAAGACTCCGGTCTCCGTGTTGTTGCACGGGGCTGTGTTCGGTGCCTTGCTCGTCGTATGGGTGGCCTTGCGCCACCGGCGCGTGCGGCCGGTGGTGCAGCAGCACGCGAGTGATCGTCGTCGTCGATTGGCGGGCGGCCTGGCACTGGTCGGCGTCGCCTCCGGAGTCGGTCTGGTTGCAGGGCCGTCGCTGCCCTTCGCCAGCGCCGACAATCGCGTGATCCTGCGCGACACGCTCGAGCCGCCGTTCGACCCGTTCGACTTCCCCAGTCCGCTCGCCGGCTATCGCAACTACGTGAAGACGAACAAGGAGAAGGTGCTGTTCACGATCACCGGTCTGCCGAAGGACGTCCCCATCCGCATGGCGACGATGGACGACTACGACGGTGTGGTCTGGCGCGTGACCGGTGGCGAAGGTGCTCGTGCCGGGGCATCCGGCTACTTCCAGCGCGTCGGGACCTCGGTGGCTGCAGACCACCCTGGAGAACGTGCGACGATCACGATCGAGGTCAAGTCGTGGACCGAGGTGTGGATCCCGACGGTCGGAGAGGTCATCAGCATTCACTTCTCGGGACCACGGGCCCGCGCGCTGGCCGATGCGTACCGCTACAACCGGGCGACGGACACCGCGGCCAGCCAACACCGGTTGCTGCGGCCCGGCGACGTGTACAAGTTGGACGTGGTGCTGCCACCGTCGCCGGACTCGTTGAAGGACGGCGCCCTCGAGGATCAACGCGGCAAGAACACCTCGAACGCCATTCCCGAGGAACTGGTGTCCTGGGCGGCGCCGCAGGTGGCCAAGATCGAACATGATCGCCGGCCGACGACGCTCGAGCTGTCGCTCAAAGACCGGGGGGTCTACAGCGATGGCCTCACGCCCGAGCAGCAGCGGTCGCTCGGTGGTCACAGCACTGGTCGGATGGTGGAGTTCATCGCCGCCGACTCGCCGGTGGGTGACGCCGAGCAGTTCGCCTCGGCCCTCGGGCTGATGCTGCGGGGCGACGAGATCGCGGCGCGGGTGGTGACGGGGTTCAAGCCCCGCGTGTGGAACGAAGGACCGATCGACATCACCGGCGAGGACGCCGAAGCATGGGTGGAGGTTCCTGTGACCGGCGTGGGCTGGGTCGGTCTCTTCCCGACACCTGACCGCGAGAAGATCAAGCCCGACGACAAGCCCAAGCCCAGGCCGCGCCCCGAGCGCAACACGCAGGTGCCGCCGCCGCCACCGGTGCTGGCGGAGGACCCGCACACCGAGCCGGCCAAGGAGGCCGACGGTAAGAAGGACGAGAAGAAGAAGGACAAGCCGGTGACCGCGGCGGGCGACTCCGGGTTGCCGCGTTCGCTGGTGCTGGCGCTGG
>JBAVTH010000442.1:0-20103 GCA_049696035.1 Ilumatobacteraceae bacterium
GAACTGCGCGGCGTCGGCAGCGCTCAACCGGCGCCCGGCGATGAGCACCTCACGCGCGACGTGTGGGGGCAGCAGGCGGGGCAGGCGCACGCTGCCGGCGTCGGGCAGGATGCCGATGGCGGCCTCGGGCAGGAAGAACGTGGCGTGTTCGGCCGCGACGATCATGTCGGCGGCCATCGCGATCTCGAAGCCGCCGCCCACCGCCATCCCGTTGACCGCGGCGATCACCGGTACCCGCCTGCCGGGAAGATCGGGGAACCCGCCGAACCCGCCTGCGCCGTAGTCGGCATCGAATGCCTCGCCCTCGGCGGCGGCACCGAGATCCCAGCCGGCGCTGAAGAAGCGATCGCCTGCTCCGGTGACGATGGCCACCCGCACGCTCGGATCGTGCTCGAAGCCGACGAAGGCCTCGCCCATGGCGTAGCTGGTGGCGGCGTCGATGGCGTTGGCCTTGGGGCGGTCGATGGTGAGCACGGCGATGCCGTCGCTGACCTCGACATGGAAACCGGGCATCAGTGATCCTCCACGATCAGCAAGGCGTCGACGGCGGTGGCGCCGCTGGTGCCGACGAGTACAGGGTTCAGCTCGACTTCCACGATGTCGCTGCCGACCACCGCATCGGTGAGGCGCACGACGAGCTCGGCGAGCGCGTCGACATCGGCGGCCGGCCGGCCGCGAAAGCCGTGCAGCAGAGGAGCGCTGCGCAAGCGACCGAGCGCGTCCTTCACCTCCTCGACGGTGACGGGCGCCAGCAGGTGGGTGATGTCGCCCCACAGCTCGGTGGTGACACCGCCGAAGCCGAGCGACACCAGCCAGCCGATCGGGGCGTCGCGTCGCACGGTGACCAGCACCTCGGCCACGACGTCGGTGACGGTCGACTCGACCAGGTAGCCGGCTTCGGTGCGCGGCATCGCGGCCAGCGCCGAGCTGAGCGCCATCGCGTCGCCCAAGCCCACCTTGACGGCACCCGCCTCGCTCTTGTGGGCCAGGCCCAGCGCCTTCAGCGTGACGGGGAAGCCGATCTGATCTGCTGCTTCGAGCACGCCGGCCGCCGACGCGACGCGCCCTTCGGGTACGCCGACGCCGAGCGCTCGCAGCCGTTGCTTGGCCGCGGCTTCGTCGATGACCGCGGTGTGCGACGCCGCGCTGACGGGGGAGTGGCGTGTGGCCGGCGTGTGCTGCCCGACGGTGGCCGCGGCGTCGAGTGCCACCAACGCCTCCGAGATGCCCAGCAGCGGGGTGAGGCCGCGCTCGATGATGTGGGCGCGGAACGGCTCGTTGATGCACTAGGCGAGCGTGGCCACCACCACGGCGCGGTGGCCGGTGGCCACGGCCGCGTCGGCCAGGGCATCGGCGGCCACGTACCACGAGGCCGGGTCGTTCTCGGGGCGCGGCGGCGCGTCGAGCACCAGCATCGTCACATCGTGCGGACCGTCCATCACGGCGCCGAAGGTGCGCCCCATCGCCACGCGATCGCCCCACATGAACGTGTGGTAGTCGAACGGGTTGCTGACGGAGACCAGCTCCGTGAGCGTGCCCTCGATGCGGGCCGTGTGCTCGGCGCCGAAGGGCTCGAACCGCAGGGCCGTGTCGTCGGCACGGTCGGCCACGAGTGACGCCTCGCCACCGGAGCAGCTCATCGAGACGATGCTGCGGCCACGCAGCGAGCCACCGTTGTCGAGCAGTTTGAGCGTCTCCACCAGTTCGGCCGGAGTGCGCACGGTGGCAACCCCGTAGCGGGCGAACAGCGCGTCGTAGGCAGCGGCGCGACCGGCCATGCTGCCGGTGTGCGAGTTGGCGATGATCGCACCGGCGGCGCTGCGGCCGGTCTGCAGCGCGACCATCGGCACACCCTTGGCGGCGGCGCGCTCGGCGACCTCGGCGAAGTGCTGCGCATCGCGCACCGCTTCCAGGAACAGGCCGATCGCGGTGATGCGGTCGTCGTCGAGCAGGGCCGCGATCGCGTCGTCGCTGCCGAGGCTGGCCTGGTTGCCCACCGTGATCATGCTGCCCAGGCGCAGCCCGCGCTGCTGGAAGGTGAGGTTCACGGCGACGTTGCCGCTCTGGGAAACGATCGCCGCGCCGCGATCGTGGCGCGTGCATCCATGCTCGTCGGGCCACAGCGCGACGCGATCGAACGTGTTGACGAAGCCGTAGCAGTTGGGGCCGAAGAACGGGACGTCGCCGGCAGCGGCCAGCAACTCGGCCTGCAGCTCGCCATCGCCGGTCTCTGCGAAACCGCTGCCGTAGCAGACGGCGCCGCCTGCGCCGAGGCGGCTGATCGTGTGCATGGCGGCCACCGTGGCCACCCGGTTGACACCGAGGAAGACAGCATCGGGCACGCCGGGCAACTCGTCGAGCGACGGCACGCACGGAACGTCTGCGAGATCGGTGCGCTTGGGGTGGACCGGCCAGATCGGCCCGTCGAAGCCGAGCTGCAGGCATTGGCGGACCACCCGCTCGGCCGGGGCGCCGCCGACGACTGCGATGGACCGCGGTGCGAGCAGGCGGCTGAGGTCGGGCATGCCGGTCAGATTATCTGAACCACCGATCAGCCAACCGGGTTCGTGGCTGTAGCAGACTCTGCGCATGTCCGACACAGACCTTGCCTATCTGTCCGCCGTCGAAGTGCTCGCTGCCTTCCGAACGGGGTCCCTCTCGCCGGTCGACTACCTCGACGCGTTGATCGAGCGCATCGAACGTCTGGAGCCCACGATCAACGCCGTCGCCGACCGTCGCTACGACGAGGCTCGCGCCGAGGCGAAGGTGGCCGTCGAACGCTACGCGGCGGGCACCGCCCGCCCCCTGGAGGGCCTGCCGGTCGCGGCCAAGGAGGAGCACCCGATGGTGGGTCGCACCTGGACGCAGGGCTCGCTGACCCTGGCCGACGAGGTCGCTCCCTACGACCACCCGATCATCGAGCGCATCCAAGCCGCCGGCGGCATCATCCACATCCGCACCACCACGCCCGAGTTCTGCTGCGCGGCCTACTGCCACAGCCGCATGTGGGGCATCACCCGCAACCCATGGAACACCGGGTTCACCCCGGGTGGTTCATCGGGCGGTTCCGGCGCCGCCTTGGCCGCCGGGTACGCCCCGCTCGCCACCGGCTCCGACATCGGCGGGTCCATCCGCATCCCCTCGTCGCTCAGCGGCGTGGTGGGGTTCAAGCCGCCGTGGGCGCGGGTACCGGCGTTGCCGCCGTACAACCTCGACCAGTTCTGTCACGACGGGCCGATGGCCCGAACGGTCGCCGACTGTGCGCTGCTGGAGGACGTGATCTCGGGCTCGCACTGGATCGACCCTGCCTCGCTGCCCAACCCGCCGCAGGTCGCAGGCGTCGATGGTTCGGTGGTGGGTCTGCGCGTCGCCGTCTGCCTGCGCCTTGGCAACTGGCCGCTCGATCCGGCGGTCGAGGCCAACACCCGTCGCGTGGCGGATTCGCTGCGTGCCGCTGGTGCCATCGTCGAAGAGGTCTCCCTGCCGTGGAGCATCGACGACGTGTGGCACACCGCCAACGCGCACTTCGCCACCATCATGGGTGCAGGGATCCTTGCAGTCGAGCGTGAGCACGGCGAGCTGCTGAGCGACTACACCCGCGCGTTCGCGAAGGAGTTCACCAGCGACCTCGAGTTCGGCTTCTACGAGGGGCTCGAGCACGAAGGGGCGATGTGGGAGCCGCTCGGCCGTCTGTTCGAGACGTACGACGCGATGATCTGCCCGACGATGGCCACCGACGGCTTCGAGGCAGGCCGTTCCTACATCGAGGGTGGGATGGACATCGGTGACGGGCATGTGCGCCATCACATCCTCGGTGCGATGACACTGCCGTTCAACATCCTCAGCCGCTGCCCGGTGATCTCCACGCCCTCGGGTCATGCCGCCAACGGTGTGCCCACGGGGGTGCAGGTGGTCGGCCATCCGTACGACGACGTCACCGCGTTCCGAGTGGCTGCAGCGGTGGAAGCCACTGGCGTCGGTTTCGTTCACGCGAGCTGGCGCCCGGCGATCTGAGCCGGGAGGCGCTGCGACGGCACATCTGCTATCGAGCATGGCGTCGCTGTCGTCGCTCGGTGTTGTCTGGACAGCCAGTTCCAAGGTTGACAGAGAGAGAGAGAGAGTAGATTCTGCCTATCTATCTATGTCTCATGGAGGTCGAACCGAATGAGAGTGGTAACGAGGATCCTGATTTGTTGCATGTTCGTCGGTGGTGGCTTTGTAGAACAGGCAAGCGCAGTAAATGGCGATCAGGCGTGCGAGAACCTTGAGGTCTGCGTCTACAGCAATACCAGTCTTTCAGGAAACGTGTACACGCACGCTGGCAACAAGTCCTACAAGGGGATCAACTACAACGGCACGCTCCTCCCAGTGGACAACAACACTGAGTCGGCCTGGAACAGAGGCTCGTCAGGCTATCGAGTCTACCTGTGGAACTCCACCACCGCCGGCACGGGCACCAGCCTGTGTCTTCCATCAAACGCCTCTCCGTACTCCCTTCCCGGTGGGTACATCGGAACTCTCACGGGCAATCAGGCGGGGTCCCATAGCTGGGTGAGTGGTGGCACCTGCTGAGCGAGTATGTCGTTCGCGATCCGCTGGCGTCCTCGGCGTCCTACTCGTCACCGTCTGCGGGTGTGTAGTTGCGGTCTCTTCTTGCTCGGGACGTGATGTGGGCAGTGCAGGCTCCGTCACGCCCGCAAATGCGGCGCCTTCCTCCGAGGATGTCGCTACGATCTTTGGCTCACTCCGATGGTCCGACTTGGCTGCGCGGTCAAAGCTCGACGAAGCTCAATACCATGGGTATTGGGCATGCATGACGTCGCGCGGTTTCGACTTCGCCTATGAGTCCCCCACCACGACCGTGATTGGCATTTTCGACCGGCGGTGGGGCGTTCGGGACGATGAGGAAGCGGCGAACTGGGCGTTCGGGCTGCATGCAACGCTGGTCGTTGATCCATCGGTATCAGCAGAGTTCCGGTACCGTGAAGGGCTGTCCTCGCAGGAGCGCGCAGCATTTGATATCGCCTCCGTTGGCCAGCCGGATAGCTCGATCGAGGCGACGATCAATATTTCTGAAATGGGTCTCCAACAGAAGGTAGGCTTCACGCTATCGGCCGAGAGCTGCTCGACGGAAGGAATCGAGGCTGCCTACGGCTCGGTCGATCAATACTTGCGCTTCGAGGGCTACCGGCAGGCGATCTCGTACGCCCTCTTTGCGCTCGATTCCGGCGCGTCGGCCTCTCCGGACGTACTGGATGCCTTGCACGACTGGTCGACGTGTATGCATCGTAGTGGCTTTCCAGTGGCGTCTGACCCTACGCAGTTCGCGGAGGAATTCGGCAGTTCAGTCACCCCCGAAGCAACTACCGCCGCTCGGGCCCAGGTCGGGTGTCTCGACGAGTCTCAGTTGTACGAACGTTGGCAGACTCAGCTCGCCGCCGCCGCCATGCAGAGTGAGCCTGGCCTCTTGGATGCAGCGAGGCAGCTTCAGGTTCTTCGCGGACAGATACTCAAGGCAGGGTGAAGGGTCGTCGCCCACCGCCGCCTCGGGCTGCCGACGACCCTTGAGCGGCGTCGGTGCACGTCATCGGTTGAGCCAAATGGTTTGGCTCCTCTCCGTGGCCAGCGCCTTCGGCCGTTCAGGCAGCGTTCAGGCGCCGTACGGGCGCAGCATGCTGCGGCTGATGATGTGCCGCTGGATCTCGCTGGTGCCGTCCCAGATGCGGTCGACGCGGGTGTCGCGCCACATCCGCTCCAGCGGCAGCTCGTCCATGAGGCCCATCCCGCCGAGGATCTGGATGGCCTCGTCGGTGACGAACTGGCACATCTCGCTGGAGAACACCTTGGCCATCGCCATGTCCTCGTCCGTTGCCTTGCCCTTGGCGTCGAGCGCGGCGGCGCGCAGGGTCAGCAGCTCTGCCGCCTCCAGTTGAGTGCGCATGTCGGCCAGCTTGAACGACACGCCCTGGAACTTGCCGATCTGCTGCCCGAACTGCACTCGTGTGGCGGCCCACTCGGTGGCGATGCCCAGCGCGCGGCGCGCACGGCCGACGCACACGGCGGCCACCTGCAGGCGGGTGCTGCCCAGCCACTCGTTGGCTGCATCGAAGCCGCGGTGCTCCTCGCCGAGGATCTTGCTCACCGGCACGCGACAGTCGTCGAAGTTGATGATCAGGTTGTGGTAACCCCGGTTGGACACGCACGTGTAGCCCTCCACGACCTCGCAGCCCGGCGTGTCGAAGTCGACCAGGAAGCCGGTGATGCGCTTCTTCGGGCCCCGGCTGGTCTGCTCCTCGCCGGAAGCGGCGAACAGGATCACGTAGTCGGCGAGATCGGCGTGGCTGATGAAGTGCTTCACCCCGTTGATCACGTAGTCGTCGCCGTCGCGCACGGCGCTGCACTTCATGCCGCGCACATCGCTGCCGGCATCGGGCTCGCTCATCGCCATGCAGTCCACTCGCTCGCCCCTGATGGTGGGGACCAGGTACTCGTCGATCTGATCGCCGGCGCAGGCGCGCAGGATGTTGGAGGGGCGGGCGACGATGTACTGCAGCGCGTAGGAGGTGGCGCCGAACTCGCGATCCACCAGTGTGGTGCCGAAGCTGTCGAGGCCGCCCCCGCCCAGCTCGGCGGGCATGTTGGCTGCGTACAGGCCGGCAGCGATGGAGCGCTGCTTGATCTGCTCGACGAGTTCGGGGGAGACCGTGCCGGCCTTCTCGACTTCGGCCTCGTACGGCATCAGTTCCTTCTCGGTGAAGGCCCGCACGGTGTCGACGATCATCTGGTGCTCGTCGGACAGTTCGAAATCCATTGCTGCTCCTGTCGGTGGTTCAGGCTCGGGGTGCCGGCAGCCGCATCACGCTGCCGACCTGAGAGGGGATGGGCAGGCCCGAGTGGGCCTCGGCGATGGCGGCCAGCGCCGCTGCCACGTGCGGCAGGATCGGCACGGAACGACCTGCGTGCATGTCGACGTGCACCAACATCTGCTCGGCCGTGCAGAGCGTCGCGCCGGTGTCGCCGTGGTACATCGTGTGGACGAAGTGCAGTCGCTTCCCGTCGACCCCGAGCACTTGCGTGGTGAACGTGATCGGCTCGTGCACGTCGACTTCCTGCAGGTAGTGGATGTGAGTCTCGACGGTGTAGAAGCTGTGCCCTGCTGCTCGGTACGCCTCGTCGTCGCCGATGTAACGGAACAGCGCGTCGCTGGCCCACCCGGCGGCCGTGAGGTAGGCGGCCTCGCTCATGTGGCCGTTGTAGTCCACCCAGTCGGGCTCCACGGGCGTGCGGTACAGGGCCAGCGGGGCGGACACCGCGTCGCCGGGCTGCCAGGGTGCAATGGCGCCGGCGGCGAAGCGGCTGGCCTCGTGGTGCGCCATCGCCTTTCCGGCGCCCTTGCCGCTTGCCCGCAACGAGCGCATGACAGCGATGAGTGCGTCGGGGCCGCCGTCGGTGAGCTCCACGAGCCCCTCGCCCAGCTGCCGGCGCTCGTGGGCGCCGGCCTCCGGCCCGACCGGCGTCATGCCGATCGACCGGTAGAAGTCGCCGAGCGCGACGTGGTCGGGACCGCTCACCTCGACGATGGGCAACAGGTGCACCGGCGAGCAGGCGCGGGCCGTCGTGTCGGTGGCGACCAGGCCGGTCGCGCCGGCCGGTGGCGTGCCATCGACCACCTGGACGACCGCGGCGGCGGTCAGGGCGTCGAGGCCACCGGCGACGTTGAGTCGGCCCAGATCGGAGCCGGGGAACAGGCCCATTCGCTGCGCTTGCGGCCACAACGCAACAACTGCATCGCAAAGTGTGGAATCATCCACCACCACATCGAGACCGGAGGCGAGGAAGCGGGTGGCCCACTCGGCGGCGCGCCTTCCACCTCCGGTCACGGCGACGAACGTCATTGACTAAATATACATTCAGGATTGGATCTGCTGCGATGCCGCGACCCCGACTCGACCATGTTCGCAAGGCGCAGATCCTCTCGGCTGCGGCCTCGGTGCTGTCCGAGCGCGGATATGCGAACAGCCGGGTCGTCGACATCGCCACGGCTGCCGGCACCAGCCCGGCTGCGATCCTCTACTGGTTCGACGGCAAGGACGGACTGCTCGCTGAGGCGCTGCGGCTGCGCGAGCAGGAGTTCCACGATCGTTACACCGTGAAGGCGGAGGCCAAGGCGACAGCTTCGGAGCGCCTGCGCGTCCTGGTGGAGGCGATGTTGCACCACTACGACTGGAAGCTGTGGATGGAGCTGTGCGTGCTGGCGTTGCGCGACAAGGCCGCCGCTGCCGAGCGCGATCGTCTCGATCGTCGCTGGCGCGCCGCGTTGCGAGGTGTGATCCGAGAAGGGCAGGACTCGGGTGAGTTCGTGGAGTCCGACGCCGACGAGACGATGTTCGTGCTCGCCGGTCTGCTCGACGGCTTGTCGCCGCTGCTGGTGCTGAAGGCGAAAGGCGTCACTCGCGACCGGGTGGAGCGGGTGTGGTTGGGAGAGGCCGCGCGGCTCCTCGGCCCCGGGTTCGACGCCCGTCCGCTGCCACGCACTCGCTGAACCGGCTCCGAGGCCTTCGTGGCATCCGTGGCCTTCGTGCATGGAGGCGGTCATCGAACCCGTCGATGGCGGGGCGGCTGCCGCACAGCCCCTCACGTGGGAGCACTCAGCCGAAGTCGGTGAGCAGTTGAGTGGTGAGCGGGTCGAGGAAGCCGGCAACGGTCGCCTCCGTCTCGAACGCGAGGGCGGCGCGCAGGTCGGTGGTTGCGGTTCGGTTGAGCGTGCGCTTCATCGCCTGCACCGACAACGTCGGCAGTGCGGCCAGCTGCGCGGCGACGGCCATCGCCTCGTCGAGCAGCCGTTCGTCCTCGACGACACGCCACGCCACGCCGAGCCGGTGCAGCTCGGGGGCCGCGTAGCGCCGACCGAGGAAGAGCATCTCGCGGGCGGTGTTCAAACCGACGAGAGCGGGGAGCAACGAGCTGACCGCTCCGGTGACGAACAGGTTCAGCGACACCTCGGGGAAGAACCCACGTGCGCTCTCGGCCCAGATCGGGAAGTCGCAGTTGATGGCCCACTCGAATCCGCCGCCGACCGCCCACCCATTGATCGCGCCGACCACCGGCTTGGCGCCGAACACGATGGCCTCGGTGGCGCGCTGGATGGCCACCACGAGATCGCGGGCCTGTGCCTCGTTCTCCGGGTGCACGTGCTCGCGCCGGTCGTCGCCGGCACAGAACGCTCGACCGGCTCCGGTGAACACGATGGCCCGGGTGGTGCTGTCGGCATGCGCGTCGTCGAACGCGGTTGCGACGTCGTCGATCAGCTGCCGGTTCATCGCGTTGAGGCTGCCGGGCCGGTTGAGCGTGATGGTGCGCACGCCGTCGGCGGTGAGGCTGGACAGCACTGTTGGGTACAAGAAGCTGCTGGGCACGTGGCGAATCTAGTAAGACACGGCGATGCTCTCCCATGCCGGCGAGGCTCGTGGCCTCGGGCCGACGATCGACGAACTGCTCGCGGCTCGAGCCGTCAGCCACCCGAACACCGTCTTCCTGCGCTTCGCCGACGGTGACCGCACGTTCTCCGAGGTGCACGCGGCGGTTGAGCGGCTCGCCGGGGGATTCGCAGGAATCGGCGTGCGGCCCGGCGACGTGGTGCCGGTGCTGCTGCCCAACTCTGCCGAGTTCGTCATCACGTGGCTCGCGCTGTGCCGGCTCGGCGCCATCGCCTGCCTGTTGAACACCGCCTTTCGCGGGCCTGCCTTGCAGCACGCGCTGTGTCTCACCGATGCGCACACGCTGGTGCTGCACGACTCGCTCGTCGAGGCCGTGAGCCAGGTCGCGGCCGATGTCACCGCGCTGCAGCGCGTGGTCCACGTCGGTGGCGCCCGCGGCGTCGCTGCACTTGCGAACTGCGAGCATCACGATCTCGCCGAGCTCGCGGTCGCCACGACGTCGTGCGCTCCAGCCGCGCACGGACCGGCGCACCCGGCGATGGTCCTGTTCACCTCCGGCACCACCGGCCCTTCGAAGGGTTGCGTGCTCTCTCACCGCTACACCGTGCGCCAAGCCGAGCTGATGATCGAACACCTCCAGTTGCGCTCCGACGACGTCCTGTACTGCCCGTTCCCGCTGTTCCACATCGACGCCACCGTGCTCACCGTCGCCCCGGCCCTCGCTCTCGGTGCCACTGCCGCGATCGGCGAGCGCTACTCGGCCTCCGGGTTCTGGCCGGAGCTGCGTCGCTTCGGTGGCACGGTCTTCGACTTCATGGGTGCGACGCTGACGATGACCTACAAGCAGCCGCCCGCCGCCGCCGACGCCGCCAACCCGGCGCGTCTGGCCTGGGGCGTGCCCGTGCCCGATTGGGCCGACGACTTCGAGCGCCGCTTCGGCGTGCAGCTGGTCGAGCTCTACGGCAGCACCGATGCCGGCATCCCGATGTACCACCCCGTCGACGTGCCGCGCCGGCCGGGGTCGTGCGGCACAGTTGTCGACGCCTACGACGTGCGCCTGATCGACGACGCCGGGTTCGAGGTCGCGCCTGGCGAGGTGGGCGAGATCGCCGTGCGGCCCAACGAGCCGTCGCTGATGTCCGACGGCTACCTCGGCATGCCGGAAGCGACGGTGCGGTCGCGGCGCAACCTGTGGTTCCACACGGGCGACCTGGCCCGTCGCGATGCCGATGGTCTCCACTACTTCGTCGGTCGCCGCGCCGACAGCATTCGCCGCAGGGGCGAGAACATCTCCGCGTTCGAGGTGGAGGAGGTGGTGAAGCTGCACCCTGCAGTGCTCGACGCGGCGGCCTTCGGCGTGCCCAGCGAGCTCACCGAGGACGACGTGATGGTGGCGGTGGTGCTCCGTCACGGCGAGGTGCTGGACGGCAGCGCGCTCACCGAGTTCTGCGCCGAGCGGATGGCGCGGCACATGGTGCCGCGCTACGTGGACGTGGTGGTCGAGCTGCCCAGGACCCCGACGGAGAAGGTGCGCAAGGACGCCCTTCGCGACCGCGGTGTGACCGCGACGACCTGGGACCGCGAACGCGCCTGAGGGCGAGGTCAGGCGCGCGGCTGGCCGACGAACCGGCCGGCGTGGGCCGGCGCGGGCAGTGAACCGTGGTGGGCGGCCAACTCGTCGAGCTTCGCGATCAGCGCCGGCGCTGCCGGCGACGACTTGCCGGCCACCGTGTCGACGTGCAGCATCATGTGCTCCGCCGTCGCCACCACCGTGTCGTCGTCGGCTCGATGGATGCTCGTGAAGTGGTGCAGCCGCTTGGCGTCGTGCGACAGCAGTTGCACCGTGGCGTACAAGCGGTCGCCGGCCTTGGCCTGTGCGCCGAAGTTCACGTGGCTCTCCACCGTGTAGTAGCTGCTGTGGGTGAGGTACTCCTCGTCGACGCCGATGAACCGCATCAGCCGGTCGCCGGCCTCGCTGGTCACCTGGAAGAAGCGGCTGTCGTTCATGTGGCCGTTGTAGTCGACCCAGTCGACGGGCACGGTTGCCTCGTAGAGGCGCAGAGGTGCATCGAGATCGTGCTCGACGTGGTGTGCCCCGGCGCGGGCGAACAACTGGCGTTCATAACGGTCGAGCACCAACCCGGCGCCGTTGTGCGTGGCGCGCAGGCCGTGCATCACCGCCACGAGGCTGTCGTCGCGGTGGCGTTCCAGCTCGCGGATGGTGCGGCCGCGCGCCTGCTCGTCGCTCTGCGCGACGAGCATGTCGAGCAGCTCTTCGGTGAGCTCGGGGACGTCGGTGAGCTTCGACCACGGCCACTTCAGGGAGGGGCCGAACTGCGCCATGAAGTGACGCATGCCGGCTTCGCCGCCGGCAATCCGATACGTGAGGAACGTGCCCATGAAGCTCCAGCGCAGGCCGGCGCCGTAGCGCACGCAGTCGTCGATCTCCTCCACGGTGGCCACGCCGTCGTTCACCAGCCACAGCGCCTCGCGCCAGAGCGCCTCCATCAGGCGGTCGGCGACGAACCCGTCGATCTCGTGCTCGAGCCGTACGGGCTGCATGCCGAGCGACTCGTAGATCGCGGCGGCTTCGCCGAGCGCAGCGGTGGAGGTGAGGTCGCCACCGACGACCTCGACCAACGGCAGCAGGTACACGGGGTTGAACGGGTGCCCGACGACCAGCCGCTCGGGGTGGGTCATGCCCTGCTGCATCTGCGTGGGCAGCAGGCCGGAGGTGCTGGAGCCGAACACGACCTCCGGCCCGGCAGCGGTGCTGGCGCGCTGCAGCAGCATCTGCTTCAGCTCGAGGCGTTCGGGAGCGCTCTCCTGGACGAACTGCACGCCGGTGGCGGCCTCCTCCGGCGTGTCGACGAACGTGAGCGTGCCCTCGACCGGCAGGGGAGAGGTGACCAGCTTGTGCATCGCCCTGCGGGCGTTGTCGAGCACTTCGCCCACCTTGCGCGGCGCCTGAGGATCCGGGTCGTACAGCTTCACGTCGACGCCGTTGAGCATGAACCGGGCGGCCCAGCCGCCGCCGATGACGCCGCCGCCGAGCAGGCCGACGCACTCCAAACCGGGGATCGGGCTCATCTCAGCGCTTCACCAACCGCAACTTGTCGCGCACGGCCTGTGGGCTCATCAGGCGCACGTTCATGTTCTCGAGGATGTTGCGGGCCTTCTCCACCAGGCGCGCATTCGTGGCCAGCTCGCCGGGGCCTGCGTAGAGGTTGTCCTCCAGGCCGACGCGCACGTTGCCACCGGCGAGTGCCGCCATGGCCACGAACGGCAGCTGCATGCGGCTGATCGAGAAGCCGCTGAACACGCAGTCGTTGGGAAGGTTGTTGACCATCGCCATGAACGTGGTGGGGTCGTCGGGGGCGCCGTAGGCGATGCCCATGCACAGCTGGATCATCACCGGATCGTCGAGCAGGCCGTCGCGGATCAGCTCCTTCACCTGTACGAGGTGGCCCGTGTCGAACACCTCCAGCTCCGGGCGAACACCCAGCTCCTGCACCTGCTTGGCCATGCTGCGCAGCACGCCGGGCGTGTTGACCATGATGTAGTCGCCGCCCGACGCGAAGTTCATCGTGCCGCAGTCGAGCGTGCAGATCTCGGGCAAGATGGTGCGCACGTGGTCGAGGCGCTCGGTAGCGCCGGCCATGTCGGTGCCGTCGGGGTTCGGAGGCAGCACCCGCTCGTCGCCGCCCAACACGAGGTCGCCACCCATGCCGGCGGTGAGGTTGACCACGACATCGACGTCCGCGGCCCGCACTCGTTCGACGACCTCGGCATAGAGGCCGGTGTCGCGGCTGCCCTTGCCCGTCTGGGGGTCGCGCACGTGGATGTGCACCACCGCTGCGCCTGCCTTGGCGGCGTCGATCGCCGACTCGGCGATCTGCTGTGGCGTGACCGGCACGTGCGGGCTCTTGCCCGTCGTGTCACCGGCACCGGTGATGGCACATGTGATGAACACGTCCCAGTTCATGGGTTCCCCCTCTGCTGCGGAGCGACCGATTCCTGAACGGCCGATCAATCCAAACGATGTGCGGCAGCGTACAGCGTGGAGCGTTCGAGGACAGCTCCTGGGCGGCCGTCGGGGCGAGGCTACGCTCCGCCTGGTCGGAGGGAGGAACGTCATGGGCAATGGGTCGTTGGAAGGCTTGCGCGCATTGGTCACAGGTGGGGGAGCCGGCATCGGAGCGGCGATCACCGCCTGCCTGCGGCGCGAGGGTGCCTCCGTCCTGGTCGTCGATCTGGACCAGTCGACGAGCCCGGATGTGGTCGCCGATGTCGCCACCACCGTGGGCGTCGACGAGGTGTTCGCGGCCGTGCGGCAGCGCCTCGGCGGGCTCGACCTGCTGGTGAACAACGTCGGCGTGGCGGGTCCCACGGCCGCGGCCGAGCTGATGGATCCCGACGACTTCGATCGTTGCGTGCAGGTGAACCTGGGCAGTGCGTTCCGCTGCACTCGGCTGGCGGTGCCGATGCTGCGCGAGCGGAGGGGCTCGATCGTGAACATCTCGTCGACGGCCGGCATCTTCGGCTTCCCACTCCGCTCTCCCTACGCGGCCGCCAAGTGGGGTGTGATCGGGCTGACCAAGACCTGGGCGATGGAGCTCGGGCCGGACGGCATCCGAGTCAACGCGATCTGTCCGGGGTCGGTCTCCGGCCCCCGCATGGACGGGGTGATCGCTCGCGAGGCCGCCGTGGTGGGTGTCGAGCCCGAGGCGATCCGCCGGGCGTACACCGACCAGGTGTCGATGCGGTCGTTCATCGACGCATCCGACATCGGCGAAACGGTGGCCTTCCTGGCATCTCCGGTGGCCCGCTTCATCAGTGGGCAGGTGTTGTCGGTCGACGGTCATACCGAAACGCTGAGCACGCGCTGAACCGGCGTTCAGACAACTGTTACACGCCGTTCACGTCAAGTGCGTATAGTCGCGCCTACGACGTCGGGCCACAGGGGCTACGGCGCTCGCTCACCTAGGGGGAATGCATGGAACGTCCGGACTTCAAGGCTCCGGTTTCACGTCGCTTGTTCCTCGCAGGCACCGGTGCCACCGTGGCGCTGGCGGCTTGCGGCAGCGACGACAAGGACACCGCCACCACCAGCGCCGGCTCGGATACCACCGCTGCTGCCGCCGGCACCGACACGACTGCCGCCGCCGGCACCGACACGACTGCCGCAGCCGGCACCGACACCACCACGGGTGGCGGCGCCCCGGCCGACGTGAAGTCCGGTGGCACGCTCAAGGTCGGCATGGTCGCCAGCACCAACGACATCCTCGACGGTCAGTACATCGTCGCCAAGGCCGATCAGCTGCGCATGCTGCTCAGCTTCGAGCCGCTGGTGCACTACGACGCCGAGTGGAACGTCGCCTACGAGCACGGTCTCGCCGAGAGCGTCGAAGCCGTCGATGCCGACCACTACATCATCACGCTGAAGGACGGCCCGACGTGGAGCGACGGCAAGCCCGTCACCGCCGACGACGTGCTGTACTCCTTCGAGCGTCGCCTCGACCCCGACAGCGAGGCCCCGCTCAAGGCGATGGCCGCCCTCCTCGACATCAGCGGCGTGACCGTCGTCGACGACAAGACCGTCGACTTCAAGCTGAAGCAGAAGGCCGTCACCTTCCTCAACGTGCTCGCCGAGTACACGATGACGGTCGTGCCCCGTGGCTACACCCGCTTCGCCGGCGACGCCAGCACCCAGGTCGGCTCCGGCCCGTTCATCCTCGACAGCTTCACCCCTGGCTCGGAGAGCGTGCACAAGCGCAACCCCAGCTACTGGCAAGGCGGGGGCCTCCCGTACCTCGACGAGGTGCAGGTCATCGACTTCGCCGACTCCACGGCACTGCTCAACGCGCTGCGGTCCGGCGAAGTCGACGCGATCGTCGACGTGCCCTTCGGTGAGGTCGAAGCGCTGGGCAGCGAGGACGGCATCTCCATCCTCGAGTCGGAGGCCGGCAGCTGGCTCACCATCACCATGGCCATCGACCAGGCCCCGATGGACGATCCGAAGGTTCGCCAGGCCATCCGCCTCATCTGCGACCGCGACGAGATGGTCAACCGCGTGCTCGCCGGGCATGGCAGCGTCGCCAACGACCTCTACGGCCGTTTCGACCCGTGCTTCAACAAGGACATCCCCCAGCGCGTGCAGGACATCGAGAAGGCCAAGGCCCTCCTCGAAGAGGCCGGCCAGGCCGGGATGACCATCGACCTGTTCGCACCCGACGACACCGCCGGCCTTCCTGAGCTCGCTCAGGTGTTCGCCGAGCAGGCTCAGGCCGCGGGCATCACCGTCAACGCGCAGGTGCTCGACGGTGGCACCTACTGGGGCGACGAGTACGGCAAGCGCACCTTCGCCACCGACTTCTGGGGCACCCGCCCCTACCTGGTGCAGGTCGCTGCCGGTTCGCTGAAGGACGCCACCTACCCCGACACCCACTGGCCGCCTGCCGACAGCACGTTCGCCGACGACTACCTCGAGGCGCTGCAGACGGTCGACGACGACGCTCGTTGCGCCATCATCGGCAAGATGCAGCAGGAGGAGTGGGACAACGGTGGTTGGTGCATCCCGTTCTTCAACAACCTGATCGACGCCCACGCGTCCGATGTCAAGGGCTTCGTCGCGCAGCCCAACGTCTTGAACCTCGACCACTACGGGCGTGGCATGAAGAAGATCTGGCTCGACCGCTAGGTCGAACCAGCAGTTGTGGACACTGCCGGGTGGCTCTCCCTGAGCCACCCGGCAGTTCGCTAACTCGGGGGCTACATGGGGATCTTCAAGTTCGTTCTTCGCCGTTTGCTGTTCGGTGTGCTCACGATGTTCATCGTGTCCACCGTGGTGTTCGTGCTCACGCAGGGCCTGCGCGATCCTGCGCAGGCCATCTTGGGCAAAGACGCGTTCGGCCCGCAGGGCGCCATCCAGCTGGCCGCCAAGCGCAAGCTCCTCAACCTCGACCGGCCGGTGGTGAACCAGTACTTCAGCTGGCTGTGGGACATGATCTGGCACCACCGCTTCCCGAAGGCGTTCAGCGGCAGCCGTCCCTCGATGCTCGAGTTCTACAGCTTCAACATGAAGAACTCGTTGTTCCTGATGTTCGTCGCCTCGGTCGTGTCGATCCCGCTCTCGATCGTCGTCGGTGCCGTTGCTGCCCGTCGGCGCGACAAGGGTTTCGATTCGGCGACCTCGGGCATCAACCTGATCCTGGCGGGCACACCCGAATACGTCATCGGTTTCGCCCTCCTGTTCCTGTTCTCCTTGAACGTCTTCCACCTGTTCCCCGGCGGTGTGCGCATCCGTCCCGGCGAGCAACCCTGGGTGAACCTCAAACAGCTCGTCCTTCCGGTCGCCACGCTCTCCCTGGCGGTCATCCCCTACGTCTCGCGCACGATGAGGGCGTCGATGATCGAGGTGCTCGAGAGCGACTACGTCGAGATGGCCCGGCTGAAGGGCGTCAGCGAAGGCACGGTGCTGTGGCGCCACGCCCTGCCCAACGCCATCGGCCCCACTCTGCAGGTGGTGGCCATCAACATCGCCTACCTCGTCGCAGGCGTGATCACCGTCGAGGTGTTGTTCAACTTCCCCGGTGTCGGCATCAAGATGCGCGACGCCGTCATCGGCCACGACGCAGCAGCGGTGCAGTTCCTGTCCATCTTCGTGTCGGGCATCTATGTCGTGGTCAACCTGCTGGCCGACATCGGCACCATTCTCGCCACCCCTCGCCTGCGGACGTCGTTCACATGAGCTCCGACATCTCCACCACGACGGTCCCCTCGGTCGAGGGTGTGCGCAAGCCGGCCGGCTACTTCCGTGTCGCGCTCGGCATGGGCCGCACCTGGGTCGGCCTCGTCCTCAGCGGCTTCGTCATCCTGCTGGCCATCGTCGGCCCGTGGATCGCACCGTCGGGTCCCACCGCCTCGGTGAAGGGGGCCAAGCCCTCCACCCGCGACGTGCCGGGCACGATGTTCGGGGTCGACAAGCTCAGCCACGACGTCTGGAACCGCTTCCTCTACGGCGGTCGCGAGATCCTCGTGATGGCCGCCATCGCCACGGCGGTCGCGCTCGTCCTCGGTGCCTTGATCGGTTTGCTGGCCGGCTACAGCAAGGGCTGGCTCGACACTGCGCTGATGCGAACGATGGACATCACGATCGCCTTCCCGTCGCTGCTGCTCGTGCTCGTGGTGTTCAGCACGTTCGATCGCACCAACTGGTTGATCACCGTCGTAGTAGCGCTCACCACGACACCTCGCATCGCGCGTGTGGTGCGCGGCGCCGTCACCCCTGTGGTGGAACGCGACTTCGTCGGCGCGGCCGAAGCGCTGGGTGAATCCCGCTGGCACATCTTGCGCAAGGAGCTGCTGCCCAACGTGGCAGCGCCGCTGCTGGTGGAGGCCAGCTTGCGCATCGCGTACTCGATTGCGCTGATCGGGGCCATGGGCTTCCTCGGCATCGTGCCCGACCTGCTGCAACCGAACTGGGGCGTCATGATCAACGAGAACCGCAGCAGCATGGCGAACCAGCCGTGGCCCGTGATCCTGCCGGTGATGGCCATCGCCATCCTGACGGTGGGCGCCGGCCTCATCGCCGACGGCCTGACCAGAGCCACCGCCGGCATCGACCGGGCGAGGGAGGACGCATGAGCGCGTTGACGGTTCGCAACCTGCGCATCAACGTCGCAGGCATCGGCCACGACATCGTCGATGAGGTCAACATCGAGATCAACGCAGGCGAACTGCTCGGCCTGGTGGGGGAGAGCGGTTCGGGAAAGACCACGGTTGGTCTCGCGGTGCTCGGACACGCCCGACGTGGTGTGGAGATCGCGGCCGGCGAGGTCGGCATCAACGAGACGGCGGTCCTGTCGCTCGACGATCGCCAGCTCCGCGACATCCGCGGCAAGCTCGTCACCTACGTGCCGCAGGACCCTGGCACCGCACTCAACCCGGCGCTGCGCATCGGCAAGCAGCTGATGGAGGTGCTCGAGCAGCACAACTTCGGCGGCAACGACAAGGCCAGAGCCGACCGCATGCAGGAAGTGATGAACGAGGTGCTGCTGCCCTCGACCCCGGAGTTCCTGCGCCGTTACCCCCACCAGCTCTCAGGTGGGCAGCAGCAACGGGTGGGCCTGGCGATGGCATTCGCCAACCGACCCGCGGTGATCGTGCTCGACGAGCCCACCACGGGCCTCGACGTGAGCACGCAGGCGCACGTGCTGCAGACGGTGCGCGAGCTGTGCCGTACGCATGGAGTGGCTGCGCTCTACGTCACCCACGACCTTGCCGTGGTGGCCAACCTGGCCGACCGGGTTGCCATCATGTACGCGGGTCGCATCGTCGAGCAGGGGCCCACCAAGGCGTTGTTCACCAACCCGGCTCACCCGTACGGACGCCACCTGATGGCTGCCGCGCCGGAGATCGACGACGACCGCGAGATCGTCGGTCTGCTCGGCCGCGCTCCGGCACCGGGGAAGCGGCCGGTCGGCTGCTCCTTCGCCGGTCGTTGCCAGATCGCCACGCAGGAGTGCACCACCTCGTTTCCGCCCGAGCAGCAAGTCGCCCCCGACCACGTCGTCCGCTGCTTCCAGCCGTTCGTGGTGCCCCCGTCGATCGAGGACATCCCCACGACGGCGAAGGCCGTCCCTGCCGCCGAATCGATCCTGAGCGTCCGCGACCTGAACTGCTTCTACGGCAAGGCGCACATCGTGCACGACGTGTCGTTCGAGGTGCGGCCCGGCGAGTGCGTCGCAGTCGTCGGCGAGTCGGGGTCCGGGAAGACGACCCTCAGCCGCAGCATCGGTGGCCTGCACAAGGGCTGGACCGGTGAGGTGCTGTTGAACGACGTGGCGCTCGCCCGTGCCGCCCGGAAGCGCTCGACCGCCGACCGGCTGAAGATCCAGTACGTGTTCCAGAACCCGTACAGCTCGCTCAACCCGCGGCGCAGCATCGGCGAGTCGGTGGCTCGCCCGTTGCTCATCGCCGGCGCATCGAAGAAGGAAGCGAGCCTCGCGGTCGGGGAGATGCTGGGGCGTGTGGCGCTCACCGCCGGCTACGCCTCGCGGTACCCGGACCAGCTCTCGGGTGGTGAACGGCAGCGTGTCGCCATCGCCCGTGCGCTGGTGAGCAAGCCTGAGCTGCTCATCTGCGACGAGGTCACCTCCGCGCTCGACGTGCTGGTGCAGGCCACCATCGTCGACCTGCTGGCTGAGCTGCGCCGCGATCTCGGCCTCGCCATGGTGTTCGTCACTCACAACCTGCCCTTGGTTCGTTCGATCGCCGATCGAGTGGTGGTGCTGGCCGACGGCAAGATCGTCGAGCAGGGCGCCACCGCCGAGGTGCTCGACAACCCCCACGAGGAGTACACCAAGAAGCTGCTGGCGGACACACCGCGGGTCAGCGCCGCCTTCGCTGCCGACTGAGTCGCTCGTGCTCGCCTAGGGTTCGAACGATGGCTGCCCGCACCTTCAACCTCTCGAACTGGATGGATGCTCCGTACAACCGAGCGGCGTTCCAACACGTACGCGAACTGGTGCCGACGGCACTGATCCGCAATCGATCGGGGCGTATCAACCCGTTGGAGGTCGATGGCCGTCCGCTCGACGAACTGCGCTACAAGGGCCCAGACGGCGGTGAGCGGAAGTGGGGGCAGCACCTGGTCGACAGCTGC